>NZ_NEIU01000006.1:0-340559 GCF_002113595.1 Pseudomonas sp. B3(2017)
CCTGATCCCATCCCGAACTCAGAAGTGAAACGATGCATCGCCGATGGTAGTGTGGGGTTTCCCCATGTGAGAGTAGGTCATCGTCAAGATTAAATTCCGGAACCCCAACTGCGAAAGCGGTTGGGGTTTTGTTTTGCCCGCAGGAAAGTTCGTACAGCACACCCAGCCTCCGTCCGGCTGTCACAATCAGTCGACAGTGCTAATGTTCTGCCCTGGTTTTGTTCTTCTCCAAGGAATCCTCCATGCCGGACGCCCAGTCCCTCAACCCTGCATTCATGGTTGTTCAGAGCAACAGCCTGGACGAGCTGCGCAGTCTGGTGGTGAGCGTCATGCGGCGTTATCCGCTGGCACCCCTGGAGAATGAGATCGCTTTGGTGCAAAGCAACGGCATCGCCCAGTGGCTGAAGCTGGCACTGGCCGAGGAGCCCGGCGAGGATGACTCGGGCGGTTGCGGCATCGCCGCCGCCATCGACGTACAATTGCCGGGCAGCTTCATGTGGCAGCTCTACCGTACGGTGCTGGGGCGGGACGAGATTCCGGCAAAGTCCTTGCTCGACAAAGCCCCGCTGACATGGCGGTTGATGCGTCTGCTGCCGCAGGTCATCGAGCGACCGCACTTCGAGCCGCTTCAGCGATTCCTCACCCGTGACACCGACTTGCGTAAGCGCTATCAGCTTTCCGAGCGCCTCGCCGATCTCTTCGACCAATACCAGGTGTACCGTGCCGACTGGCTCGAGGACTGGGCCGAGGGCCGTCATCAACTGCGCAGCGTCAGAGGCGAGATCAAACCGCTGCCGCCGGCCAGTTGCTGGCAAGCCGAGCTTTGGCGTGCGTTGCTCGACGACGTAGGTGCAGAGGGCATGGCCCAGAGTCGGGCGGGGGTTCATCAACGGTTCATCGAGCGCATCAACAACCTTGAGAGCGCGCCTGCCGCCATACCTCCCCGGGTCATCGTCTTCGGGATCTCTTCGCTGCCCGCCCAGGTTCTGGAGGCGCTGGCAGGGCTGGCCCGTTTCAGTCAGGTGCTGCTGTGTGTCCACAACCCGTGCCGGCACCACTGGGCCGACATCGTCGCCGACAAGGACCTGCTGCGGCACCAGTACAAGCGTCAGACACGCAAGACCGGCATGCCCGTGGTCCTTGATCCGGATTCCCTGCATCAGCATGCCCATCCGCTGCTGGCCGCCTGGGGCAAGCAAGGGCGCGACTACATCAACCTGCTCGACAGCTATGATGAGCCCGACAGCTACCGTGCGGCCTTTCGGGATGGGCGCATCGACCTGTTCAGCGAAACGCAGCCCCATACGCTGCTAAATCAATTGCAGGACGACATCCTCGAGTTGCGCCCCCTCAATGAGACGCGTGAGCGTTGGCCCGCCGTTGTTCCGGAGCAGGACGAGTCCATCCGTTTTCACGTCGCCCATAGTGCCCAGCGTGAGGTGGAGATTCTCCACGACCAGTTGCTGGCCCGCTTCAGTGCCGACCCCGGTTTGCGTCCCCGCGACGTGATCGTGATGGTGCCTGACGTCGACAGCTATGCGCCCCACATCCGGGCGGTGTTCGGCCAACTCGACCGCCGCGACCCGCGTTTCATTCCTTTCACATTGACGGACCAGGGCCAGCGCGGACGCGAGCCGCTGCTGATCGCGGTCGAGCATCTGCTCAAGCTGCCGGACAGCCGCTTCCCGGTCAGCGAGATCCTGGATCTGCTGGATGTGCCGGCCTTGCGCTTGCGTTTCGGGGTGCACGAGCGTGATCTGCCCACCTTGCACCGCTGGATCGAAGGTGCCGGAGTACGTTGGGGCCTGAACGCCCGGCAGCGTGCCGGACTGGGCCTTCCGGGCGAACTCGAGCAAAACAGTTGGAGCTTCGGTTTGCGCCGGATGCTGCTCGGTTACGCGGTCGGACATTCCGATGCCTACGAACAGATCGAGCCTTACGATGAGATCGGCGGCCTGGACGCTGCGCTGATCGGCCCCCTCGTCGCCCTGCTGGATGCATTGGAGCTTGCCCACCGGGAGCTCATGCAGCCAGCGCGACCTGAGGAGTGGGGGCGCCGGTTGCAGGCCTTGATGCAAGTGTTCTTCAAGGCCGGCGATGAACACGATGAGTACCTGATCACCCAGCTCGAGGATCTGCGGGAGACCTGGCTGGAAACCTGCGACGCTGTGAGGCTGGAGGACGAGCTGCCACTGACCGTCGTTCGGGAAGCCTGGCTGGCGGGGCTGGATCAGGGGCGTTTGTCCCAGCGCTTTCTCGCCGGTGCCGTGAACTTCTGCACACTGATGCCGATGCGCGCCATTCCTTTCAAGCTCGTTTGCCTGCTGGGCATGAACGACGGAGACTATCCGCGGGCGCAGCCTCCCCTGGATTTCGACCTGATGGGCAGCGACTACCGGCCGGGCGACCGTTCGCGACGCGAAGACGACCGCTACCTGTTGCTCGAGGCCCTGCTGTCCGCGCGTCATCAGCTCTACATCAGTTGGGTCGGACGCAGCATTCGCGACAACAGCGAACGTCCTCCTTCCGTTCTGATCGGTCAGTTGCGCGACCATATCGCCAGCGGCTGGCACCTGGGCGACACTGCCGAGAGCCTGGTGCACGTCCTCACCGAGGAACATCCTCTGCAGCCATTCAGTTCGCGCTACTTTCAGGAAGGGCGAGCGCTGTTCAGCTATGCCAGCGAATGGCGGACTCTGCATGAGCGCCAGGAACCCGGCGCCGTCACGCCGATGCTTGAGCCCCATGTGCCGGAGGAGCCCCTGAGCCCGGCGTTGCTGCAGGACTTTCTGCGCAATCCGGTTCGCCATTTCTTTACCCAAAGGCTCAAGGTCCATTTTGAATCTGCCCAGGCGCCACTGGCGGACGAAGAACCTTTCGTGCTGGACGCCTTGCAACGCTACACCCTGAGCGACAACCTGCTGGAAGCCGCACTGGGGCACCCGGACGACGCGGCAACGGCGCTGGAGACGCAGGCCCGTCGTCTGCAGAACAGCGGGTTGTTGCCGATGGCCGGGTTCGGCGAGTGCCTGCAGCGGGAGTTGATCGAGCCGCTGCCGAACCTGCTGCAACGCTATGGGCAGTTGCTGGCCTTGTGGCCGACGCCGCTGACGGGCGCCATTCCGGTCAGTCTCGAATGGCAGGCGCTGCGCCTTGAGGGATGGCTTGGCGGACTGCATCAGCGGGCGGACGGCGGGCTTCTGTCCGTCACCACCATCCCCAACGGCATCGGATCGGTCAGGAACCGCAAATGGCATCGTCTGACCAAACCGTGGGTCAATCATGTGTTGGCCTGTGCCAACGGCGTGTCCTTGACGACCGCACTGGTGGCCAGCGATGACTCGCTGCTGCTCGATCCCATCGCTTCGGACAGCGCCTGGCGGATCCTTGAGGACATGCTGCTTGCCTGGCAGACGGGGATGCGTCAGCCGCTGCCCGTCGCCGTGAAGACTGCTTTCGCGTGGCTGACCCAGAGCGATCCGCTCAAGGCCGAAGCCGCTGCCCGAAAGGCCTATGAAGGGGACGGCCTGACCAGCGAGGGCGAGCGGGGCGAAAGCCCGGCCCTCGTCCGTCAGTTCGCTGACTTCGATGCGTTGGCGGCCGACGAAACCTTTCCGGATTGGTGCGGTGCCTTGTATCGCCCATTGCTTGAGGCCGGTTGGCGTTCGTTGAGCGAAGAGGGGAACCGTCCATGACCGCAAAGACGCCTCTGGCCCTGACCTTTCCGTTGCATGGCAGCCAGCTGATCGAAGCCAGTGCCGGCACCGGCAAGACCTTCACCATCTCTGCGCTTTACCTGCGGCTGATCCTCGGCCATGGGGGCGAGCAGTCAGGCTTCGGCCGTGAGCTGCTGCCGCCGCAGATTCTCGTGGTGACCTTCACCGATGCCGCCACCAAAGAGTTGCGTGAGCGGATCCGCACCCGCCTGGCCGATGCCGCGCGCTTCTTCCGCGACGAGACGCCGGCGCCGGACGCCTTGATCGAAGCCCTGCGCGAACAGTTCGATCCGCAGCGCTGGCCTGGCTGCGCCAGTCGCCTGGACGTCGCCGCGCAGTGGATGGACGAGGCCGCCGTGTCGACCATCCACGGTTGGTGCCAGCGCATGCTGCGCGAGCATGCCTTCGACAGCGGGAGCTTGTTCACCCAGACGCTGGAGACCGACCACACAGAGCTGCTCGCCGAGGTGCTGCGCGATTACTGGCGTCTGTTCTGCTATCCGATGCAAGGCGATGCCCTGAACTGGGTGCGCAGCAACTGGGGCGGGCCTGCGGCCTTGCTGCCGCGGATACGGGGCCTGCTGTCCAGCGTCCGTGAAAGCGACGAGAGCAAGACGCCTGCCGAACTGATCGAAGAATGCCTGCAGCAACGGCGAGCGGCGATGCTTGAGCTGAAAACGCCTTGGCGGCGTTGGGCCCCCGAGCTGCTTGCGATCTGCCACCAGGGCGTTGCGGGCAAAGCGGTCGACGGCCGCAAGATGCAGGCCCGCTACTTCGAACCGTGGTTCGAGAAGCTCACGGCGTGGGCCGAAGACGAGGCGCTCGAACAACTCGACATCGGCACAGGGTTCACCCGTCTCACCCCCGATGGCATGGCCGAGGCCTGGAAAGGCGTACCTCCAAGCCATCCTGGGCTGGAGGCCATGTTGACGCTCAAGGCGAGCCTCGACGCGTTGCCCACGCCTGATGCCGCCGTGCTGGTGCATGCCGCCGGATGGGTCGGTGCCCGCTTCGAGGCCGAGAAGCGCCGCCGGGCCGAGATGGGCTTCGACGACATGTTGCTGCGCTTGGACGCGGCACTGCGTGCCGACGGCGGAGAGCGCCTTGCCACGCTGATCCGTGAGCAGTTCCCGGTCGCCCTGATCGACGAGTTCCAGGACACCGACCCGGTGCAGTACCGGATCTTCGACAGCATCTACCGCATCGGGGACAACGATCCCGAGACCGGGCTGTTCATGATCGGCGACCCCAAGCAGGCGATCTATGCCTTCCGCGGCGCCGACATCCACACCTATCTGCGGGCCCGGCAGGCCACCGCCGGCCGGTGGCATACGCTGGACACCAACTTCCGCTCCAGCCACGGCATGGTCGATGCGGTGAACCATGTGTTCGACCATGCCGAATCCCGGGAGGGAGGGCGAGGCGCGTTTCTGTTCCGGGAGAAGGACGGTGACAACCCGGTGCCGTTCCAGTCCGTGAAGGCCCAGGGGCGAAAGGAGCGGCTGCAAGTGTCGGGGCAGGATGTCGCTGCGCTCAACCTCTGGCAGTTGTCCGTCGATCAGCCCTTGTCCGGTGCGGTCTATCGCCAGCAGTTCGCGGCGGCCTGCGCCAGTGAGATCGTGTTCCGACTCAATGGCGGGCAGACCGGGCAAGTGGGCTTCGCGCAAGAGGGCAAGGCATTCAGGGGGCTGAGGCCGGCGGACATCGCGATCCTGGTGCGCGACGGCAAGGAGGCCAAGGCGGTGCGCGACGAACTGGCGAAACGCGGCGTGCGCAGCGTTTACCTGTCGGACAAGGACTCGGTCTTCGCCGCCCAGGAGGCCCGTGACCTGCTCGGTTGGCTTAAGGCCTGCGCCGAACCGGACGTCGAACGCTCGCTCAAGGCGGCCTTGGCCTGCGTCACGCTGAACCTGCCGCTGCTGGAGCTGGAGCGCCTCAACCGTGACGAACGGGCCTGGGAAAACCGGGTGATGCAGTTTCGCGGATACCGTGAACTCTGGCGCAAGCAAGGCGTGCTGCCCATGCTGCGGCGACTGCTGCACGACTTCCGTCTGCCGCAGACATTGATGGCGCGCAGCGACGGGGAGCGGGTGCTGACCAACCTGCTGCATCTGTCGGAGCTGCTGCAGCAGGCCGCCGCCGAACTGGACGGCGAACAGGCGCTGATCCGGCACCTGGCCGAGCATCTGGTGTTGTCCGGGCAGGCGGGCGAGGAACAGATCCTGCGCCTGGAAAGCGATGAGCAACTGGTCAAGGTGGTGACCATCCACAAATCCAAGGGGCTCGAGTATCCGCTGGTCTTTCTGCCGTTCATCTGCTCGGCGAAACCGGTGGACGGCAGCCGTCTCCCGCTGCATTACCACGATGCACAGGGCGAGGCGCAGGTGAGCCTCAAACCCACGGCGGAGCTGGTCGCCCTGGCGGACGACGAACGTCTGGCGGAGGATCTGCGCCTGCTCTACGTTGCGCTGACCCGTGCGCAGCATGCTTGCTGGCTGGGGGTGACGGATCTCAAACGCGGCAACAGCAACGGTTCGGTGCTGCACCTGTCCGCATTGGGTTACCTGTTGGGCGGCGGTACGCCGTTGGCCGAGTCCGCAGGATTGACCCGGTGGCTGGAGGATCTGCGGCAAGGCAACTCCTCGCTCAGTCTCGAGGCGATGCCCCTGGCGACCGACGAGCATTACCAGCCTCCGGGCGACGACGCGACGCTGCGTCCGGTGCTGATGCCGGCACGCAGAGCCAGCGAGAACTGGTGGATCGCGTCCTACAGCGCCTTGCGCATCAGTGATGTGTTGAGCGACGGCCCGGAGGAAGCGCCCGAGAGTCCGCAGGCGCAGAAGCTGTTCGACGATGAGCGCCTCGACCCCGATGCGCCACAGGAGACCGTCGAAGGAGGCGCCGATATCCACCGTTTCCCCCGTGGCCCCAATCCGGGAACGTTCCTGCACGGCCTTCTGGAGTGGGCGGGCGAGGAAGGTTTTGCCGTGTCCGGCGACGCGCTGAAGGATGCGGTCGCAAGGCGTTGCAGCCGACGTGGCTGGGAGTCCTGGATCGTGACCTTGAGCGAATGGTTGCGGCACCTGCTCAAGTCGCCCCTGCCCGTTGGCGAACAGCCGCCGGTGGTGCTCGAAGGGTTGCGCCAGTACCGGGTGGAGATGGAGTTCTGGTTCGCCAGCCACAAGGTCGACGTGGCGAAGCTGGATGGCCTGGTGCGCCAGTTCACCCACCGTGGCGTGGCACGGGCCGCCGCCGAAGAGGTGCAGCTCAACGGTATGTTCAAGGGGTTCATCGACCTGACGTTCGAACACGATGGCCGTTACTACGTGGCGGACTACAAGTCCAACTGGCTCGGTGCCGACGACACCGCCTACACCGATCAGGCGATGGAGCAATCGATGCTCGACAACCGTTACGACCTGCAATATGTCCTGTACCTGTTGGCGCTTCACCGCCAGCTCAAGGCCCGTCTGGCGGATTACGACTACGACCGGCATGTCGGCGGTGCGCTGTACCTGTTTCTGCGCGGCAGCCGGGCGAACAGCCGGGGCGCATACTTCACTCGGCCGCCGCGGGAGCTGATCGAACGCCTCGACCGGATGTTCCAGGGCAAACCGGAACCCAGAAGCGAACCGGCCTGGGAACAGGGAGTCTTGCTATGAGCCGCACGTTCGCCGATCTGCTGCCCACACCGCTCGCCGCCGACAGCCTGGCCGGCCTGGCACCGTTGACCTGTGCCGATGACTTGCTGATCCTGCTGACCCGTTGGGTCGAGCGCGGCTGGCTTCGTGCACTGGACAAGGCATTTGTGGCGTTCCTTCACGAGCTGGCGCCCGAGGGGGATCCGTTGGTGCTGCTTGCCGCGGCGCTCACCAGTCACCAGCTCGGCCACGGGCATGTGTGCCTGGACGTGTTCGAAACCCTCAAGGCGCCGGACTTCGCCCTGTCGCTGCCGCCCGAAGGCGATGTGCAGACGGGCGCGCGGCTGTTGCCGTCGCAGTTGCTCGCCACGGTCGAGGGGCCCCACTGGTGCAAGGTGCTGGCCGGCAGCCCGTTGGTGGCGTTGGCGGCCGATACGGGCGTAGCGGCGTTGCAGCGTCCGTTGGTGCTGTCCGGCAAGCGTCTGTACCTGCGGCGTTACTGGTCCTACGAGCGGCGCATCGATGTCGCGTTGCGCCTGCGTCTCGCGCAGCCCGAAACGACCCCGGACGACCTGCCGCAGCAGCTCGATGGATTGTTCGGCGCGGCGAAGGGATCCGCCGTGGTCGACTGGCAGAAACTGGCGTGTGCCTTGGCGGTCCGGGGCGCCTTCAGCATCGTCACCGGAGGGCCCGGCACCGGCAAGACCACGACGGTCGTGCGTCTGTTGGCCTTGCTCCAGGCGCCGGCGGTGACGGCCGGTCAGCCGTTGCGGATCCGTCTGGCCGCGCCCACCGGCAAAGCGGCCGCGCGCTTGACCGAGTCCATCAGCCAGCAGGTGCAATCGCTGAAAGTCCCGGAAGCGGTCCGGGACAAGATCCCCACGGAGGTGACCACGGTTCACCGTTTGCTCGGCAGCCGGCCCGGCACCCGGCACTTCCGTCACCATGCAGGCAACCGCTTGCCGCTGGATGTGCTGGTGGTCGACGAGGCGTCGATGATCGATCTGGAGATGATGGCCAACCTGCTCGATGCCTTGCCGCCCCAGGCTCGGCTGGTGTTGCTGGGGGATAAGGATCAGCTGGCCTCCGTCGAGGCCGGGGCTGTGCTGGGGGATCTGTGCCGCGATGCCGAGAACGGATGGTACAGCCCCGAGACCCGGTGCTGGCTGGAGTCGGTCAGCGGCGAGTCCCTGCAGGACAGCGGCCTTCAGGAGGACACCCAAGGGGTGTATCCGCTGGCCCAGCAGGTGGTGATGCTGCGTCACTCGCGGCGTTTCGGCGAAGGCAGCGGCATCGGCCAGCTCGCACGGTGCGTCAATCAGCAAATGCCGGAAGAGGCTCGACGGGTGCTCGCTGCCGGCAACAATAGCGATGTGTTCGCCTTGCAGCTCAAGAACGAGCAACACCATCAACTGGAACGCCTGGTGCTCGACGGGCGAGGTGAGGGCCCCCAGGGCTATCGCCATTATCTGAACGTATTGCGCGATCGGCGTCCGGCTGCGGGGACGCCCCTGGAGCAGCCGGCATGGGCCGACTGGGCGCGCGAAGTCCTGCAGGCGTTCGACACCTTCCAGCTGCTGTGCGCCGTGCGCAAGGGGCCTTGGGGCGTCGAGGGCTTGAACCTGCGCATCGCCGAGGCCTTGCTCAAGGCGCGCCTGATCCCAAGCGACCAGCAGTGGTACGAGGGGCGCCCGGTGCTGATGACCCGCAACGATTACGGGCTGGGCCTGATGAACGGCGACATCGGCATCGCGTTGTCGTTGCCCGGGCAGGACGGCGACGACGCGGGCAAGCCGCTGCTGCGGGTGGCGTTCCCGCGCAATGACGGGCGCGGCGGCGTGCGGTTCGTGTTGCCGAGCCGGCTCAACGACGTCGAGACCGTTTACGCGATGACCGTGCACAAGTCCCAAGGCTCGGAGTTCGCCCACACGGCCCTTATCCTGCCGGATGCCTTGAATCCGGTGCTGACCAAGGAGCTGATCTACACCGGCATCACCCGGGCCAAGCATTGGTTCACCCTGATAGAACCTCAAGAGGGCGTGTTCGAGGAGGCCGTGCAACGCAAGGTCAAGCGACTGAGCGGGCTGATGCTGGAACTGGAGGAGGGGATCGGGCACAGCGCGTGAAGACAGCGGCGTTTGGCTGCGCGAACTGACCGACCGGTCAGGGGGCTGGCGTCTCGCTGGTGTACCTGCGCTGTGCTATCGTTGCGGCATCATTTTGTGACGATCCAAGAGAATCCCTGCATGAAGCTGGCTGTCTGGGCCACAGAGCGCGTGGTTGGCTGCAAGCAAGCGTTGCTTGTGGGCCTGCTCTGTTTGCTGACGGGCATGGCGGTCGCCCAACCGCAGTCTCCGGCGGGCATGGCCGAGCAACGGGCCAAGTCGGTCACTCAGGTGGTCCTGGGCATCCTCAGCTATGCGCGCTGGCCGGTCGAGCCGGCGCAATTGCGTCTGTGCATCGTCGGTCCCACCGAATACACCGATGACCTGGTCAAAGGCACCACGCAGGCCACGGGACGTCCGGTGGTCGTGCGCCGGCTGCTGGCCGACAGCCCGGCCATCGCCGGCGAGTGCGATGCGGTGTACATCGGCAAACTCACGGCAGAAGAACGCAGTCGCCTGTTCGCCTCCTTGACCGGCCATCCGGTGCTGAGCATCAGCGAGGGCGGCGACCAGTGCACGGTCGGCAGTCTGTTCTGCCTGCGGGTCGGCGACGAGCAGGTGTCCTTCGAGGTCAACCTCGATTCCGTGGCCCGCAGCGGCGTGCGCATCCATCCGAGCGTGCTGCAACTGTCTCGACGCAAGTCGGCGGTGCCATGAAGCGCAAACGATCCATGGGGCGTCCGGCCCTCGGCGCGGTGATCGGCCGTGGTCATCTGATCGTCGCGCTGGTCGCGGTGGCGATGGCCAGCGTTTCCCTGACCCTGTTGGGCGTGCTGGCGCTGCGGGTCTACGCCGACCATAACCTGCACTTGATCGCCCGTTCGATCAGCTACACCGTGGAAGCCGCTGTGGTGTTCGACGACAAGGCGGCCGCCACGGAGGCGCTGGCGCTGATCGCCTCGACCGAAGAGGTGGCGGATGCTCAGGTGATCGACGAGGAAGGCCAGTTGCTCGCCCGCTGGCAGCGCCCGGAAAACGGCTTGATCTCCGAACTGGAAATGCAACTCGCCCGCACCATCCTGGAAAAGCCCATCAACTTGCCGATCCTGCATCAGAACCGCGAGATCGGCCGCATTCTGCTCACCGGCCACGGCGGCAACCTGATGCGCTTTTTGCTGAGCGGCCTGGCGGGCATCATCCTGTGCACGGCGATCAGCGCCTGGGTCGCGCTCTACCTGGCCCGCCGCCAGTTGCGCGGGATCATCGGCCCGCTGCACAGCCTCGCCGCCGTCGCCCACGCCGCCCGCAGCGAGCGGGCACTGGACCGGCGCGTGCCGCCGGCGCGGATCGCCGAGCTCGACAATCTGGGCAACGACTTCAATGCCCTGCTCGATGAGCTGGAGTCGTGGCAGACGCACCTGCAGAGCGAGAACGAGACCCTCGCCCACCAGGCCAGCCACGACAGCCTCACCGGATTGCCCAACCGCGCCTTTTTCGAAGGCCGCCTGATCCGCGCCCTGCGCAGCGCCAACAAGCTTCATGAGCGGGTGGCGGTGCTGTTTCTCGACAGCGACCGGTTCAAGAGCATCAACGACAACTTCGGCCACGCGGCCGGCGATGCGGTGCTGGTGGCGGTGGCCAACCGGGTGCGGGCGCAGTTGCGCGAAGAGGATCTGGTGGCGCGCCTGGGCGGCGACGAGTTCGCTGTCCTGCTCACGCCCCTGCACAAGACCGAAGACGCCGAGCGCATCGCCGACAAGATCCTCGCCAGCATGGACATGCCCATCGCCTTGCCGGGCGACACCAGCGTCGTGACGTCGCTCAGCATCGGCATCGCGGTCTACCCCGATCATGGCGCCACCCCCGGCGCGCTGCTCGATGCCGCCGACGGGGCGATGTACCAGGCCAAGCGCCTGTCCCGCGGCGCCCAGTTCACCGCCGGGTCGGAGGATCCGGTCGTCAATCTTCAAACCAGGAGCTGAATCCCGTGTTCTCACTTCCCCTGCGATTGTTTGCCAGTTTGCTGCTGATGGCCGTTCTGGCCCTGACCGGTTGCCAGTCCGTTCCGCCCAAAGGCCTGACCCCGGAGCAGATCGCCGTGCTCAAGCAGCAAGGCTTCGAACTGACCGACGACGGCTGGGAGTTCGGCCTGTCGGGCAAGGTGCTGTTCGGTAGCGATGACGACAGCCTGAACCGGCAAAGCACCGAGATCGTCGAGCGCATCGGCAAGGCACTGACCGGCGTCGGCATCGAGCGGGTGCGGGTGGACGGCCATACCGACGCCTCGGGCAAGGAGGGCTACAACCAGCAACTCTCACTGCGCCGCGCCAAAAGCGTCAGCACAGTCCTGAAAACCGTCGGCATGAAAGAAGAGAACATCCAGCTGCGCGGGCTGGGCAGCAGCGAACCGGTGGCGTCCAACGCCACCGCCACCGGCCGCAACGAAAACCGCCGGGTGTCGATCGTGGTCAGTGCCGACTAATCGGCAAAGCGCATCTCGCGGCTTTCCCCCATCAACAGCGCCTGGTTGCGCTCCGTCACTTCGCGGATGTAATCCCACAACAGGGTGATCCGCTTCAACTTGCGAAGATCCTCCCGGCAGTACATCCAGAACTGCCGGGTGATGTCGATTTCCTCCGGCAGCACCGGCAAAAGGCGCGGATCCTGTGCGGCGAGGAAGCACGGCAGGATCGCCAGCGAGCGCCCTTGCTGCGCCGCCACGAACTGGGCGATCACGCTGGTGCTGCGCAGGTGCGCGTTGGCGCCGGGTAGCACGTTGGCCAGGTAGAGCAGCTCGGAGCTGAACGCCAGGTCGTCCACATAACTGATGAACCGGTGTTGGCTCAGGTCCGCGGGGCGGCGGATCGGCGGGTGCTGGTCGAGGTATTCCTGGGTCGCGTACAGCTGCAGGCGGTAGTCGCAGAGCTTGCAGCACACGTAAGGCCCGTGCTCCGGCCGCTCCAGGGCGATGACGATGTCCGCCTCGCGCTTGGACAGGCTGATGAAGTGCGGCAGCGGCAGGATGTCCACCGAGATCGCCGGATAGTCATCGACGAAACGGCTCAACTGCGGGGTGATGAAAAAACTGCCGAAGCCTTCGGTGCAGCCCATGCGCACATGGCCGGACAGCGCGACGCCGGAGCCGGACACCTGCTCGCAGGCCATGTGCAGCGTGCTTTCGATCGATTCGGCGTAGCTGAGCAGGCGCTGGCCTTCGGCGGTCAGCACGAAGCCGTTGGTGCGCGACTTCTCGAACAGCAAGGTGCCCAGCGCCGCCTCCAGCGAACCGATGCGCCGCGACACGGTGGTGTAGTCCACCGCCAGGCGCTTGGCTGCCGTGCTGGCCTTGCGGGTGCGGGCGACTTCGAGGAAGAACTTGAGGTCGTCCCAGTTCAGCGACCCCAGCGAGGTGATGTTTTTTTGCATGATGGACGGGCTTATATGTGCGTTCTTATTAGAAGTTTGCACATCTATACTCCAAAAACGGTCCGACAACCAATGTGCGGCACACGCCTCCTTCCAAGGCGCACCTTTCGCCTTGGCTCCCACGATAAAAACAAGTTCCGGAGACCAGCATGAACGCATCGCTCACGCCCAACGACACCACGGTCCAGAAGGTCAAGCTGCTGATCGACGGTGAATGGGTCGAATCGCAGACCACCGAGTGGCACGACATCGTCAACCCGGCGACCCAGCAAGTCCTGGCCCGGGTGCCGTTTGCCACCGCCGCCGAAGTCGATGCCGCGGTCAGCGCCGCCCAGCGCGCCTTCCAGACCTGGAAACTGACCCCGATCGGCGCGCGCATGCGCATCATGCTCAAGCTGCAGGCCCTGATCCGCGAGCACTCCAAGCGCATCGCCGTGGTGCTCAGCGCCGAGCAGGGCAAGACCATCGCCGACGCCGAGGGCGACATTTTCCGTGGCCTGGAAGTGGTCGAGCACGCCTGCTCCATCGGCTCCCTGCAAATGGGCGAGTTCGCCGAGAACGTCGCCGGCGGCGTCGACACCTACACCCTGCGCCAGCCGATCGGCGTCTGCGCAGGCATCACCCCGTTCAACTTCCCGGCGATGATTCCGCTGTGGATGTTCCCGATGGCCATCGCCTGCGGCAACACCTTCGTGCTCAAGCCGTCCGAGCAGGATCCGCTGTCGACGATGCTGCTGGTGGAACTGGCCATCGAGGCCGGCATCCCGGCCGGCGTGCTCAACGTGGTGCATGGCGGCAAGGACGTGGTGGACGGCCTGTGCACCCACAAGGACATCAAGGCGGTCTCCTTCGTCGGTTCCACCGCCGTGGGCACCCACGTCTATGACTTGGCCGGCAAGCACGGCAAGCGCGTGCAATCGATGATGGGCGCCAAGAACCACGCCGTGGTGCTGCCGGACGCCAACCGCGAGCAGGCGCTCAATGCGCTGGTCGGCGCCGGTTTCGGCGCGGCCGGGCAACGCTGCATGGCCACCTCGGTGGTGGTGCTGGTGGGCGCGGCCAAGCAATGGCTGCCCGACCTGAAGGCGCTGGCGCAGAAGCTCAAGGTCAACGCCGGCAGCGAGCCGGGCACCGATGTGGGACCGGTGATCTCGAAGAAGGCCAAGGCGAGGATCCTCGACCTGATCGAAAGCGGCGTCAAGGAAGGCGCCAAGCTCGAACTGGACGGCCGCGGCATCAGCGTGCCGGGTTACGAGAACGGCAACTTCGTCGGCCCGACCCTGTTCTCCGGGGTGACCACCGACATGCAGATCTACACCCAGGAAATCTTCGGCCCGGTGCTGGTGGTGCTGGAAGTTGACACCCTTGACCAGGCCATCGCGCTGGTCAACGCCAACCCGTTCGGCAACGGCACCGGCCTGTTCACCCAGAGCGGCGCGGCGGCGCGCAAGTTCCAGGCGGAGATCGACGTCGGCCAGGTCGGCATCAACATCCCGATCCCGGTGCCGGTGCCGTTCTTCAGCTTCACCGGTTCGCGCGGCTCGAAGCTCGGCGACCTCGGCCCGTACGGCAAGCAAGTGGTGCAGTTCTACACCCAGACCAAGACCGTGACCGCGCGCTGGTTCGACGACGACAGCGTCAACGACGGCCCGAACACCACCATCAACCTGCGCTGAGGAACCGGCCATGAAAATCGCATTCATCGGGCTGGGCAACATGGGCGCGCCGATGGCGCGCAACCTGATCAAGGCCGGCCACTCGCTGAACCTGGTGGACCTGAACAAGACCGTGCTGGCGGAACTGGAGCAACTGGGCGGCACCATCCGCCCGACCGCGAAGGACGCGGCCAAGGACGCTGAGCTGGTGATTACCATGCTGCCGGCCGCCGTGCATGTGCGCGGCGTCTGGTTGGGCGAGGACGGCGTGCTGGCCGGCATCGGCAAAGGCGTGCCGGCGGTCGATTGCAGCACCATCGATCCGCAGACCGCCCGCGATGTGGCCGCTGCGGCCGCCAAGCAAGGCGTGGCCATGGCGGACGCGCCGGTCTCCGGCGGCACCGGCGGCGCGGCGGCCGGTACGCTGACCTTCATGGTCGGCGCCACGCCGGAGCTGTTCGCCACCCTGCAACCGGTGCTGGCGCAAATGGGCCGCAACATCGTGCATTGCGGTGAGGTCGGCACCGGCCAGATCGCCAAGATCTGCAACAACCTGCTGCTCGCCATTTCCATGGTCGGGGTCAGCGAGGCGATGGCATTGGGTGATGCGCTGGGCATCGACACCACTGTGCTGGCCGGGATCATCAACAGTTCCACCGGGCGCTGCTGGAGTTCGGAGATGTACAACCCGTGGCCGGGCATCGTCGAAACGGCGCCGGCCTCGCGCGGCTACACCGGCGGGTTCGGTGCGGAGCTGATGCTCAAGGACCTGGGCCTGGCCACCGAAGCGGCGCGGCAGGCGCACCAGCCGGTGATGCTCGGCGCGGTGGCGCAGCAGCTGTACCAGGCGATGAGCCAGCGCGGCGAGGGCGGCAAGGACTTCTCGGCGATCGTCAACAGCTACCGCAAGCCGCAGTAGTCGTCAGCCCCACGCCTCAAGTGCTGCAGATGCAGTGACAGTCAGAATGCAGTAGGTGTTGCCGGGAAACCGCGTCGGGCGGTCTCCCGGCTTTTTTGCGTCAGGCGAACACGAAATACTTGCGCACGGTCTCGACCACTTCCCACGTGCCCTTCATGCCCGGCTCGACCACGAAGATGTCGCCGGCGCGCAGATGGATCGGCGCCATGCCGTCCGGGGTGATGATGCAATAGCCTTCCTGGAAGTGGCAGTACTCCCATTTCACGTAATCCACCCGCCATTTGCCCGGCGTGCAGATCCAGGTGCCCATGATCTTGCTGCCGTCTTCGCTGGTGTAGGCGTTGAGGTTGACGGTGTGCGGATCGCCTTCGAGCTTCTCCCATTTGCAGGCGTCGAGAACCGGCAGCGGGTGGGTGTCGCGCAGAACGGTGATGGGGGCGGTGGCGGTCATGGGGACTCCGGCAATGGAATGGACGAAAGGAATCCGCACCCTATAGCGCGTGGTGTCTGTGCTGTTGTCTGCGCTCGACATCCAGTTGCCCATAAACGCAGTTGCGCCGCAGGCCCTGTTGTTCTTCCTGACGCCGGGCGTTGCGCGAAGGTCGAATTGATGTGGAGCAAAAGTTCTGAAGTTATAACTTATTTAATTGTCCGGTTTTGTTTCTTCATGCGTCTGGAGAGTGCCTGCTCAAGTTAGTGCTTTAGTTCGACCGGCAGCACCTGGCGAAGCAGCGCCGGCGCCATACCGTATACCGTCTCTGTTAAGTAAATGTGTCGTGTCTCCTGAGGTTTGCACCATTGGGGTGCGATGGGCAGGCTCTTTTGTATGTCCGTGCCAAGTGGTCGAAAAACTTCGGAAAGTCCGTTGACTCTCCCCTTAAGGTCAGAGTTTAGATTGCCGCCGCGTGAGAAGTTGTTGTGGGAAAAGTTACTTTTCACGGACGGAATCCATGAAGTAATCACGACATATACGGAGATAAAGATGAACAATCCATTGGACTTGGAAAACGTCATTGCCAGCACCCGCGAAATCCTTGCGCAACTGTTGGTGATGGGCGCCGATGAAATCGACGAGCACAGCAGCATCGTCGAAGACCTGGGCGCCGATTCTCTGGACATCGTCGACCTCAGCTTCCAGCTGGGTCGCCAGTACGGCTGCACCTTGCCCAAGACCAGCGTGCTGGATCACGCCGTTGCCGTGTGCGGTGACGCCAGCGAGTTCCTGGCCAACGGCCGCATCACCGAAAGCGGCAAGGCGTTGCTGGAGCAGAGCCTGAGCGCCTATGCCCCGGACCAGCTCCACGCCGGCATGCAACCGGCCCAGGTGTTTGCCGCCACCACCGTGCGCAACTGGGCGCAGCAGTGCCGCAACCTCTTCAACTACCTGCCCAAGGCCTGCCCCGACTGCAATGCCCATCAAGCCGTGCTGAACGAGCGTCAGCAAGTGGTGTGCAGCGCTTGCAGCGCGCGCCTGACGCCGGCCGACGGCGATGAGGTGTCCCGCCAACTGGTCGAGCGCTTTGTGGCTTCCCACGTCAAAGAAGCGGTTTAGGAGTTCCCATGCGGGCACGAGAAGTCTGTGTGAGCGGGTACGGCCTGGCGGCGCCGATGGCGCTGGACGCCGCCACGTTGTTCGAGCGGATCAGCCGCAAGCGATCCTGTGTCCGCGAGCATCCATGGTTCAAGGCGCTGGGGTTTCGCAACAGTGCGGCCGGGTTCATCGATGACGAGCAGTGGCAGCGGATCACGGCGGGGTTCGGCGGCAACGCAGCGCAGCATCCGCGGCAAAGCGTGCTGGCCGACTATGTCGCCCGGCAGGCCTTGCAGCATGCGGGCCTGACGCCGGCGGATTTCGCCCGCAGCCGCAGCGGGCTGTTCCTGGGCGCCAACAAGTACTGTGCCGACAGCCATGACCTGCAATGGGTCGCCCGTTGCATGGACGAGGCGGGTCAGGTCGACCTGGACCGGCTGCTGGAGCGTCCGGCGACGTCGGGCACAGCGTTTGCCCGGCGGGTCGATCAGCAGACTCAGGATCTGGCCGACCGTCTGGGCATCCGCGATCACGTCTCGACCCACTCCGACGCCTGCGCCGCCGGCACCATGGCCATCGGCAGCGCGTTCCGGGCCATCGAGCGCGGCGAGATCGATCTGGCACTGTGCGGCGCTGTGGAGTTGATGGCCAACGAGTTGCCTTACTACATGTTCAACAGCCTTGGCGCGATCTGTCAGGCGGACTTGCCGGCCAGCGAGCAGAGCCGGCCGTTCATGCCCGACCGCAGCGGCTTCGTGCTCAGCGAAGGCGCGGCCCTGGTGGTGCTCGAATCCGCCGAGCATGCCCGCCGGCGCAAGGCCAAGGTGCTCGGTCGGGTGCTGGGCTACGCCAACGTGTGCGAGGCCCAGAAGATGACCTCCAGCAGCCGGGACGGCAGCAAATACGAGGAATGCATGGAAGCGGCAATCGAAGACGCCGGCCTGCTGAGCAGCGCCGTGCAGCACGTCAACACCCACGGCACGTCCACCCAGGCCAACGACAGTTGCGAGGCCCTGGCCCTGCAGCGCGTGTTCGGCGATGTCCAGGACCATGTGACCTACACCGCCAACAAGTCCGCCGTCGGCCATTCCCTGGCCGGCAGCGGCGCAATCGAGGCGGTGCTGTCGCTGATCAGCCTGCGTGACGGCGTGCTGTTGCCGACGCTGAACTATGAGCCCGAGCGTGCCGACTACCCGGCGCTGCGGTTCCTGGATGAACCGTTGCAGCAGTCGATCAGCGTGGTGATGTCCAATTCCTTCGGGTTCGGCGGCATCAACAGTTCGCTGCTGCTGGGGAGGGCGTGAGATGAACAGCGTCTTTATCCATGCGGCAGCCGTGCTGAACGCCGCCGGCAGCGAATGCGCCGATCTGTTGGGCGCGCCGACGTCGGCGCAACGGTTGGCCTTCGACGCCGAGCGTCGGGCGTTTGCGCTGGCGCCGCCGCGCCTGGCCGGCAACCTGTTCGACCGCAAGATCCAACGCAGCGTCGAGCCCCAGGGCCTGCGCCTGCTGCACTGCGCCGCCCGCCTGGCCCCGGCGCTTGCGGCCCTGAACCTGCCGCCGGAGCGCATCGCCCTGACGGCGGCGATTCCGGAGGTCGACGCGCCGAGCCCGTGCTGGGACGCGGTGCGGGCCATCGCTGAGCAACCGCAGAAAAAAGTCGCGCAACTGTTGGCCAATACGCCGCCGTTGCACGCGCTGACCTTGCTCAACAGCAGCGTGATGGCCTACGTCGCCGAAGCGCTGCAATGCCAAGGGCCGATGGGCGGTTTCTGTTCCGGCGACAACGCCGGACTCGATGCGCTGATCGAAGCCAGCCGCCAGATCGGCGAGCAGAACGCCGATGCGGCGTTGGTGGTCAGCAGCAGCCCGAACCTGACGCCGGCGCTGTACCTGCGCGAGGCGGATCCGTCGGGCGAGCCGGTCCACGGTGAAGGCGCCGCTGCCTTGCTGCTGTCCGCCAGCCCTCCCTCCGGTGCCGGGCAGGTGTTGCGCGTCGCCGGATTCGCCCGGGGCTACACCCGCGATCCGCAGCGGGCGCAAGCGGTCGGGCGGCGGGTCATCGAACAGGCGTTGAGCGAGGAAAGGCTGCGTCCCGGCGATGTCGGCCTGGTCGTGGGCAATGCCGGCGACCCGCACTGGCAGGCGCTGTTCGACGCGCCGCCGAGGGCGGTGCGCAGCATCCTGCCGATGACCGGCGACCTCGGCGCCAGCACGCTGCTGACCGAAGCGGCCCTGACCCTGCACCAAAGCCTGGAAGCGGTGGAGCCCGGCTACACGCTGCTGGTCAGCCACAGTCGCGGCGGCCATTGGGGCGCCTTGCTGCTGGCCTGTGAACCCATGGAGAAGTACGCATGAGCGCGACACGGATTGTGATTACCGGCATGGGGGCCGTGACCGGGTTCGGTTTCGAATGGCAGACCCTGTGGGAAAAGATGCTCGGCGGCGAACATTGCGTGCGCCCCTGGCAACCGGAAGACCTCGGCGAGGAACCGTTTCCGGTGCGCTACGCGGCCGCCGTCGACATGGCGCTGATGCCGCAGCGGCTGCAAGGCCATCCGGCCTGGGACATGCCGCTGGAGCGACGCAGTCGGTTCGGCTGGGTGGCCGCCACCCAGGCGGTGGCCGACAGTCGCCTGACGCCCGACCAACTGCGCGATGCGGCCGTGCTGTGCGCGTCCGGCGCGCCTCAGCACATGCTTGCCGACATGTTGCTGGCCCAGGCCCCGGACGGCCGCGAGGCGGACTGGTCGCACCTGATGAACCGTGCGGCGCAGGTGAGCGAAGAAGGTTCGCTGCGTCAGGGCAACGACCGCCTGGCTCGGGTGATCGCCGACGACCTGGGCTGCGAAGGCCCGGTGATCAACATCAGCAGCGCCTGCGCCGGCGCGGCCCAGGCCATCGGCAACGCGTTCCAGATGATCCGCCGCGGCGAGGTGAGCGTGGCGCTGGCCGGCGGCGCGGACTCGGTGCTCAATCTCGACACCATGGCCGCGCTGTACCTGCTCGGCGCCGCGTCGGGCGAGCAGCGTTGGGGCGCCGATCTGTGCCGTCCGTTCGACCGTGACCGCAGCGGCCTGATCGCCGGCGAGGGCGGCGGCTTCGTCGTGCTCGAAAGCCTTGAGCACGCCTTGGCGCGCGGGGCGACGCCTTATGCCGAGGTGCTCGGTTTCGGCAGCAGCCTGGACGCCTACAAGGTCACCGCGCCGCAACCGCAAGGCCGGGGTGCGGCGCTGGCCATGCAGGCGGCGCTGGACGACGCGGGACTGCGCGCCGCGCAGATCGACCTGATCAACGCCCACGGCACGTCCACGCCGCTCAATGACGTGGCCGAAACCCTGGCGATCAAAAGCGTGTTCGCCGAGCAGCGCCACTACCGTTCGCTGGCGGTGAGCGCCAACAAATCGCAGTTCGGCCACCTGATCGCGGCGGCCGGCGCGCCGGAATGCATTGTCACGGCCCTGGCCTGCCTGAACGATCTGGTCACGCCGACCGTGAACCTGCACCACGCCGATGAGCAGTGCGACCTCGACTATTGCCCCGGCGAAGCGGTCAGCCGCCGGGTGGATTTTGCGCTGAGCAATTCCTTCGGCTTCGGTGGCCTCAATACCTCGCTGGCGCTTGGCAAATACCGGGAGCAAGGACAATGAACATGGACTCTGTACAGGTTGCCATCGCCGGCAGCGGTTGCGTGCTGGCCAGCGGCCGGGGCCCGGAGCACCTGTGGTCGGCCGCCGTCGAGGGGCGCAGCGGCATCGTGCCGTTGAGCTCGCCCCTGTTTCGCAGCGAGCGGATCGCCGCGTTCGGCCATGTCAGCGAGCAGGCGCACCAGCGCAGCCGTCAGGATGTTCCGCAGAACCTTCAGCGCTACTGCCCGCCGGCGGTGATCTGGGGCGTCAGCAGCGTGCGCCAGGCGTTGGCCGAGGCGGGGCTTGAGCCGGGCGCCGACGGCCTGCGTTATGGACTCTATTGCTGCCAGGGCGGCTACACCCATCCGTCGGTGGCGTCCTACGGCGAACTGCTGGACGAGTGCCGCGACGCCTCCGGTGCCGACATGCAGCGCCTGGCGCAGCGGGTGCTGCAGGAGCGCGCGCTGGATCCGTTCCTGGTGCTCAAGAGCCTGAGCAACGGCTTGCTCGGCATCGTCAGCCTGGCGCTGAAGCTGGAGTGCGAGTGCAACGCCTACATGCAGGGCGTTGCCGGCAACCAGGCCGCTCTGCGCGAGGCGCGGGCGGCCCTGCAAAGCGGACGCATCGATGCCGCGATCGTGGTCGGTGCCGGCAGTGAACTCGACCCGCTGGCGCTGGCCGCCCTGGCCGAGGCCGGGGCCATCGGCACCGACGGGCCGGTGAGCCTGCGCGCGTTCGACCGTCAGGGCGGCGGCGGGATCGCCGGCGAAGGTGCCGCCGCGCTGATCCTGCGCCGTGCCGACGATCTGCCGCCGGGGCCGCAGGTCTGCCTGGCGGAGCTGGCCGCGCACCCGCGCCTGGAGTCGTTGAACCTGCCGGATCGGCAAGCGGATCTGCTGATCGGCAGCGCCAGCGGCGACCCGCAGCAGGACGCCGACCTGGCCCGCACGCTGGCCCGCACCGGCGCCGCGCACATCACCAGCGGCGTCGGGGTCACCGGCCTGCTCAGCGGTGCGCCGAGCCTGGTCGATCTGATCCTGGCCCGCCAGGCCCTGGTCGCCCAGTGCGTGCCGCCGGTCATCGGCCTGGAGCAGCCGGTGGATCCGCACATGCCGTTCGTGGCCGGCGGACACCGGGATGCGGTGCTGCACGACTGCTTGATCGTCAACCGCGACACCAACGGCTTCAGCGCCTGTTACCGACTCGATTTACGGGCGGCCGACTGACCGCCCGAACGCAATGCATCGCCTCTCGTTTTTTACCCAAGGGATATGACTGTCATGGATTACCGCGATTACGTACGTCCGAAATTCGTTGAACTGATGCAGGCCCTGGGCCTGGAGTGCCAGTTTCACCGGGCATTGGGCAGCAAGCTGTTCTACCGCGACCCGCAAGGCGCGGAAGTCACCGTCACCGATTTCCTCGGCGGCTACGGCGCCGCGCTGTACGGCCACAACGATCCGCAATTCGTCGATCAGCTCTGCGGCCTGTTGCGCGCCGACGTGCCGTTCAACGCACAGATGTCCGTGCGCGGCGCGGCGGGGCAGTTGGGCCGTGAGTTGAGCGAGGCGTTCAACCGCGAACTGAACAACACCGAGCGCTACATTTCGACCTTCTCCAACAGCGGCGCCGAGTCGGTGGAGATCGCGGTCAAGCACGCCGAGTACCGTCGCCAGAAAAACCTGCAGAAGGCGTTCGACGAGCGCGACTTCGCCCTGGCCGAACTGACCGCCAGCGACAAGGCCTATGTGGAGCTTGAGGTCGATGACCTGGACCTGCCGCCAGGCCTGCTGCCGGCCCACCTGACCACCGTGACCGTGCGTCAGGTGGTGGAGGCGGTGCGTCAGCACAACCTGGCGCAACTGCACGTCGAGCCGGTGTTCCTGGCCGTGCGCGGCAGTTTCCACGGCAAACTGGTGAACACCGTCCAGCTGACCTACGGTAAGCAGTACCGCAAGCCGTTCGCCCGGTTCGGCCTGAACGTGGAGTTCATCGATCCGCATCAGCCGCAGCAGCTTCAGGAACTGCCGGCCCGCCATCAGCGCCACTGGCTGAACCTTGAGTGGAGCGGCGAGACCTTGCAGGTGCGCCGCGACGCGTTCAGCGCGATCACTGCCGTGCTGCTGGAGCCGATCCAGGGCGAGGGCGGGATCAACGAGTTCGCCGGTGCGTTCTACCTGGGCCTGCGCAAACTGTGCAACGAGCAGCAGTGCCCGCTGATCATCGACGAAGTGCAGTCCGGTTTCGGCCGCACCGGCACCTTGCTCGGCGCCAGCCACTTCAACCTGCAGGGCGACTACTACTGCCTGTCGAAGGCCCTGGGCGGCGGCCTGATGAAAATCGCCGCGACCGTGATCCGCGCCAGCCACTACGAAGTCGATTTCAGCTACATCCACAGCTCGACCTTCGCCGAGGACGATGTCTCCTGCCACATCGCCCTGTCTGCCCTGCGCCGTCTGTTCGAGAACGACAGCGCGATGCTCAAGGACGTGGAGCGCAAGGGCGAATACCTCAAGTCTTCGCTGCTGGAGCTCAAGGCGGCGTACCCGGACGTGATCGCCGATGTGCGCGGGCGCGGCCTGCTGCTGGGCTTCGAGCTGCATGACCTGACCGGCAGCAGTTCGCTGGTGCAGGCCTCGGCGCAGTACAACGACGCGCTGGGCTACATCATCGCCGGCTACTTGCTGCAGTTCGAATCGCTGCGCGTGGCGCCGTCGGGCAGCAACGCCAACGTGATCCGCCTGGAGCCGCCCGTGTGCATCACCTTCGAGGAGATCGACGGCCTGATCGGTTCGCTGCAGAAAGTCTGCGACATGCTGCGCCGCCGCGACGCCTTCCCGCTGGCCGCCGGCGTGCTGGCCGGCACCGTCCCCGGCGTGCCGGCCCGGGACACCAGCTTCAAGGGGGACGAAAGCCTCCCAAAGCCTGACGCGAACGTCCGCGTGGTCGCGCGCGTGGCGTTCATCAACCACCTGATCGACGCCGACATGCTCAGCGATGTCGACCCGTCGCTGGCCACCCTCAGCCCCAAGCAGAAGCGCGAGTTCATCAAGCGCATGGCTCCGGAGCGCCGGGCGGCGCCCATCGGCCCGGTGCAGATCCGTTCGAAGCTCGGCACGGCGGTGGAGTTCACCCTGTATCCGCTGTGCATGCACTCCGACGCCATGGCGGAGTACATCGCCAACGGCGACCTGGAGACCATCCGCGACGAAATCGGCAACCGCATCCGCGATGCCCGCGCCGACGGCTACAGCGTGGCCGGGCTGGGCATGTACACCTCGATCGTCACCAACAACTGCCAGGCGCTGAAGATTCCCGACATGGCGCTGACCTCCGGCAACGCGCTGACCATCGGCATGGGCCTGGAAGCCATCGAACAGGGCTGCAAACAGCAGGGCCTGGAACTGGCCCGGCAGACCGCGGCGGTGGTCGGCGCCGCCGGCAACATCGCCTCGACCTATGCCTCGCTGCTGTCCGCCGGGGTCGAGCACCTGATCTTGATCGGCAGCGGCCGCGACGGCTCCTTGCGCCGTCTGGAGAAGACCGCGCAGCAGATCTACGCCGACGCCGCCCGGGCGATCCTCAAGGGTGTCGCCGCCGATGACCGCCTCGCCAGCCGCCTGCAAGGGCTCGACGGCATGGACGCCTTGCTGCAGGCCCACGGCGCCGGCGCCGACCTCGGTCAGCGCGTGGCGAAACTGGTCGAAGAACGTCTGGGCGCGAACGCGTTCATCACCGTCAGCAACGATCTGGAAGTGCTCAAGCAAGCGCGCATCGTGCTGTGCGCGGCGAACGCTCCGCAGCCGTTCCTCGATGCCCGGCATTTCGCCGAAAGCAGCGTGATCTGCGACATCGCCGTGCCGCTGAACGTGGACCAGAACCTCTCCAGCGAGCGTGCCGACGTGCTCTACATGCACGGCGGGATCGTGCAGACGCCGATGGGCGACGGGCTGGCGCCGAACGTGCGGGCCTACCTCAAGCAGGGGCAGCTGTATGCGTGCATGGCCGAATCGGTGTTGATGGGCCTGTCCGGAATGAAGCAGCACTACTCCTACGGCGACATCAGCCGCGAGCAGGTGCAGCAGATCCGTGCGCTGGCCGCGACCCACGGTTTCAGCCTCGCCCAATTCAAAACCGCCAACTCGCTTTAAGGAACGGTCATGCCGAACAAAACAGCAGTGGTGACCGGCGGCAGCCGCGGCATCGGCCGGGCGATCGTCCTGGCCCTGGCCGGCGCGGGTTATCAGGTCGCGTTCAGTTACGTACGTGACGAAACGGCGGCGATGGAGCTGCGCGGGCAGCTCCAGGCCCAAGGCGTGGAGTGCCTGGCGCTGCAATGCGATGTCGCCAGCGCCGACAGCATCCGCGTCTTCTTCGAGCGGGTCGAGGCGCATTTCCAGCGCATCGACCTGTTGGTGAACAACGCCGGCATCACCCGCGACGGCCTGCTGGCGACAATGCCGGTCAAGGACATCGTCGAGGTGATCCAGACCAACCTCGTCGGCACCCTGCTGTGCTGTCAGCAGGTGGTGCCGGGCATGATGCGCCAGCGCGGCGGCTGCATCGTCAACATCGGTTCGGTGGCGGCGCAGAAGCCCGGCAAGGGCCAGAGCAACTACGCCGCCGCCAAGGGCGGGGTCGAAGCGCTGACCCGCGCCCTGGCGGTGGAGCTGTCGCCGCGCAACATCCGGGTGAACGCGGTGGCGCCGGGCATCGTCAAGACCGAAATGAGCACCGCGCTGATCGGCAGCCAAGAGGAGGAAATCCAGTCGCGGCTGCTGATCAAGCGTTACGCCGAACCTGAGGAGATCGCCGAGGCGGTGCTGTACCTCGCCGAGCGCGGCCTCTATTTGACCGGGGAGGTCCTGCCGGTCAACGGCGGGCTGAAGATGCCATGAACCGCACCATCCTGATCACCGGTGCCGCCAAGGGCATCGGCCGTGCCGTGGCCGAGGCCTTTGCCGCCGACGCCGGCAACCGTCTGATCCTGCTGGATCTGGATCTGCCGCAGTTGCAAGGCTGGCTCGATGCGCAGCCGCAGCGGATCCGGGCACAGGTCGAGACCCACCGGGCGGACATCGCCGACCTGCCGGCCATGGAAACGCTGTTCAAGGCCCTCGGCAAACAGGTCGCGCAGGTCGATGTGCTGGTCAACAGCGCGGGCATCTGCAACGAGAACGAACCCGATGACCTGCTCAACTGGCACCGGGTGATTTCGGTCAACCTCAACGGCACGTTCTACGTCACGTCGTTGTGCCTGCCGCTGATGCCCGACGGCGGCCGGATCATCAACATGTCGTCGATCCTCGGCCGCGCCGGCAAGGTGCGCAACACCGCGTACTGTGCCTCCAAGCACGGCATCGTCGGCATGACCAAGGCGCTGGCGCTGGATCTGGCGTCGCGCCGGATCACGGTCAACGCGATCCTGCCGGCGTGGATCGACACGCCGATGCTGCAGGGCGAGCTGGCGACGCAGGCGGCGATGGCCGGGCTGACCCAGGAGCAGATCCTGCGCAACGCGAAGAAGAAACTGCCGATGCGCCGTTTCATCGAGAGCGAAGAGGTGGCGGCCATGGTGAGCTACCTGGCGAGCCCGCAGGCGGGGGGCGTGACGGCCCAGAGCCTGGTGATCGACGGCGGCGTCGGGTTGGGAATGTAGCGATGCCCAGACTTCACATCAGCCGGGCCGCCTGGGCCGCCGTGGCCTGCCTGAACGCGGGGCCGGCGCTGGCCGGCCTCACGGCGCAGGATCTGCAGCCGGACTACGCCGACGCCGAGGTCGGCGTGGCGACCGCCGTGCGGTTGCACGGCGATGACCGGGTCACCCAGAAGGCCGTGTATTTCAAGGCCAACCTGGAGGACAACTGGGACGGCGGCTACTACAAGGCCAAGGGCCGCGTGCGCTATGACGCCCGCTACGACGGCAGCAACCCCTACGGCGAGCGGGCGCGGGACAAGTACCGCTTCGACGCCGACTGGCGGCACCTGTACGTCGGCCATTCGTTGGGCGACGGCGAGGTGACCGTCGGCTGGCAGCAGGTGGTCTGGGGCCGTGCCGATGAACTGCGGGTGCTCGACCAGATCAACCCGCTGGACTACCGCGACGGCCTGACGCCGCTGCTGGAGGACAGCCGCATCGCTGTGCCGATGGTGCGTTTCGCCCAGCCGGTGGGCGAGTGGGAACTGGAGGCGCTGTGGATCACCGGTTTCGAAAAGAACCGGCCGCCGGTGGCCGGCAGCGAGTTCGACGCGCCGCTGTTCGCCGTGCCGGACCCGCAGTATTTCCTGGTCGACTCCAAGCCCGGCTATGACGGTGACCAAGGCTTTTCCTACGGCCTGAGCGCCAACGGCCGGATCGGTGCGGTGGACACCAGTTTCGTCGCCCTCAACGCCCGCCAGCAAGATCCGGTGTACGCCGTCGAAGGCCTGGCCGAGGACGGCCGCACGCGTCTGGAACGGCGGTTCCCGCGCTACACCATGGGCGGTGCGGGGCTGGCGATCGATGCCGGCCACAGCATCGTGGTGCGCAGCGAAATCGCCTGGTTCGACC
This sequence comes from Pseudomonas sp. B3(2017), assembly GCF_002113595.1. Classification (NCBI taxonomy): domain Bacteria; kingdom Pseudomonadati; phylum Pseudomonadota; class Gammaproteobacteria; order Pseudomonadales; family Pseudomonadaceae; genus Pseudomonas; species Pseudomonas sp. B3(2017). Next base: position 27,173 of record NZ_NEIU01000006.1, read on the forward strand.
GCTGGCGGGTCACCAACCCGACCCGCGGCTACGGCGCCGACAGCACGCCGATGGTCAAGTCGCTGCTGGGCGTCGACTACCTGTTGCGCGACTGGCTGATCTCCGCGCAGTGGCAGCGTCAGCAATTGGTCGACTGGCAGGCCGGCATGGTGCAGGACAAGCTCGACCACCTGTTCACCCTGTCGGCCGAAGGCACCCACTGGCAGGACCGCCTCAAGAGCCGGCTGGTGGTCGCCGCGTCGCCACCGTTCCACGACGATGCGCTGCTGCAGGGCATCTTCACCTACAAGCCGGTGGACTGGATCAAGCTCGGGCTGGAAGTCGACGTGTTCTTCGGCAAGCCGGACCGCTCGTTCGGCGAGTACAGCGACCGCGATCAGGTGCGGCTGTCCGCCGGTTATCTGTTTTGACCCCATGACGCCTGCGTGCCCCGGCGTACAGGCCTGAAACGACTCAAACAACGAAAAGGGAAGCTCACATGTTGCCGTTACTGAAAACCATGACCGCCGCCGCGCTGATCCTCGGTGCCGCCTGCGCGAACGCCGCCGGCCAGAACGCCGACGACATCATCCAGAAGGTGCGCGACCGCAACGACGGCACCAGCTTCATGTCCCAGGTCTCGCTGATCCTGCACGACAAGAAGGGCAACACCCGGGTGCGGGAGTTCACCTACCTGCAGAAGGATTACCCGGACAGCGACAAATTCAGCATGTACTTCTCCGCGCCCACCGACGTGCGCGACGTGGCGTTCCACATCGAGAACCCCCACGAACCCCTGGGCCTGGAGGACAGCCAGTGGATGTACCTGCCGGTCAGCCGCCAGACCCGGCGCATCTCCACCACCGACAAGCGCGGCTCGTTCATGGGCAGCGAGTACTCCTATGCCGACCTCGACAAGATCCGGGTCAAGGACTACTCGCAGGTGCTGGTCGGCGAAGAGCAGGTCAAGGGCCGCGACTGCTACGTGATCGAACGCGAACCGGCCTCCCCGGAGGTGCTGGCCAAGACCGGCTACAACAAGCTCAAGGTGTGGATCGACAAGGGCAACTTCCTGGTCATGCGCCAGGACTTCTTCGACATCAAGGGCGTGCTGATCAAGCAGATGCGCACCCAGAAGGTCGAGACCATCGATTCGATCGACAGCATCGTGCTGAGCGAGACCGAGCACTTCATCGACGGCACCCGTTCGGAAATGCGCTTCAACCAGCTGCAGTACAACGTGCCGCTGGAAGACCGCCTGTTCACCCAGACCGCCATCAAGCGCGGCCTGAAGACCGGCGACCTGCCCGAGTTCGCCGTGTCCGCCCGCTAACCGGGCGCCGCCCCGAAGACCCTGGAACGCATGATCATGGAAAGATACCTGAACTTCGTCGAGCGCCATGCGCGGGCGATCGTTTTCCTGCTGGTGGCGATCACCGCGTATTTCACCTATTCGCTGGGTGCGCTGGTGTCCGACACCAACCCTTACTTGCTCAAGGACACCCACCCGGCGCGCAAGACCATCATCGACCTGCAAGGTGAGTTCACCGGCACGTTCGACTCGGTGATGGTGGCGCTGAACAACCCGCAGACGGTGTTCAACAAGGACACCCTCAACGCGCTGTTCTCGCTGTCGCAGTCGGTGCGCAAGATGATCCTGGCCAACGACGCCGACAAGGAACAGCTGGCGCAGATCGTCGCCGGCCATCCCGACGACAGCCGCGCGCAACTGCTGACCCGGGACATTCTGGAGGACGGCTTTTCCCAGAACGACTACGCCCAGGCCAAGGCCCTTCGCGACCATGCCCAGAGCGAGGGCTGGGATCCCCACGACCAGCTGTTCCTGACCTTCCTGGCCGAGCGGATCAACCCGATCCGCGAAATGGCGTCCATGGGCGATCTGGAGAACATCGTCCTGACCGACGGCGGCGAGCTGCTGATCCACAAGACGCTCAACGCCTATGACATGGATCCGGCGCTGGTCGAATCGCAGATCATGGGCAACGAGCTGATGGTCGACGGGGTGGTGTCCAAGGACAAGAAAGTCGCGATGCTGGTGGCCGAGCTCGGCACCAAGCAGGACGACGCCCAGGCCCAGCTGCGCGCCTACCAGATCGTGCGCGGCCTGGTCGCGCAGTACCAGGCCGAGCACCCGGCGTACAAGGACGAGATCTTCATCGCCGGGATGCCGATCTTCATCGCGGCCCAGCAGGAAATCATCGACCACGACCTGGCGGTGCTGTTCCCGATCGTGTTCCTGCTGATCACGCTGCTGCTGATCTTCTTCTTCCGCAAACCGCTGGGCGTGCTGCTGCCGCTGTTCAACATCCTGTTCTGCACCATCTGGACGCTGGGGCTGATGGCCCTGTGGCGGGTGCCGTTCGACCTGCTCACCAGCGTGTTGCCGGTGTTCCTGTTCACCATCTGCTGCTCGGACGCGATCCACGTCATGGCCGAGTACTACGAGCAGAAGAACGCGGGCAAGAGCAACCGCGAGGCCAACCGCCGCACGCAGCGGCTGATGGTGGTGCCGGTGGTGCTGACGACCGTGACGACCATCGCCACGTTCCTGATCTCCACCACCAACAACATCGTCAGCATCCGCAACTTCGGGGTGTTCATGTCCATCGGCCTGACGGCGGCGCTGATCATTTCGCTGCTGCTGATTCCGGCCTGGATCTCGATCTGGGGCAAGGATCCGACGGCGCAGGCCAAGGTGGCGGTGCACAAGGAATCGGTCATCTCGCGCTATCTGGTGGCGTTCTGCGCGTGGATGATCCGCTTCCGCAAACCGATCCTGGTGGTGCTCGTGCCGTTGCTGGCGCTGGCGACGGTGTTCACGTTCCGCGTCGACATCGAAGACTCCGGCATCGCCTACTTCAAGCCGGACAGCCACATCCGCATCTCCGACCAGTTCATCAACCACGCCAAGGTGGCGGGCACCGCGCCGGGCTGGATCGCCATCGACAGCAAGGAGCCCCGTGGCGTGCTGACCACCGAGACGGTGCAGTTCATCGACCGGCTCGACCGCTTCATCAAGCAGCAGCCGAACGTGAGCTACGGCTATTCGCTGGCCACCTACGTCAAGCGCATGAACCTGGTGCTCAACGACATGGACCCCGCGTACCTGCGGGTGCCGGAGGCGGTCGAGAAGGTGTCCTCGGTCAACGACGACGGGCAGGTCGAGCAGTTCGAGGTGACGGGCAACTCACTGATCGAGCAGCACGTGATGCTGTTCGAGAACGGCGGTGGCTCGGACCTGAACAACGTACTCAACGCCGACTTCTCCAAGGCGTTGACCCTGTACACCATGACCTCGTCCGTGGCCAGCGACTACCAGGGCATGCTGGACCGCCTCGACGCCTGGCTGCTGGTGAACAAGCCGGCCAACCTGGAAGTGACCCACGCCGGCACGCCGCTGATCTGGACCGGCGTGCTGCAGGAGATCACCCAGGGGCAGGTGCTGAGCTTTTCCCTGGCGCTGGTGGTGGTCACGCTGATGATGATGTACTGGCTCAAGTCCGTGCGTCTGGGCCTGCTCGGCATGCTCACGCTGCTGACCACGTCGGTGACGGTCTACGGCTTCATGTTCCTGTTCCACATCGAGCTGAACATCGGCACGACGCTGGTGACGTTCCTGGTGGTCGGCGTGGTCGACTACGCGGTGCACCTGCTGTCGCGGATCAAGCTGCTGGTGCAGGAGGGCGTCGAAGTCGATGCGGCGATTCTGCAGGCGATGCACAGCGTCGGCCGTTCGACGGTGATCAACGTGGTGATCTTCTCCGTCGGCTTCATGGCCCTGCTGTTCTCCGACTTCAAGCCGATCGTCGACCTGGGGGCGCTGGTGGCCATGGCGCTGTTCTCCAGCGGGGTCATGACCATCGTGCTGGTGACGCTGGTGTCGCCGTGGTTCTTCGGGGCGGTCGTTCCGCTGGCGCAGGTGGCCGACACACACTCTGCCGGTGGGGAACCGGCCATGAACTGATTCGGCGAAAACCGCTTCCACCGGCCCTGGTACGGCCTGCGGGAGCGGTCACCCGGTGCAGCAGGACATTCAGTTCAGTGTGTTGCCGGAGTTTTTTTCGCCTTGGCGGGCGATGCGCTCGAACTGACACTCTTGGCGCGCATCGCTGAGGTTGTTCTCAAAGGCTTCCAGGCCATCGTGCAACTGCCGCAATTCGCCGATCCGGGCCACCAGATCGGCTTTTTTTTCGGCGATCGCCTGCTGCGCCATGTCCCAGGGGAACACGTCGCCGCGGTAGCTGTTGAGGATCACCTGAAGTTCCTTGAGCTTGAAGCCCAATTGCTGGGCGCACTTGATGAACGTCAGCACCTCGACGCTCTCCTGGCTGTAGATCCGGTATTTGCCCTCACGCCTGGGCTCCGGCAACAGGCCGATCTCTTCGTAGTGGCGAATGCTTTTGACTGTGGTGCCCGACAGCTGGGCGGCTTTGCCGATATACATAAAGGTCCGTCTCGATGATCAAACAGGGCTGATGCGCGACCAGGCCTCATGCCTGACCGGGGGCGATCATACCGTGGATAACATGGAGAGGTTGCGGCTGCGTGCTTATGACGCGCGCAGCCGACCGACGGCCCCTTGCCGCAAAGAACCGCAAGGGACCGCAGAAGCGCTGACGGCGGTGCGCCGTCAGCGCAATGAAGGGAAATGCCTCAGCTGGCGGCGGCGGTCACGCGCGCCTGCTCCAGCCAGATGTCGCGCTGTTCCGGCTTCGAGCCGAGGATCGGGCCGAACGTCAGGGTCTTGATCGGTTTGATGCCGCAGAACTCCAGGGTGGTCTTGCGCATCTGGTGCAGGCCCGGCATGCGGTAGATCCACTTGTAGTACCAGGGCGGCGTGTCCATGGTCACCAACAGGTGCGCGGTGCGGCCCTTCAGCAGCTTGTCCGGGAAGGCCTTGCCTTTGCGGTACTTGAAGGCGAAGCCGGACAGCAGGATCCGGTCGAGGAAGCCTTTGAACAGCGCCGGGATCCCGCCCCACCAGATCGGGTACACGAAGGTCAGGTGCTCGGCCCAGGTGATGTCGGCCTGGGCCTGGAGCAGATCCGGCTCCAGGGGCTGGGGCTTGTTGTAGCCTTCGTGCAGCACCGGGTCGAAGTCCAGCGTGTCCAGGCGCAGCAGGCGCACGTCGTGGCCGGCCTCCTTGGCGGCCTGGACGTAGGTTTCGGTCAGGGCGCCGCAAAAGCTGTCGGTGGAAGGATGCCCCAGAATCACGAGCATTCGTTTGCGCATCATGTGTACTCCTGAAATGAAGCCCTCAGGATAGAGTCTGCCCCTAACGGTAGAGTCAAGGCGTTCCCGGCGTCAGCGCGTCCAGCAGGGCGCGGGCGTAGGCGGGCAGGTGGGCGAAGTCGCGGGCGCAGAGGTGGAGCTGGCGGTTGGCCCAGTCCTCGGACAGGGTGCGGTGGGCGATCCGTGGTTTTTGCGCGGAGCGCTCCAGCGCCGCCAGCGGCACGATGGCAAGGCCGGCACCGTGGGCGACCATGCGGATGACGGCGTCGAAACCCTCGGCGCGCATCCGGATCGCCATGCGCTGGCCGATGTGCAGCGCTTGTTCTTCCAGGTGGATCGCCAGTGCGCTGGCGGCGCCCAGGGCCACGTAGTCGTGGCTCAGGGTCTGGGCGAAGGTGAGCGAAGGCCGTTCGGCCAGGGCATGCCCCGGCGGCAGGATCAGCACCAGCGGATCGTCGCGGAAGAAGCGGATCTGCAAGCCTTCGCGGTCCACCGCATCCGAGACGATCCCCAGGTCCGCCGCCCCCTCGCGCAGGGCGTGGGTGATGCGCGCGCTGGGCAGTTCCTGCAGGTCGATGTCGAGGTTGGGGTGGCGGCCCAGGAAATCCGCCAGGGCTTCGGGCAGGTATTCGGTGATGGCCGTGGTGTTGCACAGCAGGCGGATCCGGCCTTTGACCCCATGGGCGTAGTCGGCCAGGTCCTGCTGCAGGCGTTCGGCCTGCTGCAGCAGGATCCGGGCGTGGTGCGCCAAGGCCTGGCCGGCCGGCGTCGGGGTGACGCCACGGCGGCCGCGCTGCAGCAGATCGGTGCCCAGCGACGCTTCCATGGCGCGGATCCGCGCGCTGGCGGCGGCCAGCGACAGGTGGCTGCGGTCGGCGCCTGCGGTGATGTTGCCGGCGTCGAGGGTGTGCAGGAAGAGGCGCAGGTCGGTGAAGTCGAAGTGCATCGGAGAGTCTCGGGCAGTGTGTCGTTTGCACTGGCCTTATCGCCAGCAGGCTGGCTCCCACAGGGATTGTGGTGTCCCCCGGAACGGTGGGAGCCGGCCTGCTGGCGATGGGGCCTGTGAGGTCGTCCTGTCTACCGCATCCCCCTGTGGGAGCGGGCTTGCCCGCGATGGGGCCAGTGGCCTCAGCATTATTCTCAGCCTCTTGGTTTGCAATAGGCTGCCTCAGTATATGGCAGATTTCCAAAACGTCCGGCCAGGCGCACAGTGGCGCCATGAACGCCTACCTCGATTTCTACCAGAACCTCGGCATTGTCCTGTCTTTGCTGGTCATCGCCACTTTCTTCCTCGCCGGCTCGGTCAAGGGCGTGATCGGCCTCGGCCTGCCCACGGTCGCCATGGGGCTGCTGGGTCTGGCTATGGCGCCGGCGCAGGCAGCGGCGCTGCTGATCGTCCCGGCGACCCTGACCAACCTCTGGCAACTGGCCTTCGGCGGCCACTTGCCTGGGCTTGTGAAGCGCCTGTGGCCGATGCTGCTGTCGATTTTCCTCGGCACCGGCGTCGGCACCCTGTGGCTCGGCATGGCGGGCGGGCATTGGGTCGTGCGCGGGCTCGGCGCGGCGTTGCTGCTGTATGCGCTGTACGGGTTGTGGCTGCCGGCCTTGCGGGTCAATCGTCGGTATGAGCCCTGGCTTGGTCCGGTGTGCGGCGCCGTGACTGGGGTCATCACCTCGGCCACCGGCGTGTTCGTGATCCCGGCGGTGCCTTACCTGCAAGCGTTGGGCTTGAGCCGTGATGAGCTGGTGCAGGCGCTGGGCCTGTCCTTCACCGTGTCGACCCTGGCCTTGGCTGGCGGCCTGCTGTGGCGCGGCGCCCTGGGCGGTGCGGAATTCGGCGCCTCTTGGCTGGCGCTGGTGCCGGCGATGCTCGGCATGGGGTTCGGCCAATGGCTGCGCCGACGGATCAGCGCCACCTTGTTCAAGCGGGTGTTCTTCATCGGTCTGGGCGCGCTCGGCGCCCATCTGCTGGTCAGCGGCTAGCCGACGAGGCGCTGAGCATCTCGATCGGGCGGATGTCGAAATCCCGCTCCAGGTATTCCATGCGCTGCGCCAGGAACTGCTGCATGTGCGGCAGGTTCGAGTGCACGTCCAGGTGCGCCTGGGATTCCCAGATCTCGTAGAAGATGAACAGGGTCGGATCGTGCTTGTCGCGCAGCATGTGGTACTCGATGCAGCCCGGTTCGGCGCGGCTCGGCTCGACGTGGGCGCGGAAGAATGCCTCGAAGGCCTCGGCTTTTTCCGGGCGGGTCTTGGCGTGCAGGATGAAGCCTTGGCGTTCGCTCATCGTTCGGTTCCTCAAGTTGAAGTGGCGGCCAATGCTGCGGCACGAATCGTTGGGTGATTCGTGATTTTCAGTCAAATGTCATTTGCGCAACCGCTGCTTATTCCGCGCGGGGCGGACCGTTAACCTGCCGCCATTCCTTCACTTCCCTTCTCCATCCGGCGAGTGCGCCGGGCATTGGAATCCATTCGAGGCTGACCCATGAAAAAAGTACTGTTGCTCAACGGCGGCAAAAAATTCGCCCACTCCGACGGCCGCTACAACGCCACCCTGCACGAGGCGGCGCTCGCCGTGCTCGATCGCGGCGGTCTCGACGTCAAGACCACCTTCATCGACGAGGGCTACGACGTGGCCGAAGAGGTGGCCAAGTTCCTCTGGGCCGACGTGATCATCTATCAGATGCCGGGCTGGTGGATGGGCGCGCCGTGGACGGTGAAGAAGTACGTCGACGAAGTGTTCACCGCCGGCCACGGCAGCCTCTACGCCAGCGACGGCCGCACCCGTTCCGACGCCTCGCAGAAGTACGGCAGCGGCGGCCTGATCCACGGCAAGCAGTACATGCTGTCGCTGACCTGGAACGCGCCGCAGCAGGCCTTCGAGGATCCGACCGACTTCTTCGAGGCCAAGGGCGTGGACGCCGTCTACTTCCCGTTCCACAAGGCCAACCAGTTCCTGGGCATGACCGGCCTGCCGACGTTCCTGTGCGTGGACGTGATGAAGCGCCCGAACATCGAGGCCGACGTGGTGCGCTACGAGCAGCACCTGAAAGAGGTGTTTGGCCTCAAGGCTTGAGGCTCGGCTACTATCGCAGGCCTGAGCCTGAGGTGCAGGCCTGCCGATTCGAGGACACCCGTGAAAGCCAGATCCGATGAGTTGCAGATTTTCGTCTGTGTGATCGAGTGCGGTTCGATCTCCGCCGCCGCCGAGCAGGTCGGCCAGACGCCGTCGGCGGTCAGCCGCACCCTGTCGCGGCTGGAGGCCAAGCTCGAAACGACGCTGATCAACCGCACCACCCGGCGTATGGACCTGACCGAAGAGGGCAAGTACTTCTTCGCGCAGGCCAAGCGCATCCTCGACCAGATGGACGAGCTGGAAGAGCGGCTCATTTCCCGCCACCAGACCCCGTCCGGGCGGCTGCGGATCAATGCCGCCTCGCCGTTCATGCTGCACGCGGTGGTGCCGTACGTCGACGAGTTCCGCCGTCTCTACCCGGACATCCTGCTGGAGCTCAACAGCAACGACCTGATCATCGACCTGCTGGAGCAAAGCACCGACATCGCCATCCGCATCGGCACCCTGGCCGACTCGACGCTGCACGCCCGGTCGCTCGGCTGCAGCCCGCTGCTGATCGTCGCCAGCCCGGCATACCTGGCCGCCCACGGCACCCCCGCCGAAGTGGCCGACCTGAGCCGGCACGTCTTGCTCGGCTTCACCCAGAACGAAGGCCTCAACCAGTGGCCGCTGCGCCACGTGCACGGCGACCGCTGGCCGGTCACCCCGGCCATCGGCGCCTCCAGCGGCGAGACCGTGCGTCACCTGGCGTTGGAAGGGCAGGGCATCGCTTGCCTCTCGCACTTCATGACCATCGACGACATCCGCTCCGGGCGCCTCAAGGTGGTGCTGGCGCAATTCAACAGCGGATACCGGCAGCCGATCAACGCCGTGTACTACCGCAACTCGCAGCTGGCGCTGCGGATCCAGTGCTTCCTGGATTTCATCCAGGGCAAGCTGGCGACCTACGCCAATGCGGACTTCAAGGGCTGAGCATTCTTTTGCTCACAGAAAAACCTGTGGGAGCGAGCCTGCTCGCGATGGCGTAGTGTCAGTCGATGCCAATGTCGAATGACAGACCGCAATCGCGAGCAGGCTCGCTCCTACACGTTTTTGTGTGTCTTGAATCGCGCAAACCTTTGGAAACAAAAGACTTCGGGCCGCATTTAAATTTTAGGTCGCGTTTTGCGGGCGCTCCGCACAATTGCGGCTAGGCTGATTCCCGGACACGCAGATTCGATACTGCCGGTTCAGCACCCACTTGATGTCAGGCATGAGGCCGTGTGAGTGGGTTACCTCCCGTGGGTTTTTTTCTACAAAAGGAATTGGCGATGACCATGCGCACTCATGATGCCCTCCCCTAAAGGCATGTCCCGGCGAACGTAACCGCTTCGCCGCCTCACTTGTTAACGACCCACGGCCACTGACGGCCGGAATCCGCCATGGGCCCGGGCAACAGATGCCTGGCGCACGGGCGCGCTCATCCATGAAGTCGGCAATAACAGGGAACAGTCATGCTCATTCTAGGGATCACCAACAACGATCTGTCGGGCGCTTGCCTGGTGCGCGACGGTCAGATTCTGTCTGCGGTCAGCGAAGAACGCTTCACCCGGATCAAGGACCACAAGGTCTGGCCCGCCCAGTCCATCGAATTCGTGCTGAGCCAGGCCGGGGTCTCGCTGGAGGATCTCGACCATGTGGCGTACGGATGGAACGCCGGCTTCAACGCCGACAAGCACATGGAGCTGTACTTCGACCGCATCGTCGAGGAGGCGCGGAACAATCCCGAGGGCCTTGCACAGTTCCGCAAGCGCGTCACCGACGAGATCCGCAACGATAAGGAAAAGCGCGCCGAGTTCGACCGGTTCATCGCGGACAACGGCCTGGCCGGCAAGGCCTACTTCATTGACCACCATGAATGCCATGCCCTGGGTGCCTATGTCTGCTCGCCGTTCGACGAGGCGCTGACCCTGACCTGCGACGGGCGCGGCGACTTCCAGTCCCTCACCGTGAGCTGGTACGGCCCCAACGAAACCACCGTGCTGCAGCGCGAGACCAGCATCGACAGCCTGGGCTATTTCTACGGGCGCATCACCCGCCTGCTGGGTTACAAGCCCAACCGGCACGAGGGCAAGATCACTGGCCTTGCCGCATTCGGCGATCCGCAAAAGCTGCTGGGCGTGATGCAGCAGATGATCCGGTTCGAAGACGGGCGCATCAAGGCGGTGTGCGGCGACCTGTTCCTGCCGTCCTACGACCACTACGCCGACAGCCTGCAGGCCCTGCTGGCCGATGAGACCCCTGAGGACATCGCGGCGGCCGCTCAGCGCCACACCGAAGACCTGCTGGTGGCGACCGTCAGCCATCACCTGGCGCAACGGGGCAGCGCCGCCCTGTGCCTGGCCGGCGGCGTGTTCGGCAACGTGAAGCTCAACCAGCGCCTGCGCGAGATCCCCGGCGTGACGGACGTCTACGTGCTGCCGTGCATGGGCGACGGCGGCCTGGCCCTGGCGGCGGCGGTCGGCGCGGCGTACCTGGAGAACGGCACCCGCTTCTGGGCCCCGTCGATGATGCTCGGGCCGGATTCGCGCAGCGTGTCGCAGAACATCAACCTGATCCACCGCGACTACCCCGAGCTCGGCTACCACACGCCGTCGAACCTCATCGAGGTGCTCACCGAGGCGTTGCAGGAAAACCAGGTGCTGGGCATGTTCAAGGGCAAGATGGAGTTCGGCCCGCGTTCGCTGTGCAACCGCAGCATTGTCTACCACGCCCAGGATGCCGAGGTGAACGACTGGCTGAACAAACGCATGCACCGCACCGAGTTCATGCCGTTCGGCCCGGTCACCGCCATCGAACAGGCGGCGGCCTGCTACGTCGGCTGGGAGGAAAGCCAGGTGGCGGCGGACACCATGACCATGACCTACGATTGCCACCCGACGTTTCGCGAGGCGAGCCCGGCGGTGGTGCACATCGACGGCACCGCCCGGCCGCAGGTCATCCGTCCGCAGGCTGATCCGTTCATGCATCGCCTGCTGACCGCCTGGCACGAAAAGACCGGCCAGGCCGCGTTGATCAATACCTCGTTCAACCGCCATGAGGAACCCATCGTCTGCACGTCCCGGGATGCCCTGGATGCGTTGAAGGAGGGGATGGTGGACCTGGTGGTGATGAGCGAATCGCTGATCGTCTGGCGCAAGGGCAAGAACCCTTTCACCCAGCACCGTTTCGAATAGACGCAAGACCGACAGCAGGGCTCCGCCGGAGCCCTGACCGGAGGCAAGTCCTATGGATGACGAATGTATCTGATCTTTTTCGGTTTCTTTGCGGCGGAAGGGATCATCTATCCGTTCTGGCCGACTTGGCTGGACTCGCTGGGCTTCAGCGCCAGCCAGATCGGCCTGCTGATCGCGGCGGTGTACTGGCCGCAGGTGGTGACCGGCGTGCTGATCACCTACGTGGCCGATTGGCGCGTGGACCAACTGCGCCTGGCCGCCGCGCTCGGTTTCTCGGCGGCGCTGTGCACGCTGCTGTTCCATTTCATGCCGGCGCACCTGTGGGGATTCGTGTGCCTGAGCATCCTGTTCGGCGGCCTGTGGATGGTGGTGCTGCCGCTGTCCGAGTCCTACCTGCTCAAGCGCGACAAGCAGGCGTTGCAGAACTACGGCTGGGTGCGGGCGGTGGGGTCGTCGGCGTTCATCCTGACGTCGACCCTCGGCGGCCTGCTGTTCGCGCACCAAGGCCAGTCCTGGGTGCCGCTGGTGATCGCGGCGAGCATGGCCTTCACCGGGGTGGCCTGCCTGTGGCTCAAGCATCGGGTGCCGCGCACGCCGCCGGCGCCGGCCGGGCGCCCCCCCAAGCGTCCGGACTGGACAGCGCTGTTCGCCCACAAGCCGCTGCTGATCGCGATTGCGGCGGCCAGCTGCATTCAATTGAGCCACACCCTGTACTTTTCCACCGCCTCGATCGGCTGGGGCGTGAAGGGGTATTCCGCGAGCTGGATCGGCGCGTTCTGGGCGTTGGCGGTGCTGGCGGAAATCACCTACTTCGCGTTCTCCAACAAGGTCCTGGCGCACTGGCCGGCGCTGCCGGTGGTGATGGTCTCCAGCGTCTGCGCCGCCGTGCGCTGGGCGTTCTTCTCCGACAGCGACGCGCTGGCGCTGATCGTGCTGGGGCAATGCCTGCACGCCCTGAGTTTCGCCGCCTACCATTCGGCGATCATGCGCCTGATCCGCGATCACGCGCCGCAGGACATCCAGGTCTTCACCCAAGGCGTCTACTATTCGCTGGCTGTCGCGTTGCCCATGGGGCTGGCCACGCCGTTCGCCGGCTACCTGTACGAGATGCTGCCGCAGTGGTCCTATCGCGTCATGGCCCTGTTCGCCCTGGCCGGCACGGCGCTGGCCTTCATCGCCCACCAGAAAATGCGAAGTTCAACGGATGACACCAAGAACGTTTACAGCCGTCTGCTTTGACATGGACGGCGTGCTGATCCAGTCCCGCGAGGTCATCGAACTCGCCTGGACGACCGTGGCGCGCCAGTACGCAATCGCCGTCGACCAGGCGTTCATCGACGAGCACATTCACGGCCGCCCCGGTGGCTACACCTTGCAGGCCCTGTTCGGCCGCTTCGACGAGCGTAAGCGGGCGGCGATCAAGCAGGAAGTCGACGCCATCGAGGAACGTTCCGCGTGCTCGCTGGTGCCGGGCGTCGCCGAACTGATCGACCGGCTCAGGGGGCGCGTGCCCATGGCCCTGGTGACCAGCAGTTGGCGGGCGCGGGTCGAACACGTCCTGCAGCAACATGACCTGGCCTCGGCCTTCGACACCATCATCTGCCGTGACGATGTGCGCCACGGCAAGCCCGCGCCCGATCCCTATCACCTGGCGGCGGCGCGGCTGGGTTGCCGAAGCGATGAATGCCTGGTCTTCGAAGACTCCGTCAGCGGCGTGCAGTCGGCCACCGGCAGCGGCGCGCTGTGCATCGGCATCGGCGACGACCCGACCCTGACCGGGCACGGCGCCGCGTGCGCGTACGCCGACTTCACCCGGCTGCCGGTCTCGCTGGCGGCGGAATCGGCCCATGGCTACGTCGACGGCGGCCTGGTCCTCAGTGCCCGGGAGGCGGTTCTCTCATGACGCCGACCCTCAAGCACGCCAGCGTCCTGTGGGACTTTCTCGGGTCGGGGCGCGGGCACGAGTCCTGCGAGCTGATCGTAGTCTGCGGCTCCTACGACCTGCGGGTCTGCGACTACGCCTGCGAGCTGCTCAAACGCGGCGTCGCCCCGCACCTGCTGTTCACCGGCAACACCGGCAACTGGACGAAGCATTTGTGGGAACGTCCCGAAGCCGAAGTCTTTGCGCAACGGGCCCTTATGCTGGGGGTGCCGGCGGAGCGGTTCACCCTGGAGCGCCGCGCCACCAATTTCGCCGAGAACATCGCCTTCGCCAGGGCGCTGTTTCCGGACGTGCGCCGGGCGACGTTCCTGACCAAACCCAACTCGATCCGGCGCGTGGCGTTGACCTTGCCCGTGCAGTGGCCGGAACTCGACGCGTGGGTGGATGCGCCGGCGTTCGGCTTTCCCGACGGGGTCAGTCACTTGATCGGCGTGCTGGGGCTGATCGACGAAATGGTCGGGGATGTGCACCGGATCAAGGTTTATCCGTCGCTGGGCTTTCAGGTCGGGCAGGAAATCCCGGAAGATGTCCAGGTGGCCTGGCGCTACCTGATCGAGCAGGGATTCGATCATCATCTGATCAAGGGAAGGGACTGACGCTGGCCTGATGCCGGAGACCCCATGCGCTACGACACACTGATCCGCAACGCCCACGTCATCGACGGCAGCAATGCCCGCGGCTACACCGCCGACGTGGCGATCCGAGCCGGCCGCATCGAGCGCATCGGCGACCTGCCGGACGCCCGCGCCCGCGAAGAGATCGACGCGGCCGGGCGGGTGCTGGCGCCGGGGTTCATCGACGTGCACACCCACGACGACACCGTGGTGATCCGCCAGCCGCAGATGCTGCCCAAGCTCAGCCAGGGCGTGACCACGGTGATCGTCGGCAACTGCGGGATCAGCGCCGCACCGGTCAGCCTGCGGGGCGATCCGCCGGATCCGATGAACCTGCTGGGCAGTGCGGCGGCGTTCGTCTATCCGCGCTTTCGCGATTACCGCGCCGCGGTCGAATCGGCGAACACGACGCTGAACGTGGCGGCGCTGGTCGGGCATACGGCGCTGCGCAGCAATCACCTCGATGACCTTTTCCGCACCGCCAGCGCCGAAGAGATCGCCGCCATGCGCGAGCAGTTGCGCGAAAGCCTCGAAGCAGGGGCCTTGGGGTTATCCACAGGCCTGGCCTATGCGAGCGCGTTCTCGGCGTCCACCGAGGAAGTGATGCAACTGACCGAAGAACTGAACGCCTTCGGCGCGGTGTACACCACCCACCTGCGCAGTGAATTCGAACCGGTGCTGGAGGCCATGGACGAAGCGTTCCGCATCGGACGCCACGCGCAATCGCCGGTGATCGTCTCCCACCTCAAGTGCGCCGGCGTCGGCAACTGGGGGCGCAGTCCGCAATTGTTGGCGTCCCTGGAAGCGGCGGCAAAGACCCATCCGGTGGGCTGCGACTGCTATCCGTACGCGGCCAGTTCCTCGACCCTGGACCTCAAGCAGGTCACCGACGCCCACCGCATCACCGTCACCTGGTCCACGCCCCACCCGCAGATGGGCGGCCGCGACCTGGCCGACATCGCCGCCGAATGGCAGGTGCCGCTGCTGGAGGCGGCGCGGCGCCTGCAACCGGCGGGCGCGGTGTATTACGGCATGGACGAGAACGACGTGCGGCGGATCCTCGCGCATCCGCTGACGATGGTCGGCTCCGACGGCCTGCCGGAAGACCCGTTCCCGCATCCTCGCCTGTGGGGCGCGTTCCCTCGGGTGCTGGGGCATTTCAGCCGCGATGTCGGGCTGTTTCCGTTGCACACCGCCGTGCACAAGATGACCGGGCTGTCGGCCAAGCGCTTCGGCCTGGCGGAACGCGGGGAAATCCGCGAAGGGCATTGGGCGGATCTGGTGCTGTTCGACCCGGCCACCGTGCGCGACGTGGCGGACTTCAACGACCCGCAACGGCCGGCGCAGGGGATCGACGGCGTGTGGGTCAACGGCGCTTTGAGCTACCGCGACGGGCAAGCTACAGGGTGCCGGGAAGGACGGTTTCTGGCGCGCCGGGGCGACCTGCGGGAGGGATTTCGCTGAGGATTCCGAGCAGTGCGTCACAGTGGTGGCACATTGCAATTAAAGAATGCCGGGCGCAGGCCGAAGCGCTGACATCCAGCCCGTCTACAATTGGGGCCAATCAGTCAGGGAGCAACCCATGAGCTTCGGCAAAACCACTCCGATCCTGCGGATTTTCGATGAGGCCAAGGCGATCGAGTTCTACGTCGGTTTCCTCGGCTTCACGATCGATTGGCAGCACCGCTTCGAAGAAGGCTTCCCGCTGTACCTGCAAATCTCCCGGGGTGATTGCGTGCTGCACCTGTCCGAACACCACGGCGACGCCACGCCGGGCTCGGCCCTGCGCATCGAGACCGACGAACTGGAGGCGTTTCAGCAGCAACTGATCGCCAAGGCCTACAAATTCGCCCGCCCGGACATCCAGGCCATGCCGTGGGGCAGCCAGGACATGACCGTGACCGATCCGTTCGGGAACCGGTTGGTGTTCACCAATGCGATTTGTGTTTGAGGCGTTCGCTGGCGTAGCAGAGCGTCTGCGGTAACGGCCGAACGTTTTCGGCAACCCTTCTGACCGCTTTCGCGGGCAAGTCGCATCGCCGTTCCCACATGGCTTTGCGGTGGGCGCAGATTCTGCATCCACCCCAATCCTCTGTGGGAGCCAGCCTGCTGGCGATGGCGCCAGAGAAGGCGCCCCAGGAAAAGATCAAGACAGTTGCTCCCGCAGGTTCGTTGCGTCCCTGCGGGAGCAGGCTTGCCCGCTGACGGGTGTCAGACGCGGAAGTGACTCACCATCTGCTGCAGCTGACCGCCCAGGCGGGCCAGTTCGACGCTGGACGCGGCGGTCTCGTCGCTCGCGGCGGCGGTCTGTTCGGACACGTCGCGCACGTTGATGATGCTGCGGCTGATCTCTTCGGCCACGGCGCTCTGCTGCTCGGCGGCGGCGGCGATCTGCTGGTTCATCGACTGGATGTTCGACACCGTGCGGGTGATGTTCTCCAGGGAGTCGCCGGCCTTGCGGGTCAGGGCCACGCTACTGTCGGTCAGGGCGCGGCTGTTGTTCATCACGGCGGCCACTTGCTGGGTGCCGTTCTGCAGGCCCGCCACCAGGCCTTCGATTTCCTCGGTGGACTTCTGCGTGCGCTGGGCCAGGCCGCGGACTTCGTCGGCGACCACGGCGAAGCCACGGCCCGCCTCACCGGCTCGGGCCGCTTCGATGGCGGCGTTGAGGGCCAGCAGGTTGGTCTGTTCGGCCACGGCCTTGATCACGTCCATGACGCTGCCGATCTTGTCGCTTTCCTGCTGCAGCACGGTCATGGCTTCGGTGGAGCGCACCACTTCGCTGGCCAGACGCTCGATCTGGGCGATGGCTTCGTTGACCACCTTGTCGCCGTCGCGGGCTTCGCCGTCGGCGGCCGCAGCGGCCTGGGAGGCCTCTTCGGCGTTGCGCGCGACTTCCTGCACGGTGGCGGTCATTTCATGCATGGCGGTGGCGACCTGATCGGTCTCGACCTTCTGGCTGTTGACCCCGGCGCTGGTCTGCTCGGTGACGGCCGACAGCTCTTCGGCGGCGCTGGCGATCTGGGTGACGCCGTCGCGGATGCCGCTGATCAGGTCGCGCAGGGTCACGCCCATGCGGGCGATGCCTTGCTGCAGCACGCCGAGTTCGTCGCGGCGGGTGACCTTGACGTTCTGGGTCAGGTCGCCGCTGGCGATGCGCTCGACCACGGTCAGGGTTTCCTGCAGCGGACGGGTGATCTGACGGGTGATGATCACGGCGGCGATCACGCCCACCAGCAGCGCCAGCAGGGTGCTGATCAGTTGCAGGGTGCGGGCCTGGGCGCTTTCCACGTCGCGGCGGTCAAGCTGGATCTGGTACAGCTGCTCGCTCAGGGTCACGATGGTGGCGCCCTGGTCGGTCATTTCCTTGCGCGCCTGCACGGCGTCGGTGTTGGCGGCCTTGTAGGCCTGCAAGGCGCTGCGGTAGCTGACCAGCGCGTCTTCCAGCTGGCGCAGGGCGCTCTGGTGGGAGCTGGCGAAGTGCGCGTTCAGTTGCTTGAGGCTGGCGATCGCGACATTCAGCTGGGCGACGGCTTTCTGTTCGGTGTCGGCGTTGGTGGTGGCGGTGTAGCCGCGCACTTCGTAGCGCGCCAGGATGAAAGCTTCCTTGGCTTCGGTGATGGCCTGGAACTGCTCGAAGCGCTGCTCGCTCATCGGCAGTTGGCGGACGAAGTCGCTGATGGTCTCAAGCTGGGTGTAGGCGGTCTCGGCGTTGGCGGACATGGTGTCGCGTGCGCTGTTGCCGGTACGGTAGGCGTTGCGCATCTTGTTCAGCGACGTCTGGTACTCGGCGATGGTCTGCGCCTGCTCCTTGAGCAGTTTGACGTTTTCCGGGCTTTTGAACTTGCTGATCAACGCCTGCTGCTGAGCGGCGAAGCCGTCGAGGGTGGTCTGCACGTTCTGCGCGGCGGTCTCGTCGCCGTTGGTCAGCATGTATTGCAGGCGCACCACGCGCAGCTTGGTCAGGCCGGCGTTGAGCTGGGTGATGTCGCTCATCCAGTTGCTGCGGTCAATCAGGCCGCCCAGGCTGGTCCAGCCGGTCAGCGCCAGGATGCAGGTCAGTGCCAGGACAAGGCCGAAGCCCAGCCCCAGTTTGAGGTTCACGCTGATGTTGCCGAACCAGCTATTCATCACAATTCCTCCAGAAACGTTGTGCTGCTTGATCGTCGGTTGGGCTGGAAGATTGTTGTTCTTTTGAGCCAGCAAGGGTGTTAGCAGGACTGTATCGGCCGCAATCCCGAGAGCTGAAAGGATTTTGTCGGACGGAATCTGTAACAAAGCTTTCCGGCGCGTCCGCACGTCCTCCCAAGGTTTTTTTCACACGCGTTTCACCGGTCGCCCACGCCGCTGTCCTTAACCTCGCCGCTTTGAATGTCGCGTGCTGTATGCCGGTGAGGCGGCCTGCTGTGGAATTGAGACTGAGTCTGTTCGGGGTCAAACGCTCGCTGTCGCTGGGCGGCCTGGCCCGCTACCGCAATGCCTGGGTGATCCTGGCGGCCACGCTGCTGGCGGTTCCCTTGACCCTGTGGCTGCTGGCGCCTGCGGCGGTGCCGGACCTGGCCCACGGCAACGTGGCCGGCGCAAAGGCGCTGGCGGCGGGGTGGGCCAAGGGCGACATGATCGTGCTGGTGCGCCATGTCGAGCGCTGCGACCACTCCAAGGCGCCTTGCCTGATCGGCAACGATGGCATCACCGACCGCTCGCGCAGCGTTGCCGTGGGCGTCGGCGCGCAGTTCGAGCGCCTGGGCCTGGCCCATGCCGACATCTACAACAGCCCGATGCTGCGCACCGTGCAGACCGCCGGCTACATGTTCAACCGGGCGGCGACCGGCGAGGACTGGCTGATCAACTGCAAGGGCCGGATGCTGCAGGACGCCCTCGCGCACAAGGTGCCGGGGCGCAACCTGATCCTGGTGACCCACAGCGAATGCATGGCGCAGCTGGAAAAGGATCTGAAGGTCTCCGCCTCGACGCCCGGCTACGGCGCCTCCCTGTTCATCTCCGCCGCCAACCCATCGGCGCCGAAAATGCTCGGCCTCATCGAAGCCTCGGACTGGCGCTCGGTGACTGCCCAATGACTGCCTCCCTCACCTCAGGACACTCCATGACGCCCAGCCGCTACTACCTGTTCAACTTCGGCATTCCCCTGGCCTGCGCGGCGCTGGTGTTTGCGGTGTTCGACATGACCCACCTCGATGTCGCCTTCAGCAACCTGCTGTTCGACCCGGTGAGCCAGTTGTTCCCCATCGAGCAGAACCACCTGTTCGAACAGTTCACCCACAAATGGGCGCGAATCATTCCGAACTGGACGGCCGAAGGGGCGTTGATCGCGTTGATGCTGTCGTTCGTCTGGCCATTGTTGGGCACCGACCGGCGCCCGCGCCTGGGTGCGTTCCTGGAGCGCAGCCAGGTGGCGCCGGTTCTGCGCTTCGCCGCTGAGCATCGGCGCGACTGGCTGTTCGTCGTCGTGGCGTTCGCGCTGTGCACCGGCGTGATCCATTTCCTCAAGGCCCACACCAGCGTGTATTGCCCGATCGAAACCACGCTGTACGGCGGCAAGATGGCGCACGTCGACTGGTTCAGCAATTTCCAGCTGTTCCGCGAGGCCGGCGACGGCCGCTGCTGGCCGGGCGGCCACGCGTCGGGCGGGTTCACCATGCTGGCGCTGTACTTTGTCGCGCGCCGTCACCAGTGGCGTTTCTCCAGCGCCGTGCTGTACGGATCGCTGCTGCTCGGCCTGATCTACGGCACCACGCGGGTGCTGCAGGGCTGGCACTACATGTCCCACACGTTCTGGGCCGGGATCTTCGTCTGGCTGACCTGCCTGCTGACGGCGCTGGCGTTCTACGGCCAGGCCCGGCTGGCGTTGCCGGTGCTGCAAGAGCGCCGGCGGCCGGTGTTCGCCGCCCAGGCCGGCACTGCCTGACCCTTCTGCGTCGTGCATGAAAAAACCGCCGTCACTGGCGGTTTTTTCATGGGCGTGAATCCCTCAGTAGCCGACGAAATAGTAGGCCTGGCGCCCGACCATCATGGTCTTGAGCACTTTGAGCGGCGCGGCGGGCTCGCCGTCGCCGGACATCACCGCCACGTGGGCCGGCGAGGCGCGCAGGTAGGCGTCCAGTTGGGCGGGGGTGTCCAGGCCCTTGAGGATGCTCTGGGTGTAGAACACGCTGGCGCCACCCAGCCGCTCGTTGGCCTGGAACAGCGCCACCTGTTGGCCGTTGGCCTGCATCGACTGGATCTGCTCGGTCAGCGGCAGGAACGACAACTGACGGTCGGCCCGGGGCATCGCCCACTGCGCTGCGCCCAGGTAACTGGCGATCACCAGCGCCAGCAGGCCGGATGCCAAGGCCCGGCGGTGCCGAGCGAGCCAGCCGGTGAAGCCGTGTTCGCGGCCCTTCAGCCGTTCGAACAGCACCGCCGCGTACTCCGCTGCGATCACAGCGGCGGCCGGGGTCATCGACATCAGGTACACCGTGCGTTTGCTGGAGGCCAGGGTCAGCATGATGAACTGGGCAATGATCCACAGGCTGAAAAACAGCAGGTAACGGTTGGCCCGCAGGCTTTTGCGAAAGTGCCACAGCCCCAGGTACACCAGAATGTTCCACGGCAGGAACGCTTCCGGCAGTTTGGCCAGGTAGTAGTAGAACGGTTCGTAGTGGCCGGCCTCCACGAAGGAGCCGCTGAAGCGCCCGACGCTGTTGGTCAGCAGCACTTCGCCCACGGCCTGCGCGCCGCCGCGCTGGTACAGCACCGCCAGCCAGATCAGCAGCGGCACCAGCCCCAACGCCGTCAGCAGGCCCGGACGCAGCCAGGCGCCGAGCTTCAGGCGCCGGTCCATCAGGTTGTCCGCCAAAAGGTACGCGAAGATCACCACCCCCGGCATGGCCAGGCCCAGCACGCCTTTGCTCAGGGTAGCGACGGCGATCCCGGCGGCGAACAGCAGGCCGTTACCCACCGTCGGCGAACGCAGGCCCTGGAAAAACGCCAGCAGCGCGGTGGTCACGCCGAGCGCCAGCAACGCGTCTTCGCCGACGCCACGCACGTTGCTCCAGTAGCTGGCCATGGTCGCCAGCAGAATCCCCGCCGTCCAAGCGATGGCCCGTGGCCGTCCGAGGCGGCGCAGCATCGTGTACAGCACCATCACGCTGAACAGCCCGGCAAACGCCGACGCCAGCCGCACCGCCCACGGCGACACGCCGAACACGCGCAGGGCGCCGGCGTCCAGCCACAGGCTCAGGGGCGGTTTCTCCAGGAACGGCTCGCCGAACAGGCGCGGCGTCACCCAGTCGTTGTCCAGGTGCATCTCCATGGCGATCCCGGCGACCCGGGCCTCGGTGGAGCCTTGCAGTTGATGGTTGCCCAACGCGAAGAAGAACAGCAGGGCGGCAAGCAGGAACAGGGACGAGGCGGCACGCGACATGGATTCAGGCAACCGGAGTGAGCAGGAAACCCGAGCTTACCCGGCCAATGCTTAACAAATTGTGAACGTCAGGAAAGACGTCGCGACCAACGCTGCTCCTCTGCCTCGAACCGCTCGTTCACCCGCGCCGTCAGCACATGGTCCTGCCAGCGCCCGGCGATGTTCAGGTACGCCTTGGCGTAACCCTCACGCTCGAACCCCAGGCGCTCCAGCAACCGCGCACTGCGCTCGTTGCCGGGAATGTAGTTGGCCATGATCCGGTGCAGGTTCTGGCTTTCGAACATGTAGGCGATGCCGGCCTCCAGCGCTTCATGCATCAAACCCTGGCCCTGATGGGCCTCATCGATGTGATAGCCCAGGAAGCAGGCCTGGAACGCGCCGCGGATGATCCCGCTGAAATTGCACGCGCCGATCATCTGCCCGCCGTCCGGCGTCAGCAGCGCCAAATGCACCGCCAGCCCGGCCTCGAAAGCGCTGCCCTGCACCTCAAGGCGCCGGCGGATCTGTTCGGTGGAGAAGTAGTCGTCGGTGCGGATCGGCGACCACGGGGCCAGGTGACGCTGGTTGCGTTGGTAGAAATCGTGTTCCAGACCCGCCTGCTCCGGATCGAGCACGGCGAGCGTCAGGCGTTGGCAGGGCAAGGTGAACAGCGGCATCGGGCGCTCCGTTGGCGGGACTTACTGGAAGAATTGACCGATAGGGACGAAAACACAAACCGCTCGCTTGAGTTTGCGCAGGGTCTGAAGATTCACGAGGCGGCTTCGTATATCGTCGAACCACATGGAATCCGATCAAGGAAAAGGAAATGGAGTTTGCGTTCACCACCGGCCAGCAATCATTGCGCCTGCTGCCCCCCGACCCGACGCTGTGCACCGCGCTTGCCCACGCGCTCAACACCAGCCACGTCGCCCACGCCGAATTCCTGCCCTGGGCCCGTCCCCACACCACCGAGGAACAGGCGCTTGAGTTTCTGCTCATGTCCCGTGACGACTTCAGCAGCGAGGCCGGCGAGCGCCGCTGGTTCATCGTCGCCGACGACGGCCAGACCGTCCTGGGCTGCATCGGCCTGAAGCCTCGGCGACGCAATCGTTACGTCGTGGGGTACTGGGCCAACACCGAGCATTCGGGCAAGGGCTACATGCGTGCTGCATTGAGCCGATTGCTTTGTGGTTTTCCTGACGCTGCCTTCTATCTGAGCGCGTCTTCGGCCAACACCCGCAGCCAACGCCTGGCGGAATCCGTCGGATTCGAGCTGATCCGCGTGCACCCCGCCGCCCGCAACTCGCCGCAGCACGGCGTGCAAGACACGCTGGCCTACCGCCTCAAGGCCAAACCCCAGGCAAAAAAAAGCCCGCGGGAGAGCGCGGGCGAACCGTAGTTTCTTGAATGAGCGAGGGCAATGTACACGGCCGTCGATTAACGGGGGGTGAAGAAAAGTTCATGTCGATGAATGACTTGCACCCTCGGCGCCAAGCCTGCCGCCTCAGTGGACAACGGGCGCCGGCGGTGGCACGACGACCTGCTGCGGATCGACAGTTTCCAGCGCCCGACACACCAGCATCTCCGTCATGGTCGCCAACTGCTGAATCGCCAGCATCCGACTGCGCTGCGCCCCCTCGAAACCGTCGGCGAAATTCGCCGTCACGGAGTTGAGCGCGGCCAGGGTTTGGGTGGCGTGCGTGAGCAGGGTCAGCGTGTCCACATCGGTGCGGACGCTGAAGAGCTCCTTGAAGGGTGGCGCTTGCCGGCGCTTGCGCGCACGTTCGCTGGGCTGCGGGCGGGATTCGTGGGGTTCCGAATCGGGTGCTGGGGATGGCGGGGTCTGGCTGTCTTTCTTCATGACGGGGCTCCAGGCATTTGATGGCCGGGTGAAAGCGAAGCCAGGAGCCTATCGTGTCGGTGATGCTTGAAACAGTTCATGGAAGTCGACGCGTGTTGCGGGAAACTTCCTAGGACGTGCTTAGGGGAGCACGGAGCTCGGCTGAAGTTGGCGTGTGTCTGAAGTGATGTCCCCACAGTTAAATGCCTAGCCCACCGGAGCGATTCAGTGACGAACTTACGGTCAGGTCGGTGAGCAATGTTGGCTGCAATACGGCGTTGACTGATGCTGGGGCTATTCAGGTAGGCGCAGAGACTTTTTTCGACCGTCGCGCGTGATCGACTGTAGGGCAGCAGTACCAACTTGTGGACAAGTATGTTGCTTCGCCGTCGAGCTGATCGCGGCCTTGTGAAACCTGATTTTTGCCTGCAGGTAAGCAGAGCTACGTGTCGTGCTTTTTTCATTCACACAAAGAATCACCATTGCTACAGTTTCGCCTCAACTCCATGGAAAGAATGAGTATCAACATGCCCACGATGTGGATGATTCGAGGTGACGGCGGCCGTCTCTATGACGATTTCAGAGATCGCAATCTCGCAGCCATTGGGTGGACTCAACTGGCGCTTGAGGCCAAGCCTGGCGTTACCCGAAAGGCGTTGATCCAAGCCTATAAAGATCTACAGCCAGGGATCAAGGATGCAAGTGCCGTATCGGGTGCTTCCCAGGTGTTCCGTTTCGTTAACGAAATCAACATCGGCGATACGGTCGTTACCTATTCTCCTGCGAACCGGACCTACTTGGTGGGCCGCTTCACTGGTGCGTGCCAGCATCGTCCCGACCTGGCAGAGGAGGGTATGTCTTTGACCAGGCCGGTTGAGTGGTTTGCGCAGGAGGTCGACCGCGACAAACTCACCGGTGCCAGCAGAAACAGCCTGGGATCTACGCTTACCGTGTTCAATGTTGCTGAGGATGCCCAGAAGGAATTGCTGGCCCTGGCCACTGGTAAGAGCGTGACCACTGCACCAAAGGATTTGATTGAAGAACCAGAAGCTCTTGAGGATCCGCTGAAGGGCGTTCAGGAGATCGCTTTCGAGCGCATCAAAGATCAAATCAACAGTCTGGACTGGGCTGAGATGCAGGAGTTGGTAGCGGGTATCTTGCGAGCGATGGGATACAAAACGCTTGTGTCACCGGCCGGTGCTGACCGGGGCAAGGACATCATTGCATCGCCCGATGGCTTTGGATTTGAGCCACCGCGAATTGTTGTCGAGGTCAAGCATCGGAATGCTCGGATGGGGAGCAACGAAATCCGCAGCTTTCTCGGTGGAAGGCACAAGGATGATCGAGGGCTGTATGTAAGCACTGGTGGGTTTACTAAAGAGGCGCTGTATGAAGGTGAGCGGGCCAACGTACATCTGACGATGTGGACGTTGGATGAACTGGCGCGCACGTTGATGGCGCATTACCCAGCCACCGATCCGGAGACTAAGCGATTGGTGCCGTTGAGTTACTTTTACGTGCCTGCGTGAAGGTTGCATGTCTTGAGTTGGTGATTGGAGAGGTGGAGGATTCGGGTGAGATGAGATCTAGTTCTACCCAATTCCAGGCACAATCAAAGACATCCGGGGAGGTCTTTGATTGAACATTTGATGGGCCGGGGTAATCTGAACTGAAATTGTAAGCTACTGATTTTTAAGTTTTTAACGTATTTTTGATTTGCTGGGAGTATTCTTTGGAATACCGGGCCCCCTTTGCAATTCTCTCAGATGTAATCGGCCGAGCCGATACAGGTACGCCCGGACAGGGGCTTGCTGCGTGGAATGAAAAGCCGAGCTGAACGACTCTGTGAATGCCGGTGGCCACACCGACCAGCTATCCGATCTCCTCGCCAGACCCTCTCCCGAGCTTCTACACGATTCTTTACACCCAGATGACCCCTTCTTAGAGTTACAATGCGAGCTTTTTCGTGAGGGGCATCCGTTGGCCAAACCCTCACATTGGGTGCTTTTTCGCAGGCTTGCCCGCTCATCGTTCAGCTGGGGATAGAAACGTGTTCCAAAAGGTATTTGATGCAATTCAGGCCAAGCGCAATCGCCCGTGGAGTAATGAGGAGGAGGTCAGGGTGGCCTGGATAGCGGCTCTTGAGAACGGGCTTGGGATCCACTTTGATGCGGAGCGTGCGAGGCGTGACGCCAGCTATAACAATGTAGTTATAGAATTTAAAGCGCCGGGCCTTTTCAATGGATCCAAGGACAGTCTGAAATTTAAAGAGGCTACAGAAGATCGTCTGCTCAAATACATCATCTGTGCTGCCAAGGCTCAGGGTCTTCAACAGGATGAGTACATTGGTATTGCTATCGATGGCGACCATATCTGCTTTGCTCAGGTGGTCGATAACAGCATTCATACCCAGCATTTGTTGCCATTTTCACCTGAGGTCGTAGGGCTGGTCCTTAAGGCCATCCAGAGTAATTACCGCCGCGCTGTGATTACTGAAAACCTGATCGAAGACTTTGGGCAGGGGGCTCAGCATGGTATTGCTCTGATGCAGACTATGTCCGATGCGCTAGCTGCCGGCCTCGCTTTAGATGGCAACAACAAGATCAAGATGCTATTTGAAGAGTGGCGTACACTTTATGGTCAAGTTGCCGACCTTTCCCGCGAGCAGGAAAGCGCCATTGATGCGTCATTGCGATTTGTCTGGAGAGGTGGTGCCCGATACAAGATGGCGGGTAGGCTATTTGTTATCCATAGCTACAACTCATTGGTTATCAAGCTGTTGGCAGCTGAGATTGTATCCGCGCATGGCCTCTCGTCCAAGAAGGGCCTGACCCAGGAGATGGCATTCCTTTTGAGTGATGAGGCGTTGCTCAGCTCACTCGGTAGTGACATTGAGCGAGGTCAGATTTTTGCCGAAGCGGGTATCAAAGGATTTATCGAAGAGGCTATCTTTAGTTGGTATCTGGATGTTTGCCAGGACTCCACTTTCAGAAAACAACTTGTTGATGCTCTGCGTGGCGTTTTGGGCAAGCTCTCTCTCTATCGTACAGATCGTCTTGAGCGCACGCGAGATGTGCTACGCGATTTTTACCAAGGGTTGGTGCCTGAAACATTGCGTAAGAGCCTAGGGGAGTTTTACACTCCTGACTGGTTGGTAGAGCACACTCTATCCAGCGCGAAAATTGATGATTGGTTGAACACTCGGGGACTTGATCCTACCTGTGGCTCAGGCTCCTTCATTATTGAAATGATTCGGCGTAAGCGGCTCGCTGCAGAATCAGCTGGAATGACCGCCTATCAAACTGTTGAAATGCTCTGCCAGTCAGTATGGGGATTCGATTTAAATCCTTTGGCAGTACAGACAGCTCGTGTGAACTACCTCATGGAGATTGCGGACTTGTTGCGGACCTGCAAAGGTGAGCAAATTGAAATTCCGATTTTATTAGCGGATGCCATCTACTCACCAGCACGAGATCCAAACGACAATGAAAATGTGGTTTCGTATCAGATTGGTAGCCAAGTGGCTCGTCTGGATATTCGCTTACCTTCTCAACTGGCTTTCGATCGTAAGCGTTTGGATGATGTTTTTGAGCTCATGGGAGAGGCTGTCGAAAAAAATATGGAGTTCGCTCAAGCTGAAGATCTTTTGGTCAAATTCAAGCTTTTGAGCATAGATGATGCGGCTGCTTGGCGTAAAACCTTAAAGGAGACTTATGACCAGGTCCTAGGGCTGCACCGGCAAGATTGGAATGGTATTTGGTTCCGTATCGTGCGGAATTTCTTCTGGTCGGCTACTGCAGGGCACTTTGACTTGGTATGTGGAAATCCACCATGGGTGCGATGGTCAAAGCTACCTGAAGCGTATCGGGAACGGGTCAAGCCTACATGTGAGCAATATTCTATTTTCTCCAATACTAAGTTTCATGGCGGTAACGAGCTTGATATTTCCGCCATTATTACTTACACAACGGGAGACAAGTGGCTAAAAAATGGCGGTAAGCTTGCTTTTGTGATTACCCAAACCGTATTTCAGTCCCCATCATCGTCCGGGTTCAGGAATTTCAAAATTACCAAAAGCGATTGGCTGTCGCCGCTTTTTGTTGATGACCTAAAAGCTCTCAAGCCATTTCCAGATGCCGCAAACAAAACTTCTGTGGTGGTTTTTGAGAAGGGAAAAGAGTCCCCAGCCTATCCGGTTGATTATCGGGTTTGGCAGGCGGCAAAACGCTCTAGTAAGGCTATCGATCCCACTCTATCTCTTCATGACGTTCTAGATCGTGTATCGATTTTGAGCATGGAGGCTATGCCTGTAGGGGAGGTGGGATCACCGTGGGCAATTTTGAACCCTGGCCGCTGGGATGTGGTGAGCAAACTGTCTGGTGAGTCTAAGTGGATCGTAGGCCGTAAAGGTATCACAGCAGACCTTAATGGCGTCTACTTCGTTCCTATTGAGGATGTTTCTGATAAAGGAGCGGTTCAGATTAGGACAAGGCCAGAGGCTGGGAAAAAGGACATTGGTAAGGCAAAGAAGGTTTGGGTTGAGCCAGATTTGCTTTTTCCCTTGATTAAAGGCGCGAGTGACTTTGAAGCTTGCTACTTTAAGCCAGCTCAAGGCCTTTTTACGATTGTGCCAAATAAAGGTATTAATCGGGACGATTACGAGGCAGCTGAGGCTGTTGTTCAAGATCTTAAACGGACAAAGCAATACTTCAACTCTTTCAAAGACATCTTGTCTCAGCGTTCGACTTATCGAGGCCGGATGCCTGGTGCGCCTTATTACGCCGTCTACAACGTAGGCGAGTTCACCTTTAAACCTTGGAAGGTGATATGGGCTGAAATGTCTGGGCAGTTTTCTGCTGCCGTAGCCGGGACGGCGGAGGTTCCTTTCAGGGGGGAGCGTCCTTACGTGCCGGATCACAAAGTTTACTTTGTAGCCTTTGATGATAAACAGGAGGCCCATTTCCTCTGCGGTTTGCTTAATTCCCATGTCGTGAAAGAGTATGTGGAGAGCCATAATATTTCTATTCAAGTGGGTAATATCTTCAAGCACATGGAGTTGCCTCGTCTCAACAAAAATTTTGCTGATCACGTAGACTTGACCATTTTGGTGGAGCAAGCTCATCAAGAACATAATTTTGCTGCGCGCCAGATTCTAGTACAAGGGATTGCTGCTCACGCTGATATGGTATTAACGAAATGGATGGAAACCCTTAGAGCTAAGGCTTGATTTTTGGAGGGGGTCCACCAATCGATTGGTGGGCACCCTGTCAGCGTTTAAAAGGCAGGGAGACGGCGTATTCTTATTTTCCATCTACGGTTTAAAAAACGCTATTGATATTCCAGACAT
Organism: Pseudomonas sp. B3(2017); assembly: GCF_002113595.1. Lineage (NCBI taxonomy): Bacteria > Pseudomonadati > Pseudomonadota > Gammaproteobacteria > Pseudomonadales > Pseudomonadaceae > Pseudomonas > Pseudomonas sp. B3(2017). The sequence goes on from NZ_NEIU01000006.1 coordinate 55,841, forward strand.
GACCAGAAATGAACATCCCGGGTTCAAGCTACCAGTTGCAGGGCGGTGTTGAGCGCTCGTTGTTTAATGACCGCACCTTGGCTAAACCAAGCGGTGTCAATGCAGTATTCGTTGCTGCGAGCACGGGCTCGTGGTCGACGTACTCGGTGACCGAATTGAGCAGGCCCCATGCCGTGCCCTTCGCCGCTTTAAGTTCCGTACCTCAGCCATTACCGTCATACAGGCTCAGCATCTTAGTTAACGCATGCTCATTCAGGAGGCCGTTCCGCTCGGGGTTGCCCGGCTGTACCTTTGCTTAGCACGTTCCGTAGAAAATCTGTGGCTTCATGGTCTTGCACTTTACGCTCGGCGAGCATTCTCATGCGGTACATTAAGTCGTCCCATTGCGAAACGGCAATGCCCAGTTGCTGCTTTACGGCATGTGGGCTGAAACGGGTACTGCGCGGAACCTTGATCTCCTGGCTGGTGCCATTGACTGCAATGCTCAAGATGTTATTGCAAACGACGCGAATGGTGGTCGGAGTAGCAGTAGTGGTCAGTGTCCCATCGCAGGAAGTAGCCAGCAGTAAATAGCCATTGACCACGTCATTACCTTTGAGCACGACTGGGCACCCATGATGAGCTCCGATGCTGCATGTATTTCAAGAAATACCAGTCATGGGCTTGGAATACCACGTGGAATACACGAGTTGTAGGATGAGCTCAGATACCATCGGGCCGCTTTGGTTACTTGATTTCAGGCACAAAAAAAGACGTCCAAAGACGTCTTCTTTCATCGAATTGGTGGAGCCGGGGGGATTTGAACCCCCGTCCGCCAGTGCTCCGCTGTCGGTACTACATGCGTAGCCGTGTCTATTGAGTTAACCCTCAGCGACCCGACGGGCAGGGTGCTTTGGGCGAGTTGTGTAAGTTTTAGCCGCTTCGTCCACAACGTACTGCACGGCGATTCTGTTCTATATGACAATCATTTCGGGTTTACAGACATCCCCTGATGATTGCTGGGCCCGAAGGCACCAGGAGTGCATGTCAGCTGCAATTAAGCAGCGAGAGCAGCACCGTATTGGTCGTCATTGGCAACTATAAGAAGTTGCAACAGTGGATTTACGAGTTCTGTTACCAACTCGGCATGCACCTAAAGTTTCGCCACCGGCGTCGAATCCTAATCGGCCCCGAACCCGTTGCTCGGTATTTCTCTTTGAGCAACAGGCACGTGCAGTGTACGCCAAACCGCTGGCGAGGCCAACCCGAAGGTTGGCCCGTTCACGGATCAGCTCTTGCCGTCCTTGCCGTCCTTGTTCGTGTTGCGGATGTCCTGGAGGGTCTTGGTGGTTTCGGTGATGCATTTCTTGGTGCCATCGTCAGTGTTTTGCGCCTGGTAGGCTTTGGCCTGCTGGACGCTGGCGTCCACCTGGGCGCTCTTGTCCGCAGGAATCTGGGCCTTGGCGTTGGCGATGGATTGCAGGTTGGTCTCGCATAGGTCGCCGGCGGCGAACGCGGCGGAGGTCAGCATCGAGGCGGTGACGAACAGACCGAACAGCACAGAACGTTTCATGGGCAATCTCCTTGAACTGAGGATCCAGACTTCGCTGGCCGTCAGGACGGGCAACCGGATGAAGGAACAGCCCCGTTCGGCGGGGCTTGTTCGGTGGACTGCGGGTGTTCGTCAGGGTTCTGTTTTTTTTCAGGCGAGCGTTTCGCTGCGTTTGGCCCGGGTCACGCGATCCACCAGGTAGACCAGTCCGTGGTAGTCGATGCCGCCGTGCTGCGTCAGGCCGATCTCACAGGTGCGGCTGGTGGAGATCCCCTCGCTGCACTGCTGCACCGCGTCCTTGAGGGTACGCAGCGAATGGCGGTTGAGTTCCGGCGTGGTGAAGCCCTTGTCGCCGGCGAAACCGCAGCAGTGGATGCCTTCCGGGATGACCACGTTCTTGCTGCACTTGCGCGCCAGGTCGATCAGCGCCTGGCTTTCGCCCAGGTGTTGGGTGCTGCAGGTCACGTGCACCGCAATCGGTGCGTCCTGGGGCGTGAACTCCAGCCGGTCGAGAAGATGCGTACGGATGAAGCGCACGGGGTCGTACAGATCCAGGCGAACATCGCCGACATCCTGCACCAGCCGCAGGGTGCAGGGGCTGGTGTCGCAGTAGATCGGGTCGAGCCCGCCGCGGCTGGCCTGGAGCAGGGCGCCGATCAGTTCCTGGCGCTTGTGTTCGGCCTGCTCGGCATAGCCCTTGGAAGCGAACGGCTGGCCGCAGCAGAGGCTGTCCTGATTCTCCGGGAAGACTACTTGATACCCGGCCTTTTCCAGCAGTTGACGGGTTTTGTCGTACAGCGACATCTGCTCCCGGTCACCCGCCGCGGGCCCCATCACCCGCGACACGCACGCCGCCAGGTACACCACGCGCGGGCGCTCGTCGTTGACGGTTGGGCTGAAGCGCACGGCGCGCTCCGGTTGCGGCATCGCATTGGTCCATTGCGGCACTTGTCCCTTGGACAGGCGCGTCAGCGTCGCCGACAGCTTCGCCAAGCGCGGGGCTCCCAACAGCATGCGGGCGCCGTTGGCCACGTGCAGGGTGAAGCGTGCGCCTTGCAGCGTCGTGGCGAAATTTCCTTCGATCCAGTTAGCGGTTTTCGTATGCGTCGCGTGTCGGCCCCGGAGCTTTTTCACCAGCTCGCCGGTATTGATTCCGACCGGGCAGCGTTGCGCGCACAGGCCGGTGGCGGCGCAGGTGTCGATGCCTTGGTAGTCGTAGGCCTTTTCCAGCTCGGTGGTGTCGACCCCGGCGCGCTTCCTCGCCTGAATGTCACGCCAGATCACGATGCGCTGGCGCGGGCTCAGGGTCAGGCCCTTCGACGGGCAAACCGGTTCGCAGAAGCCGCATTCGATGCACTTGTCGACGATCTCGTCCGCCGCCGGCAGCGGTTTGAGGTGCTTGAGGTGGATCTGCGGGTCTTCGCTGAGCACAACGTCCGGATTGAGGATGCCATCGGGGTCGAGGAGGCGCTTGAGTTGCCACATCAACTGGTAGGCGTCGCTGCCCCATTCCAGTTCGACGAACGGCGCCATGTTGCGGCCGGTGCCGTGCTCGGCCTTCAGCGAACCGCCGAACTCCACTGCCACCAATTGCGCCACGTCGTCCATGAACGCCTGGTAGCGTGCGACTTCTTCTGCGCTGTTGAAGCCTTGGGTGAAGACGAAGTGCAGATTGCCTTCCAAAGCGTGTCCGAAAAGGATCGCTTCGTCGTAGCGGTGTTTGTCGAACAGTTCGATCAGACGGTTCACACCGATGGCCAGTTGTTCCACCGGGAAGGTCACGTCTTCGATGATCACCGTGGTGCCGGTCTTGCGCACCGCGCCGACGGCGGGAAAGGTGTCCTTGCGGATCGCCCAGAGCCGGGCGTTCTCGGTCGGGTCTTCGGTGAAGTCGACCTGCTTTTCCACCGGGAATCCACTGAGCGACGCCATGATCTGCGCCAGCTGTTCCTGCAGCAATGTGGAAGAGGCGGCGCGGGATTCGATCAGCAAGGCGCAGGCATTGTTCGACAGGTGCTGTACGAAATCCGGCATGCCGGGTTTGTCCTGCACCGAGCGCAGGCTGCGTCGGTCGAGCAGTTCCACGGCGGACACTGGTTGGCGCTTGAGCACCGTGACGGCGTTGCAGCAGGTTTCCACATCCGGGAACACGATCAGCGCCGAGGCCTTGTTCGGGTGGTCGACCACGGTGTCGTAGGTCACCGCGCTGATGAAGCCGAGGGTACCTTCGGAGCCGACCAGCAGGTGGCTCAAGATATCCACAGGCTCGTCGAAATCCACCAGGGCGTTGAGCGACAGGCCGGTGGTGTTTTTCAGACGGTACTTGTGGCGGATTCGCGCAGCCAGTTCGGCATTGGCGCGGGTCTCGCGGCCCAGTGTCGCCAGACACTCCAGCAGTTCGCCGTGGCTTGCGCGAAACGCCGCGACGCTGGCGGCATCTTCGGTGTCCAGGCGCGTGCCGTCGGCCAGCACCAAACGGATGCCGGCCAGGGTGTGATAGGTGTTCTGCGCAGTGCCGCAGCACATGCCGCTGGCGTTGTTGGCGACGATGCCGCCGATCTTGCAGGCGTTGATCGACGCCGGATCCGGCCCGATCTTGCGCCCGAACGGCGCCAGCCAGGCGTTGGCCTGTGCGCCGATCACGCCCGGCTGCAGACGGATCTGCGCGCCGTGGCCGCGGATTTCACGGCCGTTCCAGTTGTCGCCCAGCACGATCAGCACCGAATCGCTGATCGCCTGGCCGGACAGGCTGGTGCCGGCGGCGCGGAAGGTCACCGGCACCCGGTTGCGGCGGGCCAGTTTCAGCAGCGCCACCACTTCGTCTTCGGATTCGACGCGGACCACCAGTTTCGGGATCAGCCGGTAGAAGCTCGCGTCGGTGCCGAACGCCAGGGTCGACAGGGGATCGTCGAAGCGGCGTTCGGCCGGAATCAGTTGCTGCGCATCGCGCAGGAAAGCCGCCGGTAACGTCATTGGTCCTCCAGGATCAACACCACCAGGTCTTTCGGGCCGTGGGCACCGTAGGCCAGCACTTGCTCGATGTCGGCGGTCTTCGACGGGCCGGACACCAGCAACGCGTTGGTCGGCATGCCCTGGGCCCATTCGAATTCCTGCTGCACCTGGTAGAAGTTGTCGCGGATCTGGCTGGCCTTGAGCAGGGCGAAGTGCACGGTCGGCACCAGGCTCATCAGGCGCGGCTCTTCCCGGGTCGGCCAGAGGATCAGGCTACCGGTGGCGGCGATGGCGCCGAGGGTGCCGGTGAGGCTCGCCGGCGTGTCGTTGAACAGCTCGGCTTTCCATTCTTCCATCGGCCGGTCGTAGGCCTTGAGCACCGGCAGGGCGGGATTGTTCGACCAGTGTTGTGCGATCTGTCGACCGTGGTCGGTGGTCGGTGCGATCAGCAGGCTGGGCAACTGACGGTCGCGCAGCAGTTGAGCGAGCAGGGCAGGCCAGTCGTCGCCGGTGGTCAGATGGATCTCGGTGTGCACCGCTTCCATCAGTTTTCGCAGTTGCGGGATGCGTTGTTCGGCCGCGTAGGTGTAAGGCTGCGTCACCAGATCGACATCGAAGTTGTCGGCAATCGGTGTGGTGCCGGTCAGGCTCTTGCGCAACTTGCCGAGGATGTTTTGCTTGGCGCTCATCAGCGGTCTCCCTCTTTGCCCAGATGTTCCCGGGCCATGTCGTGCAGCGAGCGGGCGGCGGGTTTCGGCGCGCTGTGGTTCTGTGTCCATGGGCCGACGTTGTTCGGCGTCAGTGCGCGCAGGCGCGTGGCCGCGAAGGCGAACAAGCGGTAGAGCGCCGGCGAGCTGTTGAGCTTGGCCCAGGCGTTCCAGATGAAGCGCTCCTTGCGCGAATACTTGCTGCCCTGGCCGCGCATCACCGGTTTCGGCGCGTCCGGCGCCTTGACGTTCTCTTCGCGCAGGCGGCGCAACAGCGACGGGATCGGAATCTTCACCGGGCAGACCTCGCCGCAAGCCCCGCACAGGGACGACGCGCTCGGATGATCCGGAACTTTCGCCAGGCCGACCATGTGCGGGGTGATGATCTTGCCGATGGGGCCTGGGTAGACCTCGCCGTAGGTGTGGCCGCCGACGCGGGTGTAGACCGGGCAATGGTTCATGCACGCGCCGCAGCGGATGCAGTTGAGGGTCTGGCGCAGTTCGCTGTCGGCGAAGGCCTGGCTGCGGCCGTTGTCGAGCAGCACCAGGTGCACTTCCTGAGGGCCGTCGAGTTCGTGTGCCTTGCGCGGGCCGGAGATCATGTTGACGTAGGTGGTGATCGGGATGCCCAGGGCCGAGCGGGTCAGCAGGGACAGCAGCGGCACCACGTCGCGCAGGTTTTCCACCACCTTCTCGATGCCGGTGACGGCAATGTGCACCGGCGGCACCGTGGTGGTCATGCGGCCGTTGCCTTCGTTCTCCACCAGCAGCAGGGTGCCGGTTTCGGCCACGGCGAAGTTGACGCCGGAGACGCCGATGTCCGCCTCGAAGAATTTCTGCCGCAGCACCCTGCGACCGATCTGAATGAGTTGGTCGACGTCCTTGGTGTACTCCACGCCGAGTTTGTCGTGGAACAAGGACGCGACCTGACCGGCGTTCTTGTGGATGGCCGGCATAATGATGTGAGAGGGCTTCTCGTGGTCGAGCTGGACGATGTATTCCCCCATGTCGGACTCCAGACATTCAATGTCCCGAGCCTCGAGGAAATGGTTCATCTCCATCTCTTCGCTGACCATCGATTTGCCTTTGATCACTTGCCGCGCCTCGTGAGCGCGGATGATCGAAAGAACGATGCCATTGGCCTCGTCCACCGTTTCCGCCCAGTGCACAGTCACACCGTTGCGGGTCAGGTTCTGTTCCAGTCGCTCGAGCAGGTCGGGCAACTTGGACAGCGCGCGGGCCTTGATCGCATTGCCCAAAGCGCGCAGGTGTTCTCGTTCATGGGCATCGCTGAAGGCCGCCGCTCGCTTGGCCATCAGTGAGTCCATCGCGGTGCGGAAGTTGTTCCGCAACTGCTTGTCGCCCAGGGCGTTGTGGGCCCGGGCGCGGAAATCTTCTTCTACGGCAACCGTAGGAATGATCGTCGAGGCGCTCACTTCGCACCTCCGGTCCGCTGCCACAGGAAGCTGGCCAAGTGTTGGCCGCGCAGCGCTTCCTTTTGTTTCTCCAGCGAACCGTTGATGTTCATCAAACAGCCGCAGTCGGCGCTCAGCACCTGGTGCGCGCCGGATTCCTTCAGCGCGCGGGTCTTGTCGGCTACCATCGCGCCGGAAATGTCTGGCATACGGACGCTGAATGTCCCACCGAAGCCACAGCATTCGCTTTCATGGTCATGGTTGACCCGTTCCACGTTGCTCAACTGCGCCAACAGCTCGCGGCCGTGCAGGTGGGTGTTCATCTCCCGGCGCGCCGAGCACGAGGTGTGCAAGGCGACCTTCACCGGCTCGCCGCTGTCCTCAAGCTGCACCTTGCAGACGAACAGCAGGAACTCGGCCAGTTCATAGGTGCGGGCCGCGAGGGCCTGCACCTGTTGCAGCGTGTCCGGCTCGTCCTTGAACAAGTCGGCGTAATGCTCGCGGATCATCCCCGCGCACGAGCCCGACGGCACCACCACCGGCCAGTCCCCGGCGAACAGCGCCAGTTGCGAGCGCGCCACAGTCCGGGCCTGTTCGGTGTAACCGGAGGTGTAGGCCGGTTGTCCGCAGCAGGTCTGCCCTTGCGGGTAGTCGACCCGGATGCCTTCGCGCTCCAGCAGGCGGATCGCGTCCATCCCGGCTTCGGGGTAGAACAGATCCACCACGCAGGTCCCGAACAGGTAGACCCGCGACGGTTTCTCGCCGGGGTATTGCCGGGGTTCGGGCAGGGGCGGTGCGACGCGGGTAGCGTTGGGCACGGCGTTGTAGAAAAGCTCGCTCATCAGGCGTGTCTCCGGGTGGGCCCGGTTATCCGTCTGTGCGGCTGCCGAATATAGAGCGCGTTGCTTTCAGCAGCCTTACAGACCGGGGTGTGAATTGCTGACGCCGGAATCACGGACCGGCGTCGGTTTTTTCCTTATGGCTCGTCGTCTCAGTGCACCAGCAGGCCGGTGAACCAGTAGGCCTGGGCCAGGGTGATCAGGCCGACGATCGTTGCAAAGAATAGGCTGTGCTTGAGGGTGAACCGGAACAGATCCGATTCCTTGCCCACCAGGCCGGTCGCGGCGCAGGCCACGGCGATCGATTGCGGCGAGATCATCTTGCCGGTCACGCCGCCGCTGGTGTTGGCGGCCACCAGCAGGGTGTCGTTGACGCCGATCTGGTGCGCGGTGGTCGCTTGCAGCGAGCTGAACAGGGCGTTGGACGAGGTGTCCGAGCCGGTCAGGAACACACCCAGCCAACCGAGGAACGGCGAGAAGAACGGGAACGCCGCACCGGTCGCGGCCAGCACCAGGGCCAGGGTCGAGGACATGCCTGAGTAGTTGGTGACGAAGGCGAACGCCAGCACCATGCCGATCGACAGGATCGGCCAGCGCAGCTCGTAGAAGGTCTCTTTCAAAGTGGTCAGACCAGTTTTGAAGTCGATCTTCAGCACCGCCATCGAGATCAGCGCGGAGAAGAAGATCGCCGTGCCGGTGGCGGAGATCGGGTCGAGCTTGAACACCGCCGGGATCGCGGTCGGCGTGGCGACGATAGGCGCGGTCTTGATCACCAGTTGATCGAGGTGCGGGATCGCGAAGTTGAACACCCAGGCGTACATCGAGCCGCCGGCGGCGAACATGGCCTTGAACGGCTTGAGGGTCCAGATGGTCACCAGCACGGTGAGGATCAGGAACGGCGACCAGGCCTTGAAGATTTCACCCAGGCTGTAGGGCGATTCGACGGTCGTGCGCTTCTGGCCGAAACCGCTTGCGCTGGCCGTCACCACCGAGGCGGAAACGGCGCCGGCGATGTGTTGGCCGGCGGCGCGTTTTGGCTGCCAGACCTTCAGGAACAGGGTCAGCGAAATCAGGCTGGCCAGGGCCGAGGTGATGTCCGGCAGCTCCGGGCCGATGAAGTTCGAGGTGAAGTACTGGGTCACGGCGAAGCTCAGGCCCGCCACCAGCGCGGCCGGCCAGGTCTCACGCACGCCGCGCAGGCCGTCCATCATGAACACCAGCCAGAACGGCACGAACAGCGACAGCAGCGGCAGTTGGCGGCCGGTCATGGCGCCGATCTTGAACGCGTCGATGCCGGTCACTTGGCCGGCGACGATGATCGGGATCCCCAGCGCACCAAAGGCGACCGGCGCGGTGTTGGCGATCAGGCACAGGCCGGCGGCGTACAGCGGGTTGAAGCCGAGCCCCACCAGCAGCGCGGCGGTGATGGCCACCGGTGCGCCGAACCCGGCGGCACCTTCCAGGAATGCGCCGAAGCAGAAACCGATCAGCAGGACCTGCAGGCGTTGGTCGTCGGTGATCGACAGTACCGAGCTGCGGATGACCTCGAACTGGCCGCTCTTGACCGTCAGTTTGTAGAGGAACACGGCCGCCACGATGATCCAGGCAATCGGCCACAGACCGTAGGCGAAACCGTAGCCGGCGGCGGCGAAGGCCATGTCCACCGGCATGTGGAACGCGAAGATCGCCACGGCGATGGCCAGCGCCAGGGTGATGCTGCCGGCGACATGGCCCTTGAGGCGGAACACCGCCAGGGCGAGAAAGAAGAAGACGATGGGGATGACGGCCGCGAGGGCGGACACGCCGAGGCTGCCGAGCGGGCTGTAGAGCTGTTGCCAGGTTTGCATATGGGGTGGCCCCTAATTGTTGTTGGTCAGGCACTGTCAGCGATTTGGGTAATTGGTAAGACCAATTTACAATCGCTGTCGGCTAGGGTAAAAGCCTCGATATCGGTGTGTCAATTTGCCGCCCTAAAACTTTTGTCGAACAACAGGACGCTCGGGCCGGTTGAGCCGGTCGAATCGACGGGATCTGAGAGGTGCCGGCAACGCGGCGATAGGCCAGAATAGAGAGCCCGGCGAGCGGTCGGGGTCGTGGAGAATTGAGTGATGGGGTTTGATCAGATACGTCAGCGCCGTTTGTCTGACGATATTGTCGAGCGGCTTGAGGGGATGATCCTTGAGGGCACGCTGAAGTCCGGCGAACGCTTGCCGGCCGAACGTACGCTGGCCGAACAGTTCGGGGTGTCCCGGCCGTCGCTGCGCGAAGCGATTCAGAAGCTGACGGCCAAGGGCCTGTTGGTCAGCCGCCAGGGCGGCGGCAACTATGTGGTGGAAAGCCTCGGTTCGACCTTCAGCGATCCGCTGCTGCAACTGCTGGAGAGCAATCCTGAGGCCCAGCGCGATCTGCTGGAGTTTCGGCACACCCTGGAGGCATCGTGCGCCTATTACGCGGCATTGCGCGCGACCGACGTGGATCGCGAGCGGCTGACGGCGGCGTTCGAGGAACTGCAGGATTGCTATTCACGGCACGACGAAGTGAGTCGGGCGGAAGAGGGTGCGGCGGACGCGAAATTTCATCTGGCGATTGCCGAAGCCAGCCACAACGCCGTGTTGCTGCACACCATCCGCGGGCTGTTCGACCTGCTCAAGCGCAACGTGGTGACCAACATCGGCGGCATGTACAAGCAGCGCGCGGAAACCCGCGACATGCTGATCACCCAGCACCGGGAGCTGTATCTGGCGATTGTCGAGGGGCGGGCGGAACAGGCGCGTGAGGTGTCCAGCCGGCACATTCTGTATGTGCAGGAAGTGCTGGAGGAAGTGCGTCAGGAAGTTCAGCGCGTGGCCCGGGCGGAGCGGCGCAAGGGGATGTGACGGTGGTTTGCCTGGCTTGATCTGTGGCGAGGGAGCTTGCTCCCTCGCACGGCACTTTATGACTGGACTGGCGTCAGTCTTCCTTGCCCTTGTTGCGCACGGCGCGCTGCAGCTCGCGGCCGGCGTCGCGTTCGCGCTCGGTGTCGCGCTTGTCGTATTCCTTCTTGCCCTTGCCCAATGCGATCTCGCATTTGACCATGTGCTTGCTCCAGTAGAAGGACAGGCATACGCAGGCGTAGCCCTTCTGCTGAACGGCGGCGGACAGCTTGTCCAGCTCGCGGCGGTTGAGCAGCAGCTTGCGGGTGCGCACCGGGTCGGCGATGACGTGGGTGCTGGCGGTCATCAAGGGCGTGATGTGGCTGCCGAGCAGCCAGGCTTCGCCATCCTTGAGCAGCACGTAGCTGTCGACCAGCTGCAGCTTGCTTGCCCGCAGACTCTTTACTTCCCAACCGGCCAGAACCAGACCGGCCTCGAACTTGTGCTCGATGAAGTAATCGTGTCGCGCCTTTTTGTTCTGCGCGATGGTTCCTGTTGGGTGTTTTTTCTGTTTGGCCATAGGGGCGGCATTATATGGAGATAAACGGCTGGCGGCTACGGTGATGCGCGCGCTTGAGCAGGTTGAGTGAATCCCGGACAATGCGGCCTCTTTTTCGAACGCTTGGGCGTGATAAACGATGTCGACAGACAAGGTTTCTGTCCACGGCAGTTGGGCTAGCCGCTGGGTTTTCATATTGGCGGCGACGGGCTCGGCCGTGGGCTTGGGCAGCATCTGGAAGTTCCCCTACATGGTCGGGGTCTACGGCGGCGGCGCCTTTGTGCTGATGTTCCTGGCGTGCATCGCCCTGATCGGGATCCCGGTGATGCTCGCCGAAACCCTGATCGGCCGGCGCGCCCGGCAGAGCCCGGCCAACGCCCTGAAGGTGCTGGCGCTGGAGGCGGGGCACACGGCCAAGTGGTCGTGGGGCGCGTTCGCCGGGATGATCACGGCGCTGCTGATCCTGTCTTTCTATAGTGTGGTGGGCGGCTGGTCGCTGGACTACATCGTCGACATGGGGCGCGGCGACTTCCAGGGCGCCAGCGCCGATCAGGTGGGCGCCTACTTCGGCAACGTGATCGCCGACCCGTGGCGCCTGACGCTGTGGCACACCGTGTTCATGCTGCTGTCGGCCGTCGTGATCGCCAAGGGCGTGGTCGCCGGTCTTGAGCGCAGCCTGCGGATCATGATGCCGCTGCTGTTCGTGATGGTGCTGGTGCTGCTCGGCTACAGCATGACCACCGGGCATTTCATGGAAGGCGTGCATTTCATGTTCGACTTCCATCCGGACAAGGTGCTCGACGGCCTGCTGCCGGCGATGGGGCATGCGTTCTTCTCGCTCAGCGTGGGCGTCGGTTCGATCATGATCTACGGCGCTTACATGCCGAAACACACCTCGCTGTCCGGCACCGTCGTGGGTGTCGCGCTGCTCGACACGTTCGTGTCGCTGCTGGCGGGGCTGGCGCTGTTTCCGATCGTGTTCGCCGGTGGCCTGAACCCCAGCGAAGGGCCGGGGCTGATGTTCGTCAGCCTGCCGTTCGCCTTCGGCAACGTCGCGTTCGGTCAGCTGATGGGCGTGGTGTTCTTCGTCCTGGTGGCCATCGCCGCCTGGAGCTCGGCCATTTCCTTGCTGGAGCCGATGGTCGCCTATCTGGTGGAGCGGACTAAAATCAGCCGTGCGTGGGTGACGTTCTGGCTGGCCTTCATTTGCTGGTTCGTCGGCCTGGGCACGGTGTTCTCCTTCAACATCTGGAAGGAGGCCAAATTCTTCGTGAACGAAGGTGGCCTGTTCCACCTCTACCAGTGGGGCGCGGCGGGCGGTCTGGATTTCTTCGGCGTGATCGATTTCTTCACTTCGCGGATCATGCTGCCGCTCGGCGGGTTGTGTTTCGTGATGTTTGCCGGTTGGGTGATGGGGCGTGAGGCGGTGCGTGACGAGCTGTCGATCCGCAGCCCGGCGCTGTTCGCCTTGTCCCTGTTCTTGATGCGCTATGTGGCGCCTATCGGCATTCTTGTGGTGTTTGCCGCCCAGCTCTGGAAGTGACGCTGACATGACGACACATATTCAACGTTCGGCGCTGTTGCCTTATCCGGCGCAGTTTCTCTACGACCTGGTCAACGACGTGGCGCGCTACCCGGAGTTCCTGCCGTGGTGTTCGTCCGCCGAGGTGCTGGAAAGCTCGGACGTCTACATGCGCGCCAGCGTCGGCGTGGCCAAGGGCGGCCTCAGCCAGCATTTCGTCACCCGCAACACGCTGGTGCCGGGGCAGTCGATCGAGATGAACCTGGAAGAGGGGCCGTTCACGCAACTGCACGGCATCTGGGTGTTCAAGCCGTTGGGCGAGAAGGCGTGCAAGATCAGTCTGGACTTGTCCTTCGACTACGCAGGGCCGCTGGTGCGCGCCACCCTCGGCCCGCTGTTCAATCAGGCGGCCAACACCCTGGTGGATGCGTTCTGCCAGCGCGCCAAGCAGAAGCATGGTTGATCCGGTGATCGAGATCGAAGTGGTGTATGCCGCCGTCGACCGTCAGATCCTGCGTTCGGTGAGCGTGGGCGAGGGCACGACGGTGCGCGCTGCGCTCATGGCCTCGGGCTTGGGCAGCGAGTGTCCGGAGCTGGATCTGGCCGGCTGCCCCTTGGGCATTTTCGGCAAGGTGATCGCCGACCCGCAAGTGCGTGTGGTTCAGGCAGGGGATCGCATCGAGGTCTATCGCCCGTTGCTGGCCGATCCGAAGGAAGTGCGGCGTCTGCGTGCGGCCAGGGCCGCCGAGGCGAAAGCGCGAAACCAGTGAGTCGGCCGGTGGCCAGGCAATAAAAAACCCGGAATCTCCGGGTTTTTTATTGCGTCGCAAATTATTGCGGCGAGGTTTCCAGCGGCTCCGGCGTCGGCACCGGAACGGTTTCCACGCCATCCACGTCCTTCTGGATCTGATCCAGCAGGGAACCCGGCTTGACCGGTTTTTCCGGTTTCGGCTTCTCGCCGTTTTCTGTGGCAGGGGCGGTCACGGTGGTGCCGGTGTCCTTGCCGAGGATGGCTTCGTCACGGCTTACGCCGGGCATGAAGTCACCGGAGAGGCTGACGAGCTGGTCGTTCGCGTTGAAGTTGACGCTGATGCGTTCCTGTTGGCGTTCACCGCCGCCCGGCTGCAGGCTGTACAGGTAATCCCAGCGGTCGGGGTGGAATGTGTCGGCGATCAGGGGGTTGCCCATGATAAACCGCACTTGCCGCCGGGTCATTCCCGGACGCAACTGGTCTATCATGTCCTGCGTGACGACATTGCCCTGCTGGATGTCGATTTTGTAAACCCCGGGGAATGAACAACCGGCGAGTGCGAGCAGTCCCACGAAGGTGAAACTGGTTAGCAAGAGCTTGGTGTTTTGCATCGGTGGGCGACTTCCACTATCTTGGCTGGGACAACGTAAACGCCGATCATACCCGCATTAAGAGAAGCTGCGAAGCAGCATCGCGAGAAAGCTGACCATGGTTGAAAATAGCGAACTACGCAAAGCCGGCCTCAAAGTGACCCTGCCTCGGGTCAAGATCCTGCAAATGCTGGACTCCACCGAGCAGCGCCACATGAGTGCCGAAGACGTCTACAAGGCGTTGATGGAGGCTGGCGAGGACGTCGGTCTGGCCACGGTCTACCGTGTCCTGACCCAGTTCGAAGCGGCCGGCCTCGTGGTCCGTCACAATTTCGACGGCGGCCACGCGGTATTCGAACTGGCCGACAGCGGACACCACGACCATATGGTCAACGTGGAAACCGGTGAGGTGGTCGAGTTCGTCAGCCCGGAAATCGAAAAGCTCCAGAAGGCGATCGCCGAAGAGCACGGTGTCGAGTTGGTCGACCACAATCTGGTGCTGTACATCCGCAAGAAAAAGTAAGCCTGTCGCGCGAGCGTCAGGTTCGCGAAACGAACGAAGGCGACCCGAGGGTCGCCTTCGTGCTTTGTGCAGGGGTCAGGCCTTTGCGGCGACGACCATCTTTTTGGCGTGCGCCAAGGATTCCTTGGTCAGGTCGATGCCGCCGAGCATCCGCGCCACCTCTTCTATGCGGTCGTTCTTGCCCAGCCGGGACACGGCCGTGTGGGTGGCCTGTTCGCCACGCACCTTGTGCACGAACAGGTGCTGGTGACCTTGGGCCGCCACCTGCGGTAGGTGGGTCACGGTCAGCACTTGGCCCCGTTCGCCGAGGCGCCGCAGCAACTGGCCGACAATCTCTGCCGTCGGCCCGCCGATCCCCACGTCCACTTCGTCGAACACCAGCGTCGGCACGCGGGAGGTCTGGGCGGTGATGACCTGGATCGCCAGGCTGATCCGGGACAGTTCGCCGCCGGACGCCACTTTGGCCAACGCCTTGAGCGGTTGGCCGGGGTTCGCGCTGACCAGCAGTTCCACGTGTTCCAGGCCGTTGGGCTGCAGCTCGTCGCTGTCGTTGGGGCGAAGCTCGATGGTGAAGCGGCCGCCCGGCATGCCCAGGCGTTGAATCTCCTGCTCCACCGCGCCGGCCAGGCTGCCGGCGGCCTGATGCCGCAAGTCACTCAGCTCCCGGGCCTTCTCCTGATAATGACGGGCGAAAGCGTTGAGCTCCTCGCCCAGCCGCTCGATGGATTCGTCATTGGCGTTCAGGGTTTCGATTTCGTCCAGCAGCCTCTGCTGCAGTTCGGCGACCTCGGTGGGTTGGATCCGGTGTTTGCGCGCCAGGGTATAGATGGTGTCCAAACGTTCTTCCAGATACTGCAGGCGTGCCGGATCGGCGTCGAAGTTGTCGAGGAACCGGTTGAGTTCGCCCACGGCCTCTTCGACCTGGATCTGCGCGCTGGTCAGCAGGCTGCTGGCCTCGTTCAGGGCGCCGATGGTGCTGTTGACGCTGGTCAGGCGATTGAGGCAAGCGGTCAGGGCGCTCAGCACGTTGCCGGAATCGCTTTCGCTGCAATGGTCAACCACTTGTCGGCAAATGCCGAGCAGGGCCTCAGCGTTGGTCAGGTTCTTGTGTTCCTGCTCCAGTTCCTCCAGCTCGTTTTCGCCGAGTCCGAGGTTTTCCAGCTCTTCGAGCTGATAGCTGAGCAATTGGTGGCGTGCGCGCTGCTCGTCGCCGGAATTGGAGAGACGCTCCAGTTCCTGGCGGGTCTGGCGCCAACGCTGGGCGGCCAACTGCACCTGGCGGGCGAGGTCGGTGGCGCCGGCGTATTCGTCGAGCAGGCGTCTGTGGGTGTCGGTCTTGAGCAGCGATTGGTGTTCGTGCTGGCTGTGGATGTCGATCAGCAGTTCGCCGAGGGCCTTGAGGTCGCCCAAGGGGCAGGGGGTGCCGTTGATGTAGCCGCGGGAGCGGCCCTCGCTGGTGATGACCCGGCGCAGGATGCACGGGCCGTCGGTTTCCAGGTCCCGTTCGGCCAGCCAGGCGCCGGCCTCGGGGATGTCGCCCAGGTCGAAGGTCGCCAGGATGTCGGCCTTGTCGGCGCCGGGGCGCACCACGCCGCTGTCGGCGCGGTCGCCGAGGGTCAGGCCCAGGGCGTCGAGCATGATCGACTTGCCGGCGCCGGTTTCGCCGGTGATCACGCTCATCCCGCGATCCAGCTCGAGATCGAGGTGTTCGACGATGGCGTAGTTGTGTACGGACAGGTGCACCAGCATGTGGGCCGCTCCCAGGCTTGAGGTCTGGTTATTTATACAGTGTTTTGTTTTGGGCTGACAATGCCTTCCCTTAGCTCGATTGGCTTGGAGGCGATCGGCGGTTATCGCGTGCGGGAATGACAATGCGGCACTTTTTTGTAGGGTTAATCGCGCCAGGCCCTTGAAGCCTGATTTTGCGGCCCCATATACCGGGGCAGAAGCGCGGGTAGAGCCCGCGGACGATATTGAAAGGAGAATTCTATGGCTGACGAACAGACAGTGGATACGCAAAATCCAGAAGCCAATCAGGCGCCCGAAGCGTCGGGCGATGACCTGGCGACCCGTGTGCAAGTGCTCGAAGAGCAACTGGCCGCTGCGCAGGATCAATCTCTGCGCGTAGCCGCCGATCTGCAGAACGTCCGCCGCCGTGCCGAGCAGGACGTCGAGAAGGCGCACAAGTTCGCGCTGGAGAAGTTCGCCGGCGACCTGCTGCCGATCGTCGACAGCCTGGAGCGCGGCCTCGAGCTGTCGAGCCCGGACGACGAAAGCATCCGTCCGATGCGCGAAGGCATCGAACTGACCCTGAAGATGTTCCACGACACCCTCAAGCGCTACCAGCTCGAAGCGATCGACCCGCATGGCGAACCGTTCAACGCCGTTCACCATCAGGCGATGGCCATGCAGGAGAGCGCCGATGTCGAGCCGAACAGCGTCCTGAAAGTGTTCCAGAAGGGCTACCAGCTCAACGGCCGCCTGCTGCGTCCGGCGATGGTCGTGGTCAGCAAGGCGCCGGCGCCGATTTCGCCTTCGATCGACGAGAAGGCTTGAAATCTGCCGTAAGGCCCCCATTTAGAAGTCAAGCGTTTAAGTGCTACCGCAGTTGGCCAAGACCGCTGCGGCAACCAAATCCAAAGTTTCGGGAGAGTGAACATGGGCAAAATTATCGGTATCGACCTGGGGACTACCAACTCCTGCGTCTCCGTGCTGGAAAACGGCAAGGCCAAAGTGATTGAGAACGCCGAAGGCGCGCGCACCACGCCTTCGATCATCGCTTACGCCAACGACGGCGAAATCCTGGTCGGCCAGTCCGCCAAGCGTCAGGCGGTGACCAACCCGCACAACACACTGTTCGCGGTGAAGCGTCTGATCGGTCGTCGTTTCGACGAAGAAGTCGTGCAGAAAGACATCAAGCTGGTGCCTTACAAAATCGTCAAGGCCAGCAACGGTGATGCATGGGTCGAGGCCGCCGACAAGCAAATGGCTCCGCCGCAAATCAGCGCCGAAGTCCTGAAAAAGATGAAGAAGACCGCCGAAGACTATCTGGGCGAAGCGGTTACCGAAGCGGTCATCACCGTTCCGGCCTACTTCAACGACAGCCAGCGTCAGGCCACCAAGGACGCCGGTCGCATCGCCGGTCTGGACGTCAAGCGCATCATCAACGAACCGACTGCCGCTGCGCTGGCCTACGGTATGGACAAGGCCAAGGGCGATCACACTGTCATCGTTTATGACCTGGGTGGCGGTACTTTCGACGTGTCGGTCATCGAGATCGCTGAAGTCGACGGTGAGCACCAGTTCGAAGTATTGGCCACCAACGGCGATACGTTCCTGGGTGGTGAAGACTTCGACATGCGCCTGATCGACTACCTCGTCGACGAGTTCAAGAAAGAGTCGGGCATGGATCTGAAGAACGATCCGCTGGCGCTGCAGCGTCTGAAAGAAGCCGCCGAGAAGGCCAAGATCGAGCTGTCTTCTTCTCAGTCGACCGACGTCAACCTGCCGTACATCACTGCAGACGCGTCCGGTCCGAAGCACATGAACGTGAAGATCTCCCGTGCCAAGCTGGAATCGCTGGTCGAAGATCTGGTGAACCGTACCATCGAGCCATGCCGCATCGCCCTGAAAGATGCCGGCATCGACGCCAGCCAGATCAACGACGTGATCCTGGTCGGCGGTCAGACCCGTATGCCTCTGGTGCAGAAGGCAGTGACCGATTTCTTCGGTAAAGAAGCGCGTAAAGACGTCAACCCTGACGAAGCTGTTGCCATGGGTGCTGCGATCCAGGGCGCCGTTCTGGCCGGTGACGTGAAAGACGTCCTGCTGCTCGACGTCAGCCCGCTGACCCTGGGCATCGAGACCATGGGCGGCGTGATGACCGCGCTGATCGAGAAGAACACCACGATTCCGACCAAGAAATCGCAAGTGTTCTCGACCGCCGACGACAACCAGGGCGCCGTGACCATTCACGTCCTGCAGGGCGAGCGCAAGCAAGCCGCACAGAACAAGTCCCTGGGCAAGTTCGACCTGGCCGACATTCCGCCGGCTCCGCGCGGCGTGCCTCAGATCGAAGTGACCTTCGACATCGACGCCAACGGCATCCTGCACGTCGGCGCGAAAGACAAGGCCACCGGCAAGACCCAGTCGATCGTGATCAAGGCCAACTCCGGCCTGTCCGACGAAGAGATCGAGCGCATGGTGCGTGACGCCGAGGCCAACGCCGAGGAAGACCGCAAGTTCGAAGAGCTGGCCGCTGCCCGTAACCAGGGTGACGCACTGGTTCACTCGACCCGCAAGATGATTGCCGACGCGGGCGACAAGGTCACCGCCGAAGAGAAGACTGCGATCGAAGCGGCTGTGGTTGCCCTGGAAGCCGCCGTCAAGGGCGACGACAAGGCTGCCATCGACGCGAAGGTCGAAGAGCTGTCCAAGGTCTCCGCTCCGGTTGCCCAGAAGATGTACGCCGAACAGGCCCAGCCTGCCGAAGGCGCGGCACCGCACGACGAGAAAGCCGAAAAGGCTGACGATGTCGTCGATGCCGAGTTCGAAGAAGTCAAAGACCACAAGTAAGTTGTTGGTCGGCCGGTTGACTGCCGTTGGGCGGTGACTGGTAGGATGTCGCCGCGCGGGAGCTTGCTCCCGCGTTGGCGTATCTGGAATACGCGAATTTTTACAGCATGCGACAACGTTCGGATGCTGGCGGCATGGCCGGAAATGCTCCTGCTTTTCGCGCCGCAAGTGCCGCATCGGATCAAAGACCAGGATCGTTGAAATTGACGTGAGTTGGGTCCGGGCCTGTTTGGGGGCTCAACGAGTTCGGCGAAGCTCAGGAGGGGTTTGCCGAACGTCCTTAAGAGTGCGAAGACTTATGGCAAAGCGTGACTATTACGAAGTGTTGGGTGTGGAGCGCGGCTCAAGCGAAG
Source organism: Pseudomonas sp. B3(2017) (assembly GCF_002113595.1). Taxonomy (NCBI): domain Bacteria; kingdom Pseudomonadati; phylum Pseudomonadota; class Gammaproteobacteria; order Pseudomonadales; family Pseudomonadaceae; genus Pseudomonas; species Pseudomonas sp. B3(2017). Next base: position 75,010 of record NZ_NEIU01000006.1, read on the forward strand.
CCGAGCTGAAGAAGGCTTACCGCCGCCTGGCGATGAAGCATCACCCGGACCGTAATCCTGATGACAAGGCGTCGGAAGAACTGTTCAAGGAGGCCAACGAGGCCTACGAAGTGCTGTCCGACTCCAGCAAGCGCGCCGCCTACGACCAGTACGGCCACGCCGGCGTCGACCCGAGCATGGGCGGCGGCGGTGCTGGCTTCGGCGGCCAGAACTTCTCCGACATCTTCGGCGACGTGTTCAGCGACTTCTTCGGCGGCGGCCGCGGCGGTTCCCGCGGCGGCGCACAGCGCGGCAGCGACCTGCGCTACACCCTGGAGCTGAACCTGGAAGAGGCGGTGCGCGGCACGACCGTGAACATCCGCGTTCCGACGCTGGTGAACTGCAAGCCTTGCGACGGCTCGGGCGCCAAGAAGGGTTCCTCGCCGTCCACGTGCCCGACCTGCGGCGGCATCGGCCAGGTGCGCATGCAGCAGGGCTTCTTCTCGGTGCAGCAGACCTGCCCGCGCTGCCATGGCCAGGGCAAGATCATCACCGACCCGTGCGACTCCTGCCACGGCGAAGGCCGTGTCGAAGAGTACAAGACCCTGTCGGTGAAAGTGCCGGCCGGCGTCGACACCGGCGACCGCATCCGTCTGTCCGGCGAGGGTGAGGCGGGCACCCAGGGCGGGCCGACCGGCGATCTCTACGTGGTGATCAACGTGCGCGAGCACGCGATCTTCCAGCGCGACGGCAAGCACCTGTTCTGCGAAGTGCCGATCAGCTTCGTCGATGCGGCGCTGGGCGGCGAGCTGGAGATCCCGACCCTTGATGGCCGGGTCAAGCTGAAGATCCCGGAAGGCACCCAGACCGGCAAGCAGTTCCGCGTGCGCGGCAAGGGCGTGGCGCCGGTGCGCGGCGGCGGTGCGGGCGACCTGATGTGCCGGGTGGCGGTCGAGACGCCGGTCAACCTTGACCGTCGTCAGCGTGAGCTGCTGGAGGAGTTCCGCAGTTCGCTGGCGGGCGACAACAGCCATTCCCCGAAAACCGCCGGTTGGTTCGACGGCGTGAAACGCTTCTTCGGCGATCTGTAAGGAGTCGGCATGCGACGTATAGCTGTGATGGGCGCTGCCGGGCGCATGGGCAAGATCCTGGTCGAGGCGGTGCAGCAACGCGCACCGCTGACCGGCCTGACGGCCGCCATCGTTCGTCCCGGCAGCACGCTGATCGGGGTGGATGCCGGTGAGCTGGCTTCGCTGGGCCGCATCGGCGTGCCGCTGTCCGGCAACCTGGAGTCGGTGGCGCAGGAATTCGACGTGCTGATCGACTTCACGCTGCCGGAAGTGATGCTGAAGAACCTGGCGTTCTGCCGCAAGGCGGGCAAGGCCATGGTGATCGGCACCACCGGTCTGGATGCTGCCCAGAAGCAGATCCTGGCCGAGGCCGGCCGGGAGATCCCGATCGTGTTCGCCGCCAACTTCAGCGTCGGCGTCAACCTGTCCCTGAAGCTGCTCGACATGGCGGCGCGGGTGCTGGGCGACGAGGCGGACATCGAGATCATCGAGGCTCACCACCGGCACAAGATCGACGCGCCGTCGGGCACCGCGCTGCGCATGGGCGAAGTGATCGCCGATGCGCTGGATCGCGATCTGCAGAAGGTGGCGGTGTACGGCCGTGAAGGACATACCGGCGCCCGCGAGCGGGAGACCATCGGTTTCGCCACCGTGCGCGGCGGCGATGTGGTGGGCGATCACACCGTGCTGTTCGCCTGCGAGGGCGAGCGCCTGGAGATCACCCACAAGGCCTCGAGCCGCATGACCTTCGCCAAGGGCGCGGTGCGTGCCGCGCTTTGGCTGGATGCCCGCGAGCCGGGTCTGTACGACATGCAGGACGTGCTGGACCTGAAGTAAGGGATCAGCAAGCAAACAAACAAAAGGCGCCTAAGGCGCCTTTTGTTTTGCCCGGTGTTTGCCTCGGGTCAGGCCAGTTCGAGGTTGAACTGGTGCTTCTGCTTCTGCTGTTCGAACAGATTAAGCCACTCGGTGTGGGACGTGGCCTGGTAGCGCGAAAACGGAAAGTTCTGCGGAGGGACGGTGTCGGTGCCGGCCAGCAGTTGGCGGATCAGCCTGCCGACCGCATGGCCGAGGCTCACCGGCACGGCGTTGCCGACCTGCTTGTACTGCTCGATCAGCGGGCCCGCCAGTTGCCAGTCGTCCGGAAACTCCTGGATGCGTTTGTACTCCTGGATCGACAGCGGACGGTCTTCCTCGGGGTGGGCCAGGTCGGTGGCCGGCATGGCCGGATGGGTCACCAGGGTCGGGGACGGCTTGTCCCAATGCAGGCGTCGCAGGAAACCGGTTTTGCCGCCGCCGGAAAAGTACGATTTGCCGAGGGCTTCCTGTTGCAGCTCTGGCGTCAGGCTGCGCCAGTTCTGTCCGGCCTTGAGCATGCGGTAGTACTTGAGGCGTTTTTCCGGGAAGTTCAGGTGCGTGTGCTGGCCGATGCCCTGCAGGGCGCCGCGCAGTTTGTTCCAGACCGGCAGGCCGTGGGAGCCGTCCTCGGAATGCGTAGGCGTCAGGAAAGGCGCTTCCTTGCCGTCGCGGGAGCAGATGATGATCACCCGCTCGCGGATCTGCGGCGTGCCGAAGTTGGCCGAGTTGTAGAGGTTGAACGTGCAGGTGTAGCCCGCCCGCTTGAGCACGCTGATGACGAAGTTCAGCGCGCCGCCCTTCATTTCGTCGAGGGACAGGTCCGGGAATTCGCTGCCGCGCTGGTTGTGCGGGCGGTGATCCATCGGACACGACAGCAGGCCGCGCACGTTCTCGATGACGATGAAGCGCGGGCGGATCTCCAGGGCGAGGTCGATGTACTTGAGGAAGGCGTTGCCGCGGTCGTCATTGAACGCCTTGCGCTTGCCGGCGGTGCTGAACGCCTGGCAGGGCGGGCCGCCGACGATCAGGTCGACGTCTTCGGCGCGCACTTGGGCAGCTTCCAGGATCCGCTCGGCGGTGCAGTCGTTGATGTCGCCGAGCAGGGCGGTGTTGGGGCGGTTCAGGGCGATGGTCTGGCGGCAGTGCTTGTTCGACTCGCACGCCAGGCGGATGTCGAAGCCAGCCTTTTCCAGGCCCAGGTCCAGGCCCATGGCGCCGGAGAAGAAGCTCAGGGCGATCGGTTTGCGTGCGTCGGGTGACGTCTGGACGGCGTAGGCAGGGTGGTCTTGTGCGATCATGTGTGCGGTTCGGAGGCCATAGTTTTTCAGGCTGGCTTGCTCGACGATCCAGGAGTTGCCGATCTTCTCGGACTGGAGTTCGCCGCAGCGGCATAAGGTTCTGACCCGCTGCGTGCTGACGTTCAGCAGTGCGGCGGCGTCGGCGATGCTGAGATGGGTACTCATCGCGGGTTTCTTTCTCGAAACTTGAGATGGGTACCCATTCTAGAGAGGGGCAAAGGGGTGTCAACCGCAGGGACGGTTTAATCTCAACTTGCCCTGCCGGCGTCCTGTCGAGTTTGTGCGAACCTACCCTTTCGATTTTGAAGGCATTCCTGTAAGCTACAGCTTTAGTGTGTCCACTAAAAGCGCGCAGAATAATTCAGTGAAGAAGCGGGGTGACGTGTCCATACGTCACTCCGCTTTTTTACAACCTGCGATTGCCCCTTCATGCGTTATTTACGGGAGGTCTTCTTGACTAAGCCAGCCATACTCGCCCTTGCTGATGGCAGCATTTTTCGCGGCGAAGCCATTGGAGCCGACGGTCAGACCGTTGGTGAGGTGGTGTTCAACACCGCAATGACCGGCTATCAGGAAATCCTTACCGATCCTTCCTACGCCCAGCAGATCGTTACCCTGACCTACCCGCACATCGGCAACACCGGCACCACGCCGGAAGACGCCGAGTCCAACCGCGTATGGTCGGCCGGCCTGGTCATTCGCGACCTGCCGCTGGTGGCGAGCAACTGGCGCAACACGATGTCCCTTTCCGACTACCTGAAGGCCAACAACGTCGTGGCCATCGCCGGTATCGACACCCGTCGCCTGACCCGCATCCTGCGTGAGAAAGGCGCGCAGAACGGCTGCATCATGGCCGGCGACAACATTTCCGAAGAAGCCGCCATCGCCGCCGCGCAAGGCTTCCCGGGCCTGAAGGGCATGGATCTGGCCAAGGTCGTCAGCACCAAGACCCAATACGAATGGCGCTCCACTGTCTGGGATCTGAAGACCGACAGCCACGCCACCCTCGAAGCCTCCGAGCTGCCTTACCACGTCGTCGCCTACGACTACGGCGTCAAGGTCAACATCCTGCGCATGCTGGTCGAGCGCGGCTGCCGCGTCACCGTGGTGCCGGCCCAGACCCCGGCCGCCGACGTGCTGGCCCTCAAGCCGGACGGCGTGTTCCTGTCCAACGGCCCTGGCGATCCGGAGCCGTGCGACTACGCGATCCAGGCGATCAAGGATGTGCTGGAAACCGAGATCCCGGTGTTCGGCATCTGCCTCGGCCACCAGCTGCTGGCCCTGGCCTCCGGCGCCAAGACCCTGAAGATGGGCCACGGCCACCACGGCGCGAACCACCCGGTGCAGGACCTGGACACCGGTGTCGTGATGATCACCAGCCAGAACCACGGTTTCGCGGTAGACGAAGCGACCCTGCCGGCCAACGTCCGTGCGATCCACAAATCGCTGTTCGACGGCACCCTGCAAGGCATCGAGCGCACCGACAAGAGCGCGTTCAGCTTCCAGGGCCACCCTGAAGCGAGCCCGGGCCCGAACGACGTGGCGCCACTGTTCGACCGCTTCATCAACGAGATGGCCAAGCGACGCTGAGCGTTGCCTTGAGACTGTAGCGAGAAGCCCTTCGAGGGCGGCCCCGCGACCGGCGGCCCCCTCGATACTTCAGAAATCGATCAGGACGGCTTGCCGACTGACCTGCGGATTTGAGTGACAAACCCATGCCAAAACGTACAGACATTAAAAGCATCCTGATTCTCGGCGCCGGCCCGATCGTGATCGGCCAGGCCTGCGAATTCGACTACTCCGGCGCCCAGGCCTGCAAGGCCCTGCGCGAAGAGGGTTACCGCGTCATCCTGGTGAACTCCAACCCGGCCACCATCATGACCGACCCGGCCATGGCCGACGCCACCTACATCGAGCCGATCAAGTGGCAGACCGTCGCCAAGATCATCGAGAAAGAGCGTCCGGACGCGCTGCTGCCGACCATGGGTGGCCAGACCGCGCTGAACTGCGCCCTGGACCTGGAGCGCGAAGGCGTACTGGAAAAGTTCGGCGTGGAAATGATCGGCGCCAACGCCGACACCATCGACAAGGCCGAAGACCGCTCGCGCTTCGACAAGGCCATGAAGGCCATCGGCCTGGAATGCCCGCGCTCCGGCATCGCCCACAGCATGGAAGAAGCCAACGCGGTGCTCGAGCGCCTGGGCTTCCCGTGCATCATCCGTCCGTCCTTCACCATGGGCGGCACCGGCGGCGGCATCGCCTACAACCGTGAAGAGTTCGAAGAGATCTGCGCCCGCGGCCTGGACCTGTCGCCGACCAAGGAACTGCTGATCGACGAATCCCTGATCGGCTGGAAAGAATATGAGATGGAAGTTGTCCGCGACAAAAAGGACAACTGCATCATCGTCTGCTCGATCGAGAACTTCGACCCGATGGGCGTGCACACCGGTGACTCGATCACCGTGGCCCCGGCCCAGACCCTGACCGACAAGGAATACCAGATCCTGCGCAACGCCTCCCTGGCGGTGCTGCGTGAGATCGGCGTCGAGACCGGCGGCTCCAACGTGCAGTTCGGCATCTGCCCGAACACCGGCCGCATGGTCGTGATCGAGATGAACCCGCGGGTGTCCCGTTCGTCGGCCCTGGCCTCGAAGGCCACCGGTTTCCCGATCGCCAAGGTCGCCGCGAAACTGGCCGTCGGCTACACCCTCGACGAGCTGTCGAACGACATCACCGGCGGCAAGACCCCGGCGTCCTTCGAGCCGTCCATCGACTACGTCGTCACCAAGCTGCCACGCTTCGCCTTCGAGAAGTTCGCCAAGGCCGACGCACGCCTGACCACCCAGATGAAATCGGTGGGTGAAGTCATGGCCATCGGCCGTACCTTCCAGGAGTCCCTGCAGAAAGCCCTGCGCGGCCTGGAAGTGGGCGTCTGCGGCCTGGACGAGAAGCTCGACCTGAGCAACCCGGAAAGCATGAGTGTCCTCAAGCGCGAACTGACCGTGCCGGGCGCCGAGCGCATCTGGTACGTGGCGGACGCGTTTCGTGCCGGCCTGACCGTCGAAGACATCTTCGGCATGAACATGATCGACCCATGGTTCCTGGTGCAGATCGAGGACCTGGTCAAGGAAGAAGAGAAGGTCAAGACCCTCGGTCTGTCGGCCATCGACCGCGACCTGATGTTCCGCCTCAAGCGCAAGGGCTTCTCCGACCAGCGTCTGGCCAAGCTGCTGGGCGTCACCGAGAAGAACCTGCGCACCCACCGTCAGAAGCTGGAAGTGTTCCCGGTCTACAAGCGCGTCGACACCTGCGCCGCCGAGTTCGCCACCGACACCGCCTACCTGTACTCCACCTACGAGGAAGAGTGCGAAGCGGCGCCGTCCGGCCGCGACAAGATCATCATCCTCGGTGGCGGCCCGAACCGCATCGGCCAGGGCATCGAGTTCGACTACTGCTGCGTGCACGCGGCACTGGCGCTGCGCGATGACGGCTATGAGACCATCATGGTCAACTGCAACCCGGAAACCGTCTCCACCGACTACGACACCTCCGACCGCCTGTACTTCGAGCCGGTGACCCTGGAAGACGTGCTGGAAATCGTCCGCGTCGAGAAGCCGAAAGGCGTGATCGTCCAGTACGGTGGCCAGACTCCGCTGAAACTGGCCCGTGCCCTCGAAGCGGCCGGTGTGCCGATCATCGGCACCAGCCCTGACGCCATCGACCGCGCCGAAGACCGCGAGCGCTTCCAGCAGATGGTCGAGCGCCTGAACCTGCGTCAGCCGCCGAACGCCACCGTGCGCAGCGAAGACGAAGCCGTCCGCGCCGCCGCCAAGATCGGCTACCCGTTGGTGGTGCGTCCGTCCTACGTGCTGGGCGGCCGGGCGATGGAAATCGTCTACAAGGAAGAAGAACTCAAGCGTTACCTGCGCGAAGCGGTGCAGGTGTCCAACGACAGCCCGGTGCTGCTGGACCACTTCCTCAACTGCGCCATCGAGATGGACGTGGATGCGGTCAGCGACGGCAAGGACGTGGTGATCGGCGCGATCATGCAGCACATCGAGCAGGCCGGCGTTCACTCCGGTGACTCCGCATGCTCGCTGCCGCCGTACTCGCTGCCGACGCACATCCAGGACGAGATGCGCGAACAGGTCAAGAAAATGGCCCTGGAACTGGGCGTGGTCGGTCTGATGAACGTGCAGCTGGCGCTGCAGGGCGAAGACATCTACGTCATCGAAGTCAACCCGCGCGCCTCCCGTACCGTGCCGTTCGTGTCCAAGTGCATCGGTGTCTCCCTGGCGATGATCGCGGCCCGCGTAATGGCCGGCAAAACGCTGAAAGAACTGGGTTTCACCAAGGAAATCATCCCGAACTTCTACAGCGTGAAAGAGGCGGTGTTCCCGTTCGCCAAGTTCCCTGGCGTCGACCCGATCCTCGGCCCAGAAATGAAGTCCACCGGTGAAGTGATGGGCGTCGGCGACACCTTCGGCGAAGCGTTCGCCAAGGCCCAGATGGGCGCCAGCGAAGTGCTGCCGACCGGCGGCACCGCCTTCATCAGCGTCCGCGACGACGACAAGCCGCTGGTGGCGGGCGTGGCCCGTGACCTGATCGGCCTGGGCTTCGAAGTGGTGGCCACCGCCGGCACCGCCAAGGTGATCGAGGCCGCAGGCCTGAAGGTGCGCCGCGTGAACAAGGTGACCGAAGGTCGTCCGCACGTGGTCGACATGATCAAGAACGACGAAGTCACCCTGATCATCAACACCACCGAGGGTCGGCAGTCGATCGCTGATTCCTACTCCATCCGCCGCAATGCCCTGCAGCACAAGATCTACTGCACCACTACCATTGCTGCGGGCGAAGCCATTTGCGAAGCGCTGAAGTTCGGTCCCGAGAAGACCGTGCGCCGCTTGCAGGATCTACACGCAGGATTGAAGGCATGAACAAATACCCAATGACCGTCCGGGGCGCGAAGGCCCTGGAGGAAGAGCACACGTTCCTGAGCAAGGTCGAGCGTCCGCGCTTGAGCCAGGCCATCGGCGAGGCCCGCGAGCTCGGTGACCTCAAGGAAAACGCCGAGTACCATGCCGCCCGCGAGGAGCAGGGCATGGTCGAGGCGCGGATCCGCGACATCGAAGGCCGTCTGCAGAACTCGGTGGTGATCGATGTCACCACCATCGCCCATACCGGCAAGGTGATTTTCGGCACCACCGTGGATCTGGAAAACACCGAGACCGGCGATCAGGTGACCTACCAGATCGTCGGCGAGGACGAAGCCGACATCAAGAAAGGCAGGCTTTCGGCGGCAGCGCCGATAGCCCGTGCGATCATCGGCAAGGAAGAAGGCGATACGGTCGTGGTCAAGACTCCGAGCGGCACGGTCGAGTACGAGATTGTCGAAGTCAAGCACATCTGACGCGATGTTCCGGGCGCCCACCCTTGAGGCCATCCTTTGGCAGCTGTCCCAGGTCTTCTGGGTCGGCGGCCTTTGGGTGTTTCATGTCGGATTGATTCCGGCGCTGAAGGTCAGCGGGCTGGCGCCGTTGCTGATCGACGACGTCGCGACGCAGATCGACCGTTGGTTGATCGGTGTGGCGGCGGTGGGAATGCTGGTTCAGCTGACGCTGCTGGCGAGGGTTGCCGGTGTCGCGGCATGGTGGCGGGTGTTCAGTGGCCGGGTGCTGCTGGTCGGCCTGGCCGCCTGCTTCGGCTATTACACGCTGCGCTACGGCGTGTCGGTCGATCAGCGCTGGCAGATGTACTGTTTCGTGGTGCTGGGGATCAGCGGCATCGTGCTGGTGGCCCAGTCCGTGCCGGTCAGGGTGCGCAAGCCGCACCGCTGACCGGGGCCACCGTCATTTGTAGCGGTGGATGTTCGACAGCTGCTTGTTCGGCTGCGGGTTCTTGCGGTACAGCAGCACCATCTTGCCGATGATCTGCACCTGCTCGGCGCGGCCGGCCTTGGCCAGCTCGTCCATGACGGCGCGACGGTCGTCGCGGTCTTCGAGCTTGACCTGCACCTTGATCAGTTCATGATCGGTCAACGCACGCTCCAGCTCGGCGAGAACACCTTCGGTCAGGCCGTTGCCGGCCACCATCAGAACCGGCTTCAGGTCGTGACCAATGGATTTGAATTGTTTCTTCTGCTCGTTGCTGAGCGGCATAATCTGACCCTTTCGTCTGGATTCTGTAAAAATGGCGGCCATTTTACCCGAGGGCTCGTGGATCCGCCCGATAAATCACGACCCTTATCATCGAGGTGCCCAATGGCGCGTTCCAAGACAAGCCTTGGTTGGCTGAAACGACATGTCAACGATCCTTATGTGAAACAAGCGCAGAAGGATGGTTACCGCTCGCGCGCGAGCTACAAGCTTCTGGAGGTCCAGGAGAAGTACAAGCTGATCCGTCCGGGCATGAGCGTGGTCGACCTGGGCGCCGCGCCCGGCGGCTGGTCGCAGGTCACTAGCCGGCTGATCGGCGGCCAGGGCCGGCTGATCGCCTCGGACATCCTGGAGATGGACAGCATCCCGGACGTGACCTTCGTCCACGGCGACTTCACCCAGGACGAAGTGCTCGCCCGCATTCTTGAAGCCGTAGGCAATTCGCAGGTGGATCTTGTGATTTCCGATATGGCCCCCAATATGAGTGGTACGCCTGCCGTGGACATGCCCAAGGCCATGTTCCTCTGTGAGCTGGCCCTTGATCTGGCGGCCCGGATCCTCAAGCCTGGCGGCAATTTCCTGATCAAGATTTTCCAGGGCGAGGGGTTCGATGCCTATCTGAAGGACACTCGTCAGAAATTCGACAAGGTCCAGATGATCAAACCGGACTCTTCCCGCGACAGTTCCCGCGAGCAATACCTGCTGGCTTGGGGCTATCGCGGCGAGTGAAAGGCGTCAGGCCGGGGCTTTCAGAGGCGTCCCATAGTTTTTTGCAATGGGACACGGAACCTGGCCTGGAACAACATCGTGTAGTCTAGGTTTCACAAAGGGTTACAGACGGCGCCTGCAGTCGTGCGGGTAATGTAGTAAGTTAAGCCGGTGATTATCATGCGAGGCACGGCTGCGCCTGGCCTGCTTCAGAGGGTAACGAATTGAACGATATGGCAAAGAACCTGATTTTGTGGTTGATCATCGCGGCGGTTCTCGTGACTGTGATGAACAACTTCTCCAGTCCGAACGAGCCGCAGACCCTCAACTATTCCGACTTCATCCAACAGGTCAAGGACGGCAAGGTCGAGCGCGTGGCCGTCGACGGCTATGTGATCACCGGCAAGCGCAATGACGGCGACAGCTTCAAGACCATTCGTCCGGCCATCCAGGACAACGGGCTGATCGGCGACCTGGTCGACAACCATGTGGTGATCGAAGGCAAGCAGCCTGAGCAGCAGAGCATCTGGACCCAGTTGCTGGTGGCCAGCTTCCCGATCCTGGTGATCATCGCGGTGTTCATGTTCTTCATGCGCCAGATGCAAGGCGGTGCCGGCGGTAAGGGCGGCCCGATGAGCTTCGGCAAGAGCAAGGCGCGCCTGCTTTCCGAGGATCAGGTGAAGACCACCCTGGCTGACGTCGCCGGCTGCGACGAAGCCAAGGAAGAAGTCGGCGAGCTCGTCGAGTTCCTCCGCGACCCGGGCAAGTTCCAGCGTCTGGGCGGTCGCATCCCTCGCGGTGTTCTGATGGTCGGCCCTCCGGGTACCGGTAAGACCCTGCTGGCCAAGGCGATCGCCGGCGAAGCCAAGGTGCCGTTCTTCACCATTTCCGGTTCCGACTTCGTCGAGATGTTCGTCGGTGTCGGTGCCAGCCGTGTTCGCGACATGTTCGAACAGGCCAAGAAGCACGCGCCGTGCATCATCTTCATCGACGAGATCGACGCCGTGGGTCGCCATCGTGGCGCCGGCATGGGCGGCGGTCATGACGAGCGCGAACAGACCCTCAACCAACTGTTGGTCGAGATGGATGGCTTCGAGATGAATGACGGCATCATCGTCATCGCCGCGACCAACCGTCCTGACGTGCTCGACCCGGCGCTGCTGCGTCCGGGGCGTTTCGACCGTCAGGTGGTGGTCGGCCTGCCGGACATCCGCGGCCGCGAGCAGATCCTCAAGGTGCACATGCGCAAGGTGCCGGTGGGCGACGATGTCGCTCCGGCCGTCATCGCCCGCGGTACTCCGGGCTTCTCCGGCGCCGACCTGGCCAACCTGGTCAACGAGGCCTCCCTGTTCGCGGCCCGCGCCGGCAAGCGCATCGTCGAGATGAAGGAATTCGAACTGGCAAAGGACAAGATCATGATGGGCGCCGAGCGCAAGACCATGGTCATGTCCGAGAAAGAGAAACAGAACACCGCTTACCACGAGGCCGGTCACGCCATCGTCGGTCGCGTCGTGCCAGAGCATGACCCGGTCTACAAGGTGTCGATCATCCCGCGTGGCCGTGCCCTGGGCGTGACCATGTTCCTGCCGGAAGAGGATCGTTACAGCCTGTCCAAGCGTGCGCTGATCAGCCAGATCTGCTCGCTGTACGGTGGTCGTATCGCCGAGGAGATGACCTTGGGCTTCGACGGCGTCACCACCGGTGCTTCCAACGACATCATGCGTGCAAGTCAGATCGCCCGGAACATGGTGACCAAGTGGGGCCTGTCGGAAAAACTCGGTCCGCTGATGTATGCCGAAGAAGAGGGCGAAGTGTTCCTCGGGCGCGGTGGTGGCGGTCAGAACGCGAGCTTCTCCGGCGAGACGGCCAAACTGATCGACTCCGAGGTGCGCAGCATCATCGACCAGTGCTACGGCACCGCCAAGCAGATCCTCACGGACAATCGTGACAAGCTCGACGCCATGGCCGATGCGCTGATGAAGTACGAAACGATCGATGCCGAGCAGATCGACGACATCATGGCCGGACGCGAACCGCGCGAGCCTCGCGACTGGTCGGGCGGCACCGGTACGCCTCCGCCCGTGGTGCGGGATGAGCGTCCGGAAACTCCGATCGGCGGCCCGGCAGCTGACGTTTAAGGTTTGAAATGACTTCTGCTCAGTCCCTGACCCGGTTGCCTTGCGGCAACCGGGTTCTTGATTTGGCCCGGACGCATGTCATGGGCATTCTCAATGTCACTCCCGACTCTTTCTCCGATGGCGGCCGGTACGGTCAGCTCGATGCTGCGTTGCGCCATGCCGAAGCGATGGTGCAGGCCGGCGCGACGTTGATCGATGTCGGTGGCGAATCCACCCGGCCCGGTGCGCGGGCGGTTTCTCCGCTGGAGGAACTCGAGCGCGTGGCCCCGGCCGTGGAGCGGATCGCCCGGGAGCTGGATGTGATCATTTCGGTCGACACGTCGACCCCGTCGGTGATGCGCGAGACGGCTCGGCTGGGGGCGGGGTTGATCAACGACGTGCGCTCGTTGCGCCGGGACGGTGCATTGGATGCGGCGGCGGCCACGGGTTTGCCGGTGTGCCTCATGCACATGCTGGGCGAGCCTGGCGACATGCAGGACAATCCGCGGTACCAGGACGTCACCCGTGAAGTGGGCGAGTTTCTGGTCGAGCGGATGTCGGCGTGCGCCGCGGCGGGCATTCCTGCCGAGAGGATCATTCTCGACCCCGGTTTCGGTTTCGCCAAAACCCTGCAGCACAATCTAAGCTTGTTCAAGCACATGGAATCCCTGCATGCGCTTGGGCGGCCGCTGCTTGTGGGCGTTTCCCGCAAGAGCATGATCGGGCAGACCTTGAATCGTCCCGTGGATGAACGTTTGAGCGGTGGTCTGGCACTGGCGGCGCTGGCGTCGGTCAAGGGCGCGCGCATACTGCGCGTGCATGACGTGGCGCAAACGGTGGATGTCGTGCGGATGATCGAAGCCGTGGAATCGGCCGAATAGGAATATGGAGCACTTATGAGCAAGAAATATTTTGGCACCGACGGTATTCGCGGCCGGGTCGGTGAGTATCCGATCACTCCAGACTTCATGCTCAAGCTCGGCTGGGCAGCCGGCATGGCATTCCGCAAGATGGGCGCCTGCAAGGTGCTGGTCGGCAAGGACACCCGGATTTCGGGGTACATGTTCGAATCGGCGCTTGAGGCCGGCCTGACCTCCGCCGGGGCCGATGTGATGCTGCTCGGCCCTATGCCGACGCCGGCCATCGCCTACCTGTCGCGCACGTTCCAGGCCGAGGCCGGGATCGTGATCAGCGCTTCGCACAACCCGCACGACGACAACGGCATCAAGTTCTTCTCCGGCAAGGGCACCAAGCTCCCGGACGAGCTGGAGCTGATGATCGAAGAGCTTCTCGACACGCCGATGACCGTGGTCGAGTCGAGCAAGATCGGCAAGGTCTCGCGGATCAACGATGCCTCGGGCCGCTACATCGAATTCTGCAAGAGCAGCGTGCCGTCCGGCACCAGCTTCTCGGGCCTCAAGATCGTGATCGACTGCGCCCACGGTGCGACCTACAAGGTGGCGCCGAGCGTGTTCCGTGAGCTGGGCGCCGAGGTCGTGGTGCTGTCGGCCCAGCCGAATGGCCTGAACATCAACGACAACTGCGGCTCGACCCACATGGGGCCGTTGCAGGCCGCGGTGCTGGCGGAGCACGCCGACCTGGGCATCGCCTTCGACGGTGACGGCGACCGGGTGCAGATGGTGGATCACACCGGCGCCGTGGTCGACGGCGACGAGCTGCTGTTCATCATCGCGCGGGACCTGCACGAGCGCGGCAAGCTTCAGGGCGGTGTGGTCGGCACCTTGATGAGCAATCTCGGGCTGGAACTGGCGCTGGCCGATCTGGGCATCCCGTTCGTGCGCGCCAATGTCGGCGACCGTTATGTCATCGCCGAACTGCTGGAACGCAACTGGTTGGTGGGCGGTGAGAACTCAGGGCATGTCGTGTGCTTCAACCACACCACAACCGGGGATGCGATCATCGCGGCGCTGCAGGTGCTGATGGCGCTGAAGACCCGCAACGAAGGGCTGGCCCAGACCCGCCAGGCGCTGCGCAAGTGTCCGCAGGTGCTGATCAACGTGCGTTTCGGCGGCGGCGAAAGTCCGCTTGAGCATCCTGCTGTCAAAGAAGCCAGTGCCCGTGTCACCCAGGCGATGGCCGGTCGTGGCCGCGTTCTGCTGCGCAAGTCCGGGACAGAGCCTTTGGTGCGTGTCATGGTCGAAGGCGAGGACGAGGCCCAGGTTCGCGGCTACGCCGAAGAGCTGGCAAAACTGGTGACTGAAGTTTCTGCATGATTCGGCTTGCCAGCCATGATTGTGTTGGGTAACATCTGCGCCCACTTTGACCGACGAGGTAAAGCATGCGTCGCCCTATGGTAGCTGGTAACTGGAAAATGCACGGTACCCGCGCCAGCGTCGCTGAGCTGATCAACGGCCTCCGTCATCTGGCATTGCCAAGCGGCATTGATGTCGCGGTATTCCCGCCTTGCCTGTTCATCAATCAAGTGATTGATGGCCTGAAAGGAAAATCGATTTCGGTCGGTGCGCAGAATTCTGCGGTGGAATCCATGCAAGGTGCCTTGACGGGTGAGATCGCTCCGAGTCAGTTGGTGGACGCAGGTTGTTCCCTGGTGCTTGTCGGGCACTCCGAGCGTCGCCAGATCATGGGTGAGCGTGACGGGATGCTGAACCGCAAGTTCGCGGCGGCACAGGCCTGCGGTCTGGTTCCGGTGCTCTGCATAGGGGAAACCCTTGAGCAGCGCGAAGCTGGACAGACCCTTGAGGTTGTCGGGCGTCAGCTGGGCATCATCATCGAAGAGTTGGGGGTGGGTGCCTTTGCAAAGGCGGTCATCGCTTACGAGCCGGTCTGGGCCATTGGCACCGGGCTGACTGCGACGCCGCAGCAGGCTCAGGATGTGCACAAGGCCATCCGCGAGCAATTGGCGGCAGAGAATCCTGAAGTGGCACGAGGTGTGCGGCTTCTGTACGGCGGCAGCGTGAAGGCGGCCAATGCGGCTGAACTGTTCGGCATGCCGGATATCGATGGGGGGCTCATTGGTGGAGCTTCCCTGAATGCAGATGAGTTCGGTGCGATTTGCCGCGCCGCGGGAAACTGAAAAAATGCTGGAAACAGTCGTAGTCGTTTTTCATCTGCTGGGTGCATTGGGCGTAGTTGCTCTGGTTTTGCTGCAGCAGGGTAAGGGAGCGGACGCTGGTGCGTCTTTCGGAGCAGGTGCTTCAAATACTGTGTTCGGAAGCCAAGGTTCCTCTACCTTTCTTAGTAAGTTTACTGCTATACTCGCCGCCGGTTTCTTCATAA
The DNA here is from genome assembly GCF_002113595.1 of Pseudomonas sp. B3(2017). Taxonomy (NCBI): domain Bacteria; kingdom Pseudomonadati; phylum Pseudomonadota; class Gammaproteobacteria; order Pseudomonadales; family Pseudomonadaceae; genus Pseudomonas; species Pseudomonas sp. B3(2017). The sequence continues at coordinate 90,453 of NZ_NEIU01000006.1, forward strand.
CCAGCTTAGGGTTAGGATACTTTGCTAAAGAGAAGGCTCATCAGCTGACTCAAGCAGGTCTGCCAGATCCAGCGGTGTTGGAAGTTCCAAAGCAACAGCCGGCTTCTGATGATGTCCCGGTGCTTCAAGAGCAAAAGTCGGCCAACTCGGCGACTGACGTACCTCCAGCTCAAGAGCAGAAGTAAGAAGGGTTTCAAACGTAGTTTTGCCGAGGTGGTGGAATTGGTAGACACGCAACCTTGAGGTGGTTGTGCCCATAGGGTGTAGGGGTTCGAGTCCCCTTCTCGGTACCAATTAGTCAGGAGAGCCCGCTGTTGCGGGCTTTCTTGCAGGTGGAAGGTTACATTGACCCTCGTTAGGGTTCGGTCGTATACTTTCGCCCCAGCTTTGTCGCGGGGTGGAGCAGTCTGGTAGCTCGTCGGGCTCATAACCCGAAGGTCGTCGGTTCAAATCCGGCCCCCGCAACCAGTTTAAGGAGCCCCTTCTTCAGGGGCTTTTTGTTAGCTGGACACTTTCAATGCCGCTGTCGCGCGGCAATCTCATGGTGGGCTTCTTGCCCATTTTTTATTTGCACAGCATGCACGAGGGGGTTCAGGTGTCGAGCAAGCTAGAACAGTTGCAGGCCTTGTTGGCCCCGGTGGTCGAGGCTCTTGGCTATCAATGCTGGGGGATCGAATTCATCTCTCAAGGCAAACATTCGGTTTTGCGGATCTACATCGATAAAGAGGGCGGCATCCTGATCGACGACTGCACGGCAGTGAGTCGTCAGGCCAGCGCGGTCCTCGATGTGGAAGACCCGATCAGTTCCGAATACACCCTTGAGGTGTCCTCTCCTGGCATGGATCGCCCGCTGTTCACTCTGGAACAGTTTGCTTCGCATGCCGGCGAACAAGTGAAGATCAAATTGCGTTCGCCTTTTGAAGGCCGGCGCAACTTTCAGGGCCTTCTGCGCGGAGTGGAAGAACAGGATGTCGTGGTGCAGGTGGATGACCATGAGTTCCTGTTGCCGATCGATATGATCGACAAGGCCAACATTATTCCCAGTTTTGACTGAGACCTGCCAGATACTGCGGATCCCGCGGATCCAATGGCTTGCGAAAGGCGAGGCGTACGATGAGCAAAGAAGTACTGCTGGTTGTTGAGTCGGTATCCAATGAAAAGGGTGTACCGGCAGGCGTGATTTTTGAAGCGCTGGAGCTGGCTCTGGCCACTGCAACCAAAAAACGTTTTGAAGACGAAGTGGACCTGCGTGTGGAAATCAACCGCCACACCGGTTCCTACGAGACTTTCCGTCGCTGGACGGTGGTCGAGGAAGCCGATCTGGACGATCCGGCCATCGAGACCTGGCCGAGCAAGGTTGCCGAAACGCACCCGGGCGCCAAGGTCGGCGACGTCGTCGAAGAGAAGATCGAGTCCATCGAGTTCGGCCGCATCGCGGCGCAGACCGCCAAGCAGGTCATCGTACAGAAGGTTCGTGAAGCCGAGCGCGCCCAAGTCGTGGACGCGTACCGCGAGCGCCTGGGAGAGATCATCTCCGGCACCGTGAAGAAAGTGACCCGCGACAACGTGATCGTCGACCTGGGCAACAACGCCGAAGCGTTGCTGGCCCGTGAAGACATCATCTCCCGCGAGACCTTCCGTGTCGGCGTTCGCCTGCGTGCGCTGCTCAAGGAAATCCGCACCGAGAACCGCGGCCCTCAGCTGATCCTGTCGCGCACCGCGCCGGAAATGCTGATCGAGCTGTTCCGCATCGAAGTGCCGGAAATCGCCGAAGGCCTGATCGAAGTGATGGCCGCTTCCCGGGATCCGGGTTCGCGCGCCAAGATCGCCGTCCGCTCCAAGGACAAGCGCATCGACCCGCAGGGCGCGTGCATCGGCATGCGCGGTTCGCGCGTCCAGGCCGTGTCGGGCGAATTGGGTGGCGAGCGTGTGGACATCGTCCTGTGGGACGACAACCCGGCGCAGTTCGTGATCAATGCCATGTCGCCTGCCGAAGTGGCGGCGATCATCGTTGACGAAGACGCCCACGCCATGGACATCGCGGTGGGTGCCGACAACCTCGCTCAGGCCATCGGCCGCGGCGGCCAGAACGTGCGTCTGGCCAGTCAGCTGACCGGTTGGACCCTGAACGTGATGACCGAATCGGACATCCAGGCCAAGCAACAGGCGGAGACCGGCGACATCCTGCGCAACTTCATCGACGAGCTGGAAGTCGACGAAGAGCTGGCCCAGGTGCTGGTCGACGAAGGCTTCACCAGCCTGGAAGAGATTGCCTACGTACCGCTGGAAGAGATGCTCAACATCGACGGCTTCGACGAGGAAATCGTCAACGAGCTTCGCGCTCGCGCCAAGGACCGGTTGTTGACCAAGGCCATCGCTACTGAGGAAAAGCTGGCAGACGCCCATCCGGCCGAAGACCTGCTCTCGCTTGAGGGCATGGACAAGGATCTGGCGGCGGAACTGGCGGTGCGCGGCGTAGTTAACCGCGAAGACCTGGCCGAGCAGTCGATTGATGACCTGCTCGACATCGACGGTATCGACGAAGAGCGTGCCGGCAAGTTGATCATGGCCGCCCGAGCCCACTGGTTCGAGTAATTAGGCGCGGCCTGAGGAGAGAAGTGCATGACGCAAGTCACGGTGAAACAACTGGCCGATGAGGTCAAAACACCGGTAGAGCGCCTGTTGCAGCAGATGCGTGAGGCAGGTCTGCCGCACACCGCCGCCGAAGAACATGTGACTGACAGTGAAAAGCAGTCCCTGCTGACTCACTTGAAGAGCAGCCACAAGGCGAAAGTGGAAGAGCCACGCAAGATCACGCTGCAGCGTAAAACCACCAGCACCCTGCGGGTGGCCGGCAGCAAGAGCATCAGCGTAGAAGTGCGCAAGAAGAAAGTTTTCGTGCAGCGCAGCCCGGAAGAGATCGAGGCCGAGCGTCAGCGTGAGCTGGACGAGCGCCGCGCCGTGGAAAACGCCGCCCGTCAAAAGGCAGAAGAGGAAGCCCGCCTGCGCGCCGAAGAAGAAGCGCGCCGTCAGCCTCCTGCTGCCCCGGCCGCTGCGGCCGAGCCTGTTGCAGCCCCGGCTCCGGTTGCCGAGCCTGTGCGCGAAGCGGTATCCGCAGCGCCGGCCGCTCCGGTCGTCGAAGTGCGCAAGCGTGACGACCAGCGTCGTCCGGACAAGCCACGCGCCGACGAGAACAGCCGTCGCGGCGGCGGTGACGGCGAGCGCAAGAACGCTCCGCACCGCGCATCGGTCAAGGAAAAGGCGCCGGCCCCTCGCGTGGCGCCCCGCACTACCGACGAAGAAAGCGATGGCTTCCGCCGCGGCGGTCGCAGCAGCAAGTCCAAGCTGAAGAAACGCAACGCCCACGGTTTCCAGAGCCCTACCGGGCCGGTGGTGCGTGACGTGAAGATCGGCGAGACCATCACTGTGGGCGATCTGGCCCAGCAGATGTCGGTCAAGGCTGCTGAAATCATCAAGTTCATGTTCAAGCTGGGCACCCCGGCCACCATCAACCAGGTTCTGGACCAGGAAACTGCCCAGCTGGTCGCCGAAGAACTGGGCCACAAAGTGACCCTGATCAGCGACACCGCCCTGGAAGATTCCCTGGCCGAGTCCCTGAAGTTCGAAGGCGAGGCGGTGCCTCGTGCTCCGGTCGTGACCGTCATGGGTCACGTTGACCACGGCAAGACCTCGCTGCTCGACTACATCCGTCGCGCCAAGGTCGCTGCGGGCGAAGCCGGCGGCATCACCCAGCACATCGGTGCGTACCACGTCGAAACCGAACGCGGCATGGTCACCTTCCTCGACACCCCGGGTCACGCGGCGTTCACCGCGATGCGTGCCCGCGGCGCCAAGGCGACCGACATCGTGATCCTGGTGGTCGCGGCCGACGACGGCGTGATGCCGCAAACCATCGAAGCCGTTCAGCACGCCCAGGCTGCTGGCGTGCCGCTGGTGGTGGCGGTGAACAAGATCGACAAGCCGGGTGCCGACCTCGATCGCATCCGCAGCGAGCTGGCGACCCACGGCGTGACGCCGGAAGACTGGGGTGGCGACACGCCGTTCGTTCCGGTTTCGGCGAAGATGGGTACCGGCGTCGACGAACTGCTCGAAGCCGTGCTGCTGCAGGCCGAAGTGCTTGAGCTCACCGCCACTCCGTCGGCCCCTGGCCGTGGTGTCGTGGTCGAGTCGCGTCTGGACAAGGGCCGCGGCCCGGTGGCCACCGTGCTGGTTCAGGACGGTACCCTGCGTCAAGGCGACATGGTGCTGGTCGGTTCGAACTATGGCCGCGTGCGCGCCATGCTCGACGAGAACGGCAAGCCGATCAAGGAAGCGGGCCCGGCCATTCCGGTCGAGATCCTAGGCCTGGACGGCACGCCTGACGCCGGTGACGAGATGAGCGTGGTGGCCGACGAGAAGAAGGCCCGTGAAGTGGCCCTGTTCCGTCAAGGCAAGTTCCGCGAAGTCAAGCTGGCCCGCGCTCACGCCGGCAAGCTGGAAAACATCTTCGAAAGCATGGGCCAGGAAGAGAAGAAGACGCTCAACATCGTCCTCAAGTCCGACGTCCGCGGTTCGCTGGAGGCCCTGCAAGGCGCCCTCAACGGCCTGGGCAACGACGAAGTGCAAGTGCGTGTGGTCGGTGGCGGCGTCGGTGGCATCACCGAATCCGACGCCAACCTGGCACTGGCTTCCAACGCCGTGCTGTTCGGCTTCAACGTGCGTGCCGATGCGGGCGCACGGAAGATCGTCGAGCAGGAAGGTCTGGACATGCGTTACTACAACGTGATCTACGACATCATCGAAGACGTCAAGAAGGCCCTGACCGGCATGCTCGGCAGCGATGTCCGCGAGAACATCCTGGGTATCGCCGAAGTGCGTGACGTGTTCCGTTCGCCGAAGTTCGGCGCGATCGCCGGTTGCATGGTGGTCGAGGGTGTCGTGCACCGTAACCGTCCGATCCGCGTACTGCGTGAAGACATCGTGATCTTCGAAGGCGAGCTGGAATCCCTGCGCCGCTTCAAGGATGACGCTTCCGAAGTCCGTGCCGGTATGGAATGCGGCATCGGCGTGAAGAGCTACAACGACGTCAAGGTCGGCGACAAGATCGAAGTCTTCGAGAAGGTTCAGGTTGCTCGCAGCCTCTGACTCGCGCACTTCGGGAGCCGCAACGGGCCGCCGCAGCGATCTGCGCAGCCCGTCCGGCGGACTCTAAACGCAACGCCCGGTCTGGCCTCCGCCAGGCCGGGCGTTTGCCGCTTTCAGACCTCACGGGTTTCGCCGTGGGGCAGTTACAGGTAACAAACCATGGCAAAAGAATACAGCCGTACCCAACGTATCGGCGATCAGATGCAGCGTGAGCTGGCCCAGCTGATCCGTCGTGAAGTCAAAGACCCGCGCGTCGGCCTGGTCACCATCACTGCGGTGGATGTCAGCCGTGACGTCGGTCACGCCAAGATCTTCATCACTGTGATGGGGCAGGACAACGCTGCCGACATCGCGCAGAGCATCAAGGTGCTGAACGCCGCCGCCGGTTTCCTGCGCATGCAGCTGGCCCGCGAAATGAAGCTGCGCAGCGTGCCGCAACTGCATTTCCACTACGACGAAAGCGTCGCCCGCGGCGCGCACCTGTCGGCCCTGATCGACCGTGCGGTGGCTGAAGACAGCCTGCACGAGACGGCGGCCGAACCCGAAGACACCAAGGAGTAATCCGGTGGCCCAGGTCAAACGTATCCGTCGTAACGTCAGCGGCATCATCCTGCTCGACAAGCCGCTGGGGTTCACCTCCAACGCGGCGCTGCAAAAGGTTCGCTGGCTGCTCAACGCCGAGAAGGCCGGGCACACCGGCAGCCTCGACCCGCTGGCCACCGGCGTGCTGCCGCTGTGCTTCGGCGAGGCGACCAAGTTCTCGCAGTACCTGCTCGATTCCGACAAGGGCTATGAGACGCTGGCGCAACTGGGCAAGACCACTACCACGGCCGATGCCGAGGGCGAGGTTCTGCAGGAGCGTCCGGTGACCGTTGGTCGCGCCGACATAGAAGCCGTCCTGCCGAAATTCCGTGGGCAAATCAATCAGATACCGCCGATGTACTCGGCGCTCAAGCGTGATGGCCAGCCGCTCTACAAGTTGGCCCGTGCAGGTGAAGTAGTGGAGCGCGAACCGCGTTCTGTTACTATTGCGCGCTTGGAATTGCTGGCCTTCGAAGGCGATACTGCGCGACTGGCGGTGGATTGCAGCAAGGGCACCTATATCCGTACCCTGGTGGAGGATATCGGTGAGCAGCTCGGTTGCGGTGCGTACGTCGCTGAATTGCGGCGTACCCAGGCCGGGCCTTTCACCCTGGCGCAGACCGTGACCCTCGAAGAGCTCGAAGCGGCCCATGCCGAAGGCGGCAACGAAGCGCTCGACCGCTTCCTCATGCCGGCGGACAGCGGCCTGCAGGATTGGCCGCTGCTGAAGTTCTCGGAGCACAGCGCGTTCTACTGGCTCAACGGCCAGCCGGTGCGCGCTCCGGATGCGCCGAAGTTCGGCATGGTGCGGGTACAGGATCACAACGGTCGCTTCATCGGCATCGGTGAAGTGAGCGAAGACGGGCGCATCGCGCCGCGTCGCTTGATTCGGTCGGAATGACCGGAACCGGTCCGCGTAACAGCGGGCCGGCGAGGGTGGCTGTCAACAGGCACGGTCACTGCTCTTTTATTGATACAGGGATTTGTCCCTGGCCTGTTGAAACCGTCCCTGGACGGTTTCCTGATAAAAGGATTGCCTCATGGCTCTCAGCGCAGCAGAAAAAGCTCAAATCGTTACCGACTACCAGCAAGCCGTTGGTGATACCGGCTCGCCAGAAGTGCAAGTTGCACTGCTGACCGCCAACATCAACAAGCTGCAAGGTCACTTCAAGGCCAACGGCAAAGACCACCACTCCCGTCGTGGTCTGATCCGCATGGTTAACCAGCGTCGCAAGCTGCTGGACTACCTGAAAGGCAAAGATCTGAGCCGCTACAGCGCTCTGATCGGCCGCCTGGGCCTGCGTCGCTAATCAGCGATTGCGCTATGAGGTTGGTTGCCTGTCGGCTGTCTGCGGTTTTCCGCCGGCAGGCGGCAGGCTTCCAGCCTCAAGTTTTATCTGAGGCACCTGTTTCATCCCGGCAGCACCCCGGACAATCCGCATCGGGCCGATTCCCGACATTGCCCAAGAATTTCGCAAGAAACCAGTTCCCCCAAGAGCCACAAAGAAGGTAGGACACCGTGAACCCGGTAATCAAGAAGTTCCAGTTCGGTCAGTCGACCGTCACCCTCGAGACAGGCCGCATCGCCCGTCAGGCCACCGGCGCAGTGCTGGTCACCGTTGACGACGACGTCAGCGTATTGGTGACCGTGGTCGGCGCCAAGCAAGCCGATCCGGGCAAGGGTTTCTTCCCCCTGTCCGTTCACTACCAGGAAAAGACCTACGCCGCAGGCAAGATCCCTGGCGGTTTCTTCAAGCGCGAAGGCCGTCCTTCCGAGAAGGAAACCCTGACTTCCCGACTGATCGACCGTCCGATCCGTCCGCTGTTCCCTGAAGGCTTCATGAACGAAGTGCAGGTCGTCTGCACCGTCGTCTCCACCAGCAAGAAGACCGATCCGGACATCGCTGCGATGATCGGCACCTCGGCTGCCCTGGCCATCTCCGGCATTCCGTTCGACGGCCCGATCGGCGCCGCCCGCGTCGCTTTCCACGAAAGCACCGGCTACCTGCTGAACCCGACCTACGAGCAACTGGCCGCATCGAGCCTGGACATGGTCGTGGCCGGTACCGAAGAAGCCGTGCTGATGGTCGAGTCGGAAGCCAAGGAACTGACCGAAGACCAGATGCTGGGCGCCGTGCTGTTCGCCCACGACGAATTCCAGTCGGTCATCAAGGCCGTCAAGGAACTGGCCGCCGAAGCCGCCAAGCCGACCTGGGACTGGGCGCCTGCCGCCGAGGCCACCGAACTGCTGGGCGCGATCCGTGCCGAGTTCGGCGAAGCGATCTCCCAAGGCTACACCATCACCGTCAAGGCCGACCGCTACGCCCGTCTGGGCGAGCTGCGCGACCAGGCGGTCGCCAAGCTGTCCGGTGAAGAAGGCCAGCCTTCGGCCGGCGACGTCAAAGCGGCTTTCGGCGAAATCGAATACCGCACCGTTCGCGAGAACATCGTCAACGGCAAGCCACGCATCGACGGCCGCGACACCCGCACCGTGCGTCCGCTGAACATCGAAGTCGGCGTGCTGCCGAAGACCCACGGTTCGGCGCTGTTCACCCGTGGCGAAACCCAGGCCCTGGTGGTCGCGACCCTGGGCACCGCCCGTGACGCGCAACTGCTGGACACCCTGGAAGGCGAGAAGAAAGACTCGTTCATGCTGCACTACAACTTCCCTCCGTTCTCGGTGGGCGAGTGCGGTCGCATGGGCGGTGCCGGTCGTCGCGAAATCGGTCACGGCCGTCTGGCCCGCCGTTCGGTCCAGGCCATGCTGCCTGCCGCCGACGAATTCCCGTACACCGTTCGTGTGGTGTCGGAAATCACCGAATCCAACGGCTCCAGCTCGATGGCTTCCGTGTGCGGCGCTTCCCTGGCCCTGATGGACGCCGGTGTGCCGATGAAGGCACCGGTGGCCGGTATCGCCATGGGCCTGGTGAAGGAAGGCGAGAAGTTCGCCGTCCTGACCGACATCCTGGGTGACGAAGACCACCTGGGCGACATGGACTTCAAAGTGGCCGGTACCGCCAAGGGCGTCACCGCGCTGCAGATGGACATCAAGATCAAGGGCATCACCGAAGAGATCATGGAGATCGCCCTGGGCCAGGCCCTGGAAGCTCGCCTGAACATCCTCGGCCAGATGAACCAAGTGATCGGCCAGTCGCGTACCGAACTGTCGGCCAACGCACCGACCATGATCGCGATGAAGATCGACACCGACAAGATCCGCGACGTGATCGGCAAAGGTGGCGCGACCATCCGTGCAATCTGCGAAGAGACCAAGGCGTCGATCGACATCGAAGACGACGGCTCGATCAAGATCTTCGGCGAAACCAAGGAAGCCGCAGAAGCTGCCCGTCAGCGCGTTCTGGGCATCACCGCCGAAGCCGAGATCGGCAAGATCTACGTGGGCAAGGTTGAGCGTATCGTCGACTTCGGCGCGTTCGTCAACATCCTGCCGGGCAAGGACGGTCTGGTGCACATCTCGATGCTGAGCGACGCTCGCGTAGAGAAAGTCACCGACATCCTGAAAGAAGGCCAGGAAGTGGAAGTGCTGGTGCTGGACGTGGACAACCGCGGCCGCATCAAGCTGTCCATCAAAGACGTGGCGGCTGCCAAGGCTTCGGGCGTTTAATCGACCCCAGGCTTTCGCGCAATGAAAATGCCCCGCCGTGAAAACGGCGGGGCATTTTTTTTCCTGTCAAAAATGATTGCGGCGCGAGATGGGTTGCCGGGCGCCGAGACCGATGCTAGGTTTAGCCCACCGCCCGTGTAGCTCAGCCGGTAGAGCAGCGCACTCGTAACGCGAAGGTCGCAGGTTCGATTCCTGTCTCGGGCACCATTCCCCTCATTTCACCTTGCGGCTCAGCTCCTCCACGGTGCGCTTGAGCTGATCCATCGCACGGTCCTGATCGCTGACGTCCCGCTTGAGGCTCGACAGCTCGCTTGAGCTGGAGCTGGAACCGCTGCTGCGTTTGAGTTCCTCGACCTGCCGGCGCAGGTTGTCCAGTTCCCGGTCCTGCTCCTTGACCTTGTTCCTCAGTTCGTCGGTGTCGCGGCTGCCGGCGCTTGAGCTGGAACCGCTGCTGCGTTTGAGTTCTTCCATCTGCCGGCGCAGGGTGTCCAGTTCACCGTCCTGTTTCTTGACCTGTTCCTTGAGCTGGTCAGTCTCCCGGCTGCCGGCGCTGGCGCTGGAGCCGCTGCTGCGTTTGAGCTCTTCGAGCTGGCGCGTCTGGTCGCCGAGGGTGTCGCGCATCTTCTTCAGTTCATCGAGGCTGATGTCGGTTCTGACGATCACGGTCTTGCCGTTGTCGTTGTGGATGGCGGGAACCGAGTCGCCGTAGCCGGGGAGCCGGTCGCTCAGCTCGATGGCCATTGCATTGCCCGGCAGGGCCAGCGCCCCGAGCAGGGCGGTCATTGCGGTAGTGGACACAACAGACGACAACTTCGAAAGGCTGCGCATCACTGGGTTTCCTTGTGGACAGCGGAGAGGCGTGCCGATATGGCACATCGCTATGACTCGGAATCCGGATTTATGTTCCCCCGGTCAGCTTTTTGTGCGAGAGATGTAAAGACCCGTGTCATTCGTCATCCAAACGTCCTATATTCGGCGCCAGCACAAGCATCGCCCTGCAGTGTTCAGATGATCCCGAATGGTTCCGAGGCCGGACAATCCGCGGCAGAGAGATCCCAGAAGATCCAGATCCATCACCCATTCCCCTGATCAGCGAGAACGCCATGATCCCAAAAGAACAACGAATCGATGTAGCGCTGGAGAAATACCTGGCGGCGACGCCTTCCCTTCAGGAAGAGATCAGCGCCCTGGACGCCACCGAGCAAAAGCAGCAGGCGCAGTGGGCGTTCGAGGACGAAGCCGAGTCCCGCGGGCTGGAGCCTTGGGAACTGGTGCTGGAGCTGGTGGCCGAGACGCCGCAGGAGCTCAAGGCCATGCGCCTGGAAGTGCATCAGGAAGTGGCCGAAGCCTTGGGCATGAAGCTGCAGGCCTATCTTGAACTCAACGAAATCGACGATTGAAACAAAAACGCCAGCCCCGACGGAGCTGGCGTTTTTCGTTGCGCGGCGGCTTCAGAGGCTCAGGCGCATCGACAGGTCCACCGCCTTCACGTCCTTGGTCATGGCGCCGATGGAAATGTAGTCCACGCCGGTGCGGGCGATCGGCAGCAGCGTGCTTTCGTTGATGCCGCCGCTGGCCTCCAGCTTCGCCTTGCCGCCGTTCAGGCGTACGGCTTCGCGCATGTCGTCCAGGCTCAGCTCGTCGAGCATGATGATGTCGGCGCCGGCGTCCAGCGCCTCCTTCAGTTCATCCAGGCTTTCCACTTCGACCTCCACCGGCTTGCCCGGCGCGATCCGGTGCGCGGCGGCGATGGCCTGGGGGATGCCGCCGCTGGCGGCGATGTGGTTTTCCTTGATCAGGAACGCGTCGTACAGGCCGATGCGGTGGTTGTGGCAGCCGCCGCAGGTCACCGCGTACTTCTGCGCCAGGCGCAGGCCCGGCAGGGTCTTGCGGGTGTCGAGCAGCTTCACGCCGGTCTCGGCGACGAAATCCGCCAGTTGTCGGGCGCGGGTCGCGACACCGGAGAGCATCTGCAGGAAGTTCAGCGCGCTGCGTTCGCCGGTCAGCAGCGAACGGGCCGGGCCTTCCAGGTGGAACAGCGGCTGGTTGGGGCTCACCCGGTCGCCGTCGCGCACCTGCCAGTGCACCGCCACCCGCGGGTCGAGCTGACGGAACACGGCGTCGACCCAGGCGGTGCCGCAGATGACGGCGGCGTCGCGGGTGATGATGGTCGCCTTGGCCAGGCGTTCGGCCGGGATCAGTTGTGCGGTGATGTCGCCGCTGCCGATGTCTTCGCGCAACGCACGGCGGACGTTGGCTTCGATTTCGGCGGTCAAATCGGCGAGACGTAGGTTCGGCATAACGGGCTCCACAGACAAAGTGGCCCGATTATAGGGGCATGGCAGGGCCCAACCCAAGGCGGGTGCGCAGGGACTTGAGCGCAGCCGGTCGATTTCCTTGAGCAAATGCGCGCCGGGAGCGGTCACTGGAACAGCGCCGGGGCCTAGGGGAATCCCTGAGGGCTCTGGCGCCGGGGACATTTTTTGCAAGATAATCCGCCTTGCATTTGACGTCATGGCTTTGACGTTTGTCTTTGAGCCCGCTTTCCGGCCGTTCCCCGACAGGGATCGGCAGGCCCGCGCACTTGAAGAATCACCGTTTCAGGAGGCTTGGATGCACAACGACGGGAATGTAGTGCCTTTGCGCAAGGCCGCTACCGATCCGGCGAACCCTTCGCCGCTCGCCCGCCTGCCTGTGATTCTGCTTCAGGTGCGCGACAAGGCCACCCAGCAACTGCGCCACGGCCTGCAGGCGCTGTTCGACAATGCCGACGACACCCTGTTCGAAATGGCCGACCGAGCCCGCAGCGACGTCGAGCAGAACCTCTTTTTCGAGGCCATGCGCGACCTGCGCCTGAAGCGCAAGAACATCGAGCGCGGCTTTCTCGAACATCTCTTCGAGGCGTTCGTCGGCCTCACCCAGTACGATCCCGCGCAAAACGCCTTGCCGTCCTCGCTGCTGCCGGACGAAACCTCTGAACGCACCGACGACCGGGAGCGCAGCGTCGCCATCGAGACCATGGTCGGCCGTGTGCTGAGCCGCGACGGTTTCGCCCTCGATCAATTGACGGCGCGGCTCAATGCCCTGCTCGGCAAGACCCTGGAGGATCGGCACAACCCGCTGGGTCCTTCGATGTTGTGCGAATATTTCCTGCTGGCCGGGCGCAACCTGGGGGTGGGGATCAAGGTCAAGCTGATTCTGCTCAAGCTGTTCGAGCGTTACGTGCTGGCCGACACCGATCAGCTGTATGCCGAAGCCAATCAGTTGCTGGCCGCCACCGGCGTGCTGCCCGAGCTGAAACCGGCGCCCGCGCGCCGTGCCATCGACCAGGCCGTCACCCGTGCCAGCAGTGAGCCGACGCACAGCGAACCGCCTCCGCTGGAGGACGGCGTGCAGGAAGTCTTCTCGGCGTTGCAGGCACTGCTGTCGCACCTGCGCGGCAGCGTGGCGCCGATCCTGGAGCCCAGTTCGGCGGTTCAGCCGATCTCCACCCGCGACCTGCTGCGCCTGCTTTCGCACTTGCAGCAGTACGTGCCGACGCTGGCGGCGTTGGACGATTTCGACCTGCGCAACCAGCTCGAGCAATTGCTGACCCAGGTGAGCGTGCGCAGCGGCAAGTCGCGCATCGTCGGCGGCGCCGACGAGGACGTGATCAACCTGATCGCCATGCTGTTCGAGTGCATCCTCGACGACCGCAACCTGCCGGATTCGCTCAAGGCGCTGATCGCTCGGCTGCAGATCCCGATGCTCAAGGTCGCGGTGCTCGACAAGAGTTTCTTCAGCCGCAGCAGTCACCCGGCGCGGCGCCTGCTCAACGAAATCGCGGACGCCGCCATGGGCTGGGGCGAGTGCGACGGCCATGCGCGGGACAGCCTGTACCTGCGCATCGAGCAGGTGGTGCAGCGCTTGCTGACCGATTTCAATGACGATCCGGCGATCTTCTCCGAGCTGCTGGCGGATTTCCTGGCCTTCACCGGCGACGAGCGCCGCCGCAGCGAATTGCTCGAGCAGCGCCTGCGCGATGCCGAGGAGGGGCGGGCGAGGACCGAACTGGCTCGCCGCCGGGTGGAGCAGGCGCTCAACCAGGCGTTGCCGGGCAAGGTGCTGCCGCCCAAAGTGGTGGCGTTCGTCCAGGATGCCTGGAGCAAGGTGCTGCTGTTGACCTGCCTGAAGCACGGCGACCAGAGCGCCGAATGGCGGGCGGACGTGCAGACCATGGAGCAATTGGTCTGGAGCGTGCAGCGTCACGATGGGCCGGAGTCCGGCATGCGCCTGCTGGCGATGGTGCCGGGGCTGCTCAAGTCGTTGCGCGACGGCCTGAGCAGTTCGGCGTTCGACCCGTTCGCCACCAGCGAGTTTTTCAGCGAGCTGGAAGCGCTGCACGTGCGCCTGTTCGAGCGTGCCGATGAGTCCGGCCCCACCGAGGCGCTGGTCTTAGTCGAGGTGGCGTTGCCGGTGGCCCTGCGCGCGGCGGACGAGGGCATGCCTTTGCGCCTGCCGCAGGACGATGCCGGCCTGCGGCAGGTCGAGCAGTTGCGGCTGGGCAGTTGGGTGGTGTTTCGCGAAGACGAAGAGCACACCTTGCGCTGCAAGCTGGCGGCCATCAACGAGACCACCGGCAAATACGTGTTCGTCGACCGCACCGGCATGAAAGTGCTGGAGCGCGACCGCACCGGGCTCGCCCTGGAGCTGCGTCGCGGCGCGGCGTGGCGGCTGGACGACACCTTGCTGTTCGACCGCGCGCTGGAGTCGGTGCTGGGCAATCTGCGGCGGCGCAATCGCGCCAAGTGATCGCGTCCGGCACGCCGATCACGGCATACTGGGCGCCAACACAGATGGCGTTGAAGGAATCGGTATGCAGTTGGATCCCGCAAGCGGGTGGTGTCACGGGGTGCAGGTCTGTCCGTCGCCCAACTTCAATGAACGCCCGACGGGCGAAGTCTCCCTGCTGGTCATCCACAACATCAGCCTGCCGCCGGCGCAGTTCGCCACCGGCAAGGTGCAGGAATTTTTCCAGAACCGTCTGGATGTCACCGAACATCCCTACTTTGCGGGTATCGCCGACCTGCGGGTGTCTGCGCACTTTCTGATCGAGCGTGACGGCAAGGTCACTCAGTTTGTCTCCTGTCTTGAGCGCGCCTGGCACGCCGGCGTCTCCCGTTTCGAGGGACGCGAGACCTGTAACGATTTTTCCGTGGGCATCGAGCTCGAGGGCACCGATGATCTACCGTTCACCGACGCGCAGTACCAGGCGCTGACCGCGCTGACCCGGCAGTTGCAGGCGAGGTTTCCGGCCATCACCGGACAACGCATCTGCGGGCACAGCGACATCGCCCCCGGCCGCAAGACCGACCCGGGGCCGGCATTCGACTGGGCACGCTACCGGGCGGCCCTGGCACAAGAGGAAGGACAATGAGTTTTCTGGTGTTGCTGTTGGCGGTCTGGATCGAGAAATTCTCGGCCCTGCGCCATCGGGTCCAGCGCGACGGCGGATGGATCCGCGAACTGCACAAGCTCGAAAGCGGCGGCCTGGCCAAGCGCCCTTGGCTGGTGCTGACGGTGCTGGTGCTGCTGCCGGTGGCGCTGCTGGCGTTGCTGCTGGTGGTGCTGGAACCGGTGGCCTACGGCCTGCTGGCCCTGCCGGTGCATCTGCTGGTGGTGATCTACAGTCTGGGGCGCAACGACCTGCTCGGCGGCCTGGGGCCGTTCCGCGACGCCTGGCGCCGGGAAGACCTGCAAGCGGCGGCCCACGTGGCCAAGCGCGACCTGGGCATCTGCGCCGACCGTGGCGAGCAGTTGCTGGCGCGGGTGCAGGGGCATCTGCTGTGGCAGGCCTACCAGAGCTTCTTTGCGGTGATCTTCTGGTATTTCCTGCTGGGCCCGGTGGCGGCCTTGAGTTACCGCTTGCTGGCGCTGGCCGAGGAGAACGCCGCGAACCCGGCGGTGGCCGAACGGGCGGCGCAGCTGCGGCACGCGTTCGACTGGGTGCCGGTGCGCCTGCTGGCGGCGAGCCTGGCACTGGTGGGCAACTTCGTCGCGGTCAGCCGGGTGATGCTGCATGAACTGCTGAACTGGCACATCAGCGCCGCCCGCCTGATCGACAAGGCAGGCCTGGCCGCCGGGGAGATCCCGCCGCCGGTGACCGGCCCGGAAGGCATCAACACCCTGGATTGCCTGTGGGAACTGCTGCTGCGCGCCGCCGTGCTGTGGTACGCCGGGTTTGCCTTGTGGACCGTCCTGGTCCGCTGACCCGCATAGCCTGAGGCGAGGGCGCTTGCTCCCGTCGGACTGCGCAACACGCCCGCTGCGAATGGGGCGCTCCGCTTCCCGGCGGGAGCTAGCGCCCTCGCCTCGGCCGTTAACCTTAAGTTACAAAACCTCCCTCCGATTTGAGCTATACAGAGATGGCGCTCGATAGTGGCTATCTGCTTTCGCCCCGCGCCTGCCAATAAAAACAAGAACAAACCGAGGGAGACTTCCAGTGAAGAGCTTGCTCTATCCCGCCGTCTCGCTGATGAACCGCCTGAGCTTCGGCATGAAGTTCAGCCTGATCAGCGTCCTGTTCCTGGTGCCGATGCTGGTGACCAACTTCTATCTGGTGCGCGATTCGTACCGCGAGTTCCAGGGCACCCGGGTGGAACTGCAAAGCCTCGACCTGCTGGGCAGCAGCCTGAGCCTGCGGCGGGATCTGGAGACCCTCAACAACCTGGTGCAGATCAACGTGACCCTCGGCCAGTCGGGCAAGGCGGGCAATGTCGAAGCGAACATCACCACCCTTGAGCAGAACGTGCTGACGCGCCTTCAAGGGCTGAAGGCGATGACCGACGATCCGGAGCAGACCGCGGTGTTCGACGCCAAGCGCGATGAGATGATCGCCGCGTTCAAGGCCCAGCAAGCGGAAAACTCCCTGCAAAGCAAAAGCGCGCTGATCGGCAAGCTGCTGGGCAGCGCGCAGATCTTCAGCCAGATCGTCGCCAGCCAGGCCGGCTTGAGCCGCGACGGCCAAAGCGACATGCGCCAGCTCAGCGAGCTGGTCACCGCCATCACCCCGGCCGTCACCCAGACCCTCGGCGAAGGCCGGGCCATGGGCTCGTACTCGTTGGGCCAAGGTTTTCTCAACAGTTCATCCAGCACCCGCTTCGACGAGCTGCTGGCGCAGATCGAAAAACTCCAGGCCGAGTACGGCCTGAAGCTGCAGGATGCCCTCGGTTCGAGCAAGGCGGCGCGGGAGTTCCTCAGCGCCCCGGCGGACGCCAGCAAGGCCTCGCTCAAGCAGGCCAGCGAGCTGTTCGAGGAGCAAGTGGTGATGGCCGACACCCTCGATGCGCCCTGGCAGGCGTTCTACGATCAGGTCAGCGGGCTGATGGAGCGCACTTACCAGCTCAACGAAGCGACCCTGAAGTTCCTCGACAGCCAATTGCAGCAACGCCTGGCCCAGAACCGCACGCACATGGTGCTGCAAGCGGTGGCGCTGGCGGTGGTGTTCGTGCTGATTTTCTACCTCTACGGCGGTTTCTACGCGTCGACCCGCACCACCCTGAAACGTCTGGGCGCCATGATGGACAAAGTGGCGGCCGGCGACATGACGGTGAATTTCCGCGCCAACAGCCGGGATGAACTGGGCGAGCTGGGTGAGGTGTTCAACGGCACCGTGAAGAAGATCCACGACCTGATCGAACGGGTCGGGCAGACCGTCAGCGAGGTCGAGCGCCAGGCCGGGCAGGTGCAGAGCGTGTCGGCCCAGAGCAACCAGGCGGTGGCCGGCCAGCGTACCCAGATCGAGCAGGTGGCGACGGCCATGAACCAGATGTCGGCCACTTCCCAGGAAGTGGCGCGCAGCGCCGCGGCGGCGGTCAGCAGCGCCCACAGCGTGAACGACGAGACCGTCAGCGGGCGCGGCCTGGTGGAGTCCCAGCAGGGCAGCATCGCGGCGCTGGCCAGCGAGATCGATCAGTCAGTGCTGGTGATCAACCAGTTGGCCAGCGACAGCCAGTCGATCAGCAGCGTGCTGGAAGTGATCAAGAGCATCGCCGAGCAGACCAACCTGCTGGCGCTCAACGCCGCTATCGAAGCGGCGCGGGCGGGCGAGCAGGGGCGGGGTTTTGCGGTGGTGGCGGACGAGGTGCGCACGTTGGCCAAGCGCACCCAGCAATCGACCGAGGAAATCGAGCAGATGATCGCCAAGCTCCACGGCGGCGTGGGCGCGGCGGTGAAGGCCATGGGCGTCAGCCATCAGATGGCCAACGGCACCGTGGGGCAGTCGGAAAAGGTACAGCAGGCGCTGGAAAACATCCTCGGCGCGGTCGGAATGATCGTCGACCAGAACCAGCAGATCGCCGCCGCGGTGGAGCAGCAGACTGCCGTGGCCCACGACATCGACCAGAACATCGTCGAGATCAACCGTGCCGGCGAGCGTACGGCGCAAGGCGCGCACCAGACCGAGAACGCCAGTCGCGCCCTGTCGGCGCAGGTGGTGGAGCTCAAGCAGTTGATCAACGCGTTCCGGGTCTGACGTTGGGTTCGATCCGGCCTTCGTGGGAGCGGTCGTGCTCCCACGGCTGAGGTTGTGGAATTTTTTGTAGTACTTTTTTGCTTACATTTGTAAGCCAAATCCTGTTTTTCTCCGCGCTCTGTTTTTTCGTCTTCAATCAATCAAGATCACCCGACTTGACCGCTTGGAGGAGCCCGTTAATGTCCGTCGCCACCTTGGGAGTCCAAGGCCGTTGCGCCCATTGTCAGACCACCCTGGTGCTGAAACCCTGGCAACTCAATGCCCTTTCGATCAACGAAGCCTTCACCTGCCCCCATTGCGAGCAACGGCTGGAGCTGCGTTGCCCGCAGCAGATCAAACGGTTCAGGTCCCTCGACTCGCTGGGGCTGTTGCGCGCCAGCGCGCGGGTGACGGTGTGCACCGCGCTGCTGGTGGCGCTGGTGATGGAGTGGGTGGGGCTGCTCAGCGTCACCGAACAGTTGAACGCGTCGTTGATCACGGTGTTCGTGTACTTCGCCGTCACGCGTTACTTCCGCCACCGGCAGCGCCTGACGCTGATCCTCGACGCCGCCAAGGCCCACGGCGACTGATCTACCAGCCGAACACCTCGCAGGCATTGGCGGTGCTGGCGTCAGCCAGCCGTTCGGGGCTGACGGCCATCAGGGCGGCCAGCGCCGCGCAGATCGCCGGCAGATGCGCGGGGGTGTTGCGCACGCCGGGGAACATGGCGGGGGCCATGTCCGGCGAGTCGGTCTCCAGCACCACCGAATCGAGCGGCAGATCCGCCAGCACCCGGTGCAGGCGCAGCGCCTGGGGCCAGGTCGGCGCGCCGCCCAGGCCCAGCCGGAACCCCAGCTTGATGTACTCCCGCGCCTCTTCGCGGCTGCCGGTGAAGGCGTGGATGATGCCGGCGCGCTTGAGCCTGAAGCGCTTGAGCGTGGCGATCACCGCCGCATGGCTGCGCCGCACGTGGATCAGCGCGGGCAGCCCGAAGTCCGCCGCCAGTTGCAGCTGAGCCTCGAACAGCGCCTGCTGGCGCTCGCGGTCGAGGGTTTCGATGAAGTAGTCCAGGCCGATCTCGCCCACCGCGCACAATTGCCGATGGCCGCGCAGCCGGGTCAGCCAGTCGCCGAGGGCCTGCACGTCTTGCGGGCGGTGTCGGTCGAGATACACCGGATGCAGGCCGAACGCCGCGTACAGGTCGGCGTCGCCCTGCACCAGGTCCCACACCCGTTGCCAATTGCCTTCATATACCCCCAGCACCACCATCCGCCGCACTCCGAGGGCGCGGCTCTCGGCCATCAACGCCGTGCGGTCGGCGTCGAAGTCGGGAAAGTCCAGATGGGTGTGGCTGTCGATCAGCTCCACGGTTCAGTCCCGGCGGATGCGCTGCTTGAAGGTGCGGGCGATGGCCTGCACGCCGGGCTCGTAGTCCGATTGCTCGACGGCGGCCAACGCCAGGGCCAGGGCCTTGTCGGCGATCAGCTGGTGCTGCTGGGCCATGGCGTTGACCGGCAGCGGCAGGAAGTCCAGCAGTTGCGTGTCGCCGAAGGTGCCCAGGCGCAGCGGGCGGTTCTTGAGCGGGAAGTCGTGCAGCGCATCGAACACGCCCTGCAGCAGCACGTAGGACGTAGTCACCAGTGCTTCCGGCAAATGTCCCAGCCGTTGCAGGAGTTCTTCCATCAGTTGCTTGCCGCAGTCGCGGCTGAACGACTCGGCATGCTCGATGAGGATGTCGCCCTTGAACCCGGCCAGCGCCTGCCTGAACCCGGCGGCCCGCTCCTGGCTGATGCTCAGTTCGGGACGGGCGCCGAGCAGGACGATCTGCTTGGGTTGCGGTTCGAGCAGGCTTTGGGTCAGGTGCAGGCTGGCCTCGCGGTCGTCGCTGATCACCGAGCAGAAGTGCGCAGGATCCATCACCCGGTCGATGGCAATGATCGGCAGGCCCTTGGCCTGCAATTGGCGATAGCTGTCGTCGCCGGCCGGCAGGCAACTGGCGACGATCAGCGCATCGCAGCGGCGGGCGCGGAACAGTTGCAGCAGTTGCCGTTCGCTGTCCGGCGCATCGTCGGAGCTGGCGATCAGCAATTGGTAGCCCCGGGCCCGGGCGCCTTGTTCCAGCAGCTTGGCGATCCGCGCGTAACTGGGGTTTTCCAGGTCCGGCAGGATGAAGCCCAAGGTGCGGGTGTGCCGGCTGCGCAGCCCGGCCGCCTGGGGGTTGGGGGTAAAGCCGTGCTGATCGACCACCGCCCGCACCCGCTCGACGGTGGCGTTGCTGATGCGTTGCTGTTCGGCCTTGCCGTTGATGACGTAGCTGGCGGTGGTCACGGACACTCCGGCCAGCCGCGCGATATCACTGAGTTTCACCCGGGATTTCCTTGTTTTTTCCAGCGTGCCCCGACATTTTCGCCAATCCTACCCGATTCGGGGAGGCGACCATTGTCGCAGCGCAGCCGACGGTTGGCCTTCAAGGATGGGACATTATCGAGTAACGTGCCGATCAATCTAGATTAAACGTTTCAGCGGGCGTATTTTCTGCACTTTAGTCGCCTTTGGCCGCAGCTGCCGCGAATCCGCCAAAACTGCCCCTGAAAAGTGCAGGCGCTAAGCTGAAACTATCCACAACAATACCTGGCACCTCCCGATGCCAAAAAGGAGAACGCATGCTCGAGCTCACTGTAGAGCAGATTTCCATGGGCCGGTCGGCTGTGGATAAGTCCGCCGCCCTGCAACTGCTGGCTGACCGCCTGGTGGCCGATGGATTGGTGGCCGACGGTTACCTGGCCGGGCTGCAGGCGCGGGAGGCCCAGGGCTCGACCTTTCTCGGGCAAGGCATCGCCATTCCCCACGGCACCCCGGAGACCCGCGATCAAGTGTTCGCCACCGGCGTGCGGCTGATGCAGTTCCCCGACGGCGTGGATTGGGGCGACGGCCAGATCGTCTACCTGGCCATCGGCATCGCGGCCAAGTCCGATGAGCACCTGCGTCTGCTGCAACTGTTGACCCGCGCCCTGGGCGAGACCGACCTGGGCCAGGCGCTGCGCCGCGCCGGCTCGCCCGAGGCGTTGCTGAAGCTGCTGCAGGGCGCGCCCCAGGAACTGGCGCTGGATGCGCAGATGATCGGCCTTAGCGTGTCCGCCGACGATTTCGAAGAACTGGTCTGGCGCGGTGCGCGCCTGCTGCGCCAAGCCGATTGCGTGAGCAACGGCTTCGCCGGCGTGCTGCAGCAGGTCGAAGCGCTGCCGCTGGGCGACGGCCTGTGGTGGCTGCACAGCGAACAGACCGTGAAGCGCCCCGGCCTGTCATTCGTCACCCCGGACAAGCCGATGCGCTACCTCGGCCAGCCCCTCAACGGGCTGTTCTGCCTGGCCAGCCTGGGCGAGGCCCACCAGGCGCTGCTCGAACGCCTGTGCGCGCTGCTGATCGAGGGGCGCGGCCATGAGCTGGGCCGCGCCACCAGCAGCCGCAAAGTGTTGGAAGTGCTGGGCGGCGAGCTGCCGGCCGACTGGCCGAGCGCGCGCATCGCCCTGGCCAATGCCCATGGCCTGCATGCACGGCCGGCGAAGGTGCTGGCGCAACTGGCGAAGAATTTTGAGGGCGAGATCCGCATCCGTCTCGTCGACGGCCAGGACAGCGCCGTGTCGGTGAAAAGCCTGAGCAAGCTGCTCAGCCTCGGCGCCCGTCGCGGCCAAGTGCTGGAACTGATCGCCGAACCGGCCATCGCCGCCGATGCCCTGCCGGCGCTGCTGGCGGCCATTGAAGAAGGGCTGGGCGAAGAGGTCGAGCCGCTGCCGGCGGTCGCCCCTGCGCAGGAGGCGCTCGCCGAGGTGGCCGAGGTGCTTGTCGCGCCGGCCTCCGGCAGCCTGCTGCAAGCCATCGCCGCCGCCCCCGGCATCGCCATGGGGCCGGCGCACATTCAGGTGCAACAGGCCATCGATTACCCGCTGCGCGGCGAGTCCGCCGCCGTCGAGCGCGAGCGTCTCCAGCAAGCGCTGAGCGAAGTGCGCCACGACATCCAGGGCTTGATCGAGCGCAGCCAGGCCAAGGCCATCCGCGAGATCTTCATCACCCACCTGGAAATGCTCGACGACCCGGAGCTCACCGACGAAGTCGACACCCGCCTCAAGCAGGGCGAAAGCGCCGAGGCGGCGTGGATGGCGGTGATCGAGGCGGCGGCGAAGCAACAGGAGTCGCTGCAGGACGCCTTGCTCGCCGAGCGCGCCGCCGACCTGCGCGACATCGGTCGGCGGGTGCTGGCGCAACTGTGCGGCGTGCAGACCCTGAGCGAGCCCGCGCAACCTTACATTCTGGTGATGGAAGAGGTCGGCCCCTCCGATGTGGCGCGGCTCGATCCGGCGCGGGTGGCGGGGATCCTCACCGCGCGCGGTGGGGCCACCGCCCACAGCGCCATCGTGGCCCGGGCGCTGGGCATTCCGGCGCTGGTCGGCGCCGGCGCTGCGGTGCTGTTGCTGGCGCCGGGCACGCCGCTGCTGCTCGACGGGCAGCGCGGCCGCCTGCACGTGGACGCCGACGCCGCGACCCTGCAACGGGCCGCCGAAGAGCGCGACAGCCGCGAGCAACGTCTGAAGGCCGCCGCCGAACAGCGCCATCAACCGGCGCTCACCGCCGACGGCCACGCAGTGGAGGTGTTCGCCAACATCGGCGAAAGCGCCGGCGTCGCCAGCGCGGTGGAGCAGGGCGCCGAAGGCATCGGCCTGCTGCGTACCGAGCTGATCTTCATGGCCCACCCGCAAGCGCCGGACGAGGCCACCCAGGAAGCCGAATACCGCCGCGTCCTCGACGGCCTCGCCGGTCGGCCGCTGGTGGTGCGCACCCTGGACGTGGGCGGTGACAAGCCGTTGCCCTATTGGCCGATCGCCAAAGAGGAAAACCCGTTCCTCGGCGTGCGCGGCATCCGCCTGACCCTCCAGCGTCCGCAGATCATGGAAGCGCAGTTGCGCGCCTTGCTGCGTTCGGCCGACAACCGTCCGCTGCGGATCATGTTCCCCATGGTCGGCAGCGTCGAGGAGTGGCGTCAGGCCCGGGACATGACCGAGCGTCTGCGCCGGGAAATCCCGGTGGCCGACCTGCAACTGGGGATCATGATCGAAGTGCCCTCCGCCGCGCTGCTGGCGCCGGTGCTGGCCCGCGAGGTGGACTTCTTCAGCGTCGGCACCAACGACCTGACCCAGTACACCCTGGCCATCGACCGTGGCCACCCGACCCTTTCGGCCCAGGCCGACGGCCTGCACCCGGCGGTGCTGCACCTGATCGACATCACCGTGCGCGCCGCCCATGCCCACGGCAAATGGGTCGGCGTGTGCGGCGAGCTGGCGGCCGATCCGCTGGCGGTGCCGGTGCTGGTCGGCCTCGGTGTGGATGAACTGAGCGTGGCCGCCCGCAGCGTCGCCGAAGTCAAGGCGCGCATCCGTGAACTGACCCTGACCCAGGCGCAAACCGTCGCCCGGCAAGCGCTTGCCGTGGGCAGCGCACAGGATGTGCGCGCATTAGTGGAGGCTCTGTAAATGGCCAAGATCCTGACCCTGACCCTCAACCCGGCCCTCGACTTGACGGTGCGCTTGCCGCGCCTTGAGGCCGGCCAAGTCAACCGCAGCGACGAGATGCACAGCCACGCCGCCGGCAAAGGGGTGAACGTCGCCCAAGTGCTGGCGGACCTTGGGCATCAGCTGACGGTCAGCGGGTTCCTCGGCGAGGAGAACCTGCAAGCGTTCGAGAACCTGTTCGCCCGGCGCGGGTTCGTCGACGCCTTCATCCGAGTGCCGGGCGAGACCCGCAGCAACCTCAAACTGGCCGAGCACGACGGTCGCATCACGGACATCAACGGGCCGGGGCCGGTGGTCGGCGCCGTGGCGCAGCAAGCCTTGCTCGACCGTCTGGTGCAGATTGCGCCGGGGCACGATGCGGTGGTGGTGGCCGGCAGCCTGCCGCGCGGGGTGAGCGCACAGTGGTTGCGCGAGCTGATCGAGCGCCTGAACGGTTTGGGCCTGAAGGTCGCGCTGGACACCAGCGGCGAAGCGTTGCGCACGGCGCTCAAGGCCAACCCGTGGCTGATCAAGCCCAACGCCGAAGAGTTGGCCGATGCGCTGGGTTGCGATGTGCTGTCCCACGAGGCCCAGGCGCAGGCGGCCAACCGCCTGCACGCCCAGGGCGTCGAGCATGTGGTGATTTCCCACGGGGCCGAGGGCGTGAGCTGGTTCGCGGTCGGTGCGGCCCTGCACGCCACGCCGCCGAAGGTCCGCGTGGCCAGCACGGTGGGGGCGGGCGACTCGCTGCTGGCCGGCATGCTTCACGGCCTGCTCAGCGCCGATACGCCCGAGCAGACCCTGCGCACCGCCACGGCGATCGCCGCGCTGGCGGTGACCCAGATCGGTTTCGGCATCCACGATGCGGCGCGCCTGGCGCCGCTCGAACAGGGCGTGCGCGTGCGTCCCCTGACAGAACAATAAGAGGGTTTGTCATGAAGTTAGCCATTGTCACGGCCTGCCCGAACGGCATGGTCACCAGCGTGCTGTGCGCCCGCCTGCTGGAGGCGGCGGCCCAGCGCCAGGGCTGGAGCACCAGTGTCGAGGTGGTGGATGCCACGCACCCGGAACGCCGGATGTCGGCCGCCACCCTCGAGGCGGCCGAGTGGGTGCTGCTGGTCGCCACGGGGCCGGTGGACATGACCCGGTTCATCGGCAAGCGGGTGTTCCGCATCGCGCCGTCGCAGGCGTTGCAGGATGTCGAAGCGGTGCTGCGGCGCGGGGCCGTCGAGGCCGCCGTGCACGTCGCCGATCACGCCGAAGCCGTGCCTGCGGCAGCGGGCGCTCCGCGCCTGGTGGCCGTCACGGCATGCCCGACCGGCGTCGCCCACACGTTCATGGCCGCCGAAGCCTTGCAGCAGGCCGCCAAGCGCCTGGGCTATGAGCTGCAGGTCGAGACCCAGGGCTCGGTCGGCGCCCGCAACCCGCTCAGCGCAGCGGCCATCGCCGAGGCGGACGTGGTGCTGCTCGCGGCGGACATCGAAGTCGCCACCGAGCGTTTCGCCGGCAAGCGGATCTACCGCTGCGGTACCGGCATCGCCCTCAAGCAGTCCGAAGCCACGCTGAAGAAAGCCCTGGCCGAGGGCAAGCAGGAGAGCGTCGCGGGCGACGCAAAGGCTGCGCCGAAACAAGAGAAGACCGGCGTCTACAAACACCTGCTGACCGGTGTGTCGTTCATGCTGCCGATGGTGGTGGCGGGCGGCCTGATGATCGCGCTGTCGTTCGTGTTCGGCATCACCGCGTTCAAGGAGGAGGGCACGCTGGCGGCGGCGCTGATGCAGATCGGCGGCGAGACGGCGTTCAAGCTGATGGTGCCGTTGCTGGCCGGCTATATCGCCTATTCCATCGCCGACCGTCCGGGCCTGGCGCCGGGGATGATCGGTGGCCTGCTGGCGAGCACCCTCGGGGCCGGGTTCATCGGCGGGATCGTCGCCGGGTTCATCGCCGGCTACGCGGCCAAAGCGATCAGCCGCTATGTGGCGTTGCCGCAAAGCCTCGAGGCCTTGAAGCCGATCCTGATCATCCCGTTGTTCGCCAGCCTGTTCACCGGGCTGGTGATGATCTACGTGGTCGGCAAACCGGTGGCGGGCATGCTGGCGGCGCTCACGCACTTTCTCGACAGCATGGGCACCACCAACGCGATCCTGCTCGGCGTGCTGCTGGGCGGCATGATGTGCGTCGACCTCGGCGGGCCGATCAACAAGGCCGCGTATGCGTTTTCGGTGGGCCTGCTGGCGTCTCAGAGCTACGCGCCGATGGCCGCGACCATGGCCGCCGGCATGGTGCCGCCGATCGGCCTCGGCCTCGCGACGTTCCTCGCCCGGCGCAAGTTCGCCCAGACCGAACGCGAGGCCGGCAAGGCGGCGCTGGTGCTGGGGCTGTGCTTCATTTCCGAGGGGGCGATCCCGTTCGCGGCCAAGGATCCGCTGCGGGTCATCCCCGCGAGCATCGCCGGCGGCGCGCTGACCGGTGCGTTGTCGATGTACTTCGGCTGCAAGCTGATGGCGCCCCACGGCGGGCTGTTCGTGATGGCGATTCCGAACGCGATCAACCATGCGTTGCTGTATCTGCTGGCGATTGTCGCGGGGAGTGTGCTGACGGCGTTGGCGTACGCGCTGGTCAAGCGGCCGGAGTCGGTGGAGCTGGCCGTGGAGCCCAGCGCCGCGTGATCGCCCGGGGAGCGGCGCTGCCTGTGTCGCCTTCATCGCCAGCAGGCTGGCTCCCACAGGCCTGATCGCCTGCCGATAGGCACCGGGTGTCACTCCGGGGTCATGAAGCCGTGCTTTAGTTTTCCTTTTTTCAGGGAGAACACCATGAGCGAATTCGACCTCGGTCGCCGACGGGTCATGCAGGTCGTCGGCGCCGGACTGCTGGTGCCGGGCATGGCGCCGGCCGTGATCGCCTCGGTCAAGGACCGGCCGAAACTCACCGACGGCGTGCAGTCCGGCGACCTGCAGGGCGACCGGGCCATGATCTGGAGCCGCACCGACCGCCCGGCGAAGATGGTGGTGGAATGGGACACCCGCAGCCGCTTCGCCAATCCGCGCCGCGTCGTATCGGCGCTGGCCGATGCCGGCACCGACTTCACCGCCCGGGTCGAGCTCACCGGCCTGCCCGCCCACCAGGCGATCTTCTATCGCGTGCACTTCGAAGACGCCCGCACCGGGGTCGCCAGCGAACCGTGGCTGGGCCACCTGCGCAGCGCACCGTCGGGCCGGCGTGACATTCGTTTCGTCTGGAGCGGCGACACCGTCGGCCAGGGCTTCGGCATCAACCCGGACATCGGCGGCATGCGCATCTACGAAGCCATGCGCCTGCGCCTGCCGGACTTCTTCATCCACAGCGGCGACACCATCTACGCCGACGGCCCGGTGCCGGCGCAACTGACCGTCGAAGGCGGCCGCCTCTGGCGCAACCTCACCAGCGAAGCCAAGAGCAAGGTCGCCGAAACCCTCGACGAATACCGCGGCAACTACCGCTACAACCTGATGGATGAGAACGTCCGCCGGTTCAACGCCGAGGTGCCGCAGATCTGGCAGTGGGACGACCATGAAGTGGTGAACAACTGGTCGCCGGGCAAGCAGCTCGACGAGCGCTACCAGGAAAAGGACATCCACACGCTGCTGGGCCGCGCCCGCCGCGCCTGGCTCGAGTACGCGCCGATGCGCCTGCAGGCTGCCGACGGCGGCGGGCGGATCTACCGCCGGCTGAGATACGGGCCGATGCTGGAGGTGTTCGTGCTCGACATGCGCAGTTACCGCGGGGTCAACGACGACAACCTCGGCGCGGCCAAGCCGTTCCTGGGGCGTGAGCAGTTGGACTGGCTCAAGCGCGGACTCAAGAGTTCGAAAGCGCAATGGAAAGTCATCGCCGCCGACATGCCCATCGGCCTCGGCGTGCCGGACGGCGAAGTCAGCCCCGGCGTGCCGCGCTGGGAAGCGGTGGCCAACGGCGACCCCGGCCCGGCCCTGGGGCGCGAGCTGGAGATCGCCGAACTGCTCGGTTTCCTGCGGGCGCAGCAGGTGCGCAACTTCGTGTTCCTGACGGCGGACGTGCATTATTGCGCCGCCCATCACTACCACCCGGACCGCGCCGCGTTCCAGGACTTCGAGCCGTTCTGGGAGTTTGTCGCGGGGCCGTTGAACGCCGGCAGCTTCGGGCCCAATGCGCTGGACAAGACCTTCGGTCCCGAAGTGGTGTTCCAGAAGGCGCCGCCGACGCAGAACGCCTCGCCGTTCGCCGGCTTCCAGTTTTTCGGTGAGGTGAACATCGACGGACGCAGCGGCGAGATGAGCGTGGTGCTGCGGGATCTGAACGGGGTGGCGGTGTTCGAGCAGAAGCTGCAGCCGGCCTGACCCCTGCGGCACCTGTAGAAGCGAGCCTGCTGGCGATGGGTCAGTCAACGGTGAGTCGACAGGCCCGGCGCCATCGCCAGCAGGCTGGCTCCCACAGTGGGATGTGTCAGTAGACGTCGCGGCGATAGCGGCCCTGTTCGATCAGGCGTTCGACTTCGGCGGCGCCGAGGATGTCGTTGAGCGCTTCGTCGACGCCCGAGGCCATGCCCTTGAGGCTGCCGCAGATGTAGATCACCGCGCCGTCCGCCAGCCATTTCTTCAGCTCGCCGGCCGATTCGCGCAGGCGATCCTGCACGTAAATCTTTTCGGCCTGATCCCGCGAGAAGGCCAGATCCAGCCGCGCCAGATCGCCGTTGACCAACCACTCCTCCAGCTCCGCGCGGCAGAGGAAATCGTGCGCGCGGTTACGCTCGCCGAACAGCAGCCACTGGCGTTGCTGGCCATCGGCGATCCTGGCCTTGAGCAGGCTGCGCAGCCCGGCCAGCCCGGTGCCGTTGCCCAGCAGAATCATCGGCACCGGCGCATTGGGCAGGTGGAAACCGCTGTTGCGCCGCACCCGCAGGCTGATGCTGCCGCCCACCGGGGCATGCTCGGTCAGCCAGCCGGAGCCGATGCCCAGGCTGCCGTCGCTGCGCAGTTCCTGGCGCACGATCAGCTCCAGCACGCCGTCGGCGGCGATCGAGGCGATCGAGTACTCGCGCATCGGCAGCGGCACCGTCGCATCGATCAGCGCCTGGGCGTGCAGGCCCACCAGGTGCGCCCGGTGTTCGGGCAACTGGCGGCTGGCCAGGGCCAGCTCCAGCGGTTCTTCGAGGCCGTTGACCTTGACGGTGCTTTCGCCGCGGATGCCGAGGCCGTCGAGGAAGTGCTCGATGGCCCACGGGCAGTTGCGCGGCAGCACTTCCACCAGGTCGCCGGCCAGCCAACTGCCGATGCCCGGTGCTGTCAGGCCCAGCAGGAAGACCGGGGCGCCGCTGCTGTCGGCGTTCATCAGCTCGCGGCGCGCCAGCGTCCAGTTCTCATAGTCCGGGGCCTGCCAGGTGTCGACCGGGGCCTGCCCGGTGATCAGGCCCAGTTGCGTCTGCCAGTGGCGCAGGGCGTAAGGGTCGCCGCCGTCGACTTCCACCGGGGCGAACAAGGTCTTGCCGCCGTGCTCGCCCAGCCAGCGGTGCAGGCGCCGGGCGAAGCCGCAGAAGTGTTCGTACTGGCGGTCGCCGAGGCCGAGCACGGCGTAGTTCAGGCGGTCGAGGGCGGGGGCGTTGCCCAGCACCTTGCGTTCGAAGCCCCGGGCGCTGTCCGGCGCCTGGCCGTCGCCGAAGGTGCTGACCACGAACAGGGCGTTGTCCGACTCGCGCAGGTCCTGTTCGCTGACGTGCGCCAGCGGCTGCACCTTCACCGGCAGCCCGGCGGCCTGCAACTGGCCGGCGGTCTGCCAGGCCAGCTGTTCGGCGAACCCGCTCTGGCTGGCGAAGCCGATCAGCCATGTCGGCGCGTCGCCGGTCGGTTGCCCGATGCCTTGGCGGGCGTCCCTGACCTGCTTTTTCTTGCGCCGGCGGTCCAGGTACAGCAGCCAGCCGGTGATGAAGAACAGCGGCATGAGCACGGCGGCGACGGTCACGATGATCCGCCCGGCGAGGCCGAAATAGCTGCCCACGTGCAGGGCGTAGATGCTGGTCAGCAGCTGTGCCTTGAAGCTCTTGTCCGCGTAGCGGTCGACCCGTTTGACGATGCCGGTGGCCGGGTCGAGGGTGATCTGGTTGAGGGCGCGCTCATGGGGTGAGCTCTCCAGCAGGTAGAACACGGTGGCCGGTTGACCGGCCACCGGCGGCATGCGGATGTTGTAGGCGGCCAGGCCGGGGCCGGCGGCGCTGTAGATGCTGCTCCACATCGCCGCGTAGTCGGCGGTCGGCGCCGGGCCTTCGGGGGCCGGGCCGCGGCCGCCGCGCACGCGCTCGTTCTGCGGGGCGTCCGACAGCAGGCGGGTCAGGCCTTTGTTGTACCACTCGTAGGACCAGGACAGCCCGGTCAGCGCCAGCAGCAGGTACACCAGCAGGCACCAGGTGCCGGCCACCGAGTGCAGGTCCCAGTTGAAGTTGCGGCCTTTCTTGTTCCAGTCCAGGGTCAGCCACACGCGCCAGCTGTTCCACTGGCGCGGCCAGCGCAGGTACAGGCCGGACAGGCAGAAGAACACCAGGATCAGGGTGCAGGCGCCGGTGATGTTGCGGCCGGTGTCGCCCATGGCCAGAAAGCGGTGCAGCTGCAGCATCAGGCCGAAGAAGTCCTGGCCGACGGCATCGCCCATGAACTCGGCGGTGTAGGGGTTGAAGTAGCGCATTTCGCCGCGGCGCTCGCCCTTGGGCGGGGTGAAGTACACGCGTGCGGCGGTGCCGCTGTCGGTCTCGACCCACAGCATCGAGACCTTCTTGCCCGACGCGCCCTCGATGCGTTCCACCAGCTCGGCGGGCGGAAGGACGCCGGCCACCTGTTTTTCCACCTGCAGCACCGAAGGGTTCAGCGCCCGCAGGATTTCGTCCTGAAAGGAATAGGCCGCACCGGTGATGCCCATCAGGGCCAGCACCAGGCCTGCGCTAATGCCAAAAAACCAGTGCACCTGGAACAGGGTCTTCTTCAACACGTCATTCGCCTTGTCCGTTCGAAAATGTCGTCACGGCGCGCATTATGCCGTGGGCTTCGAGAAGCGTTCTTTGATTACGCACAAATGCCCCGTTCAATCGAATGAACGGGGCATTTGCGTTTCCACGTCTTCCTTGTGGGAGCGAGCCTGCTCGCGAAAGCGGTGGGTCAGTCAGCATCGATGTCGCTGATCGATCGCCATCGCGAGCAGGCTCGCTCCTACAGGTCTTGCAGCCGTCAGAAGTGGAAGTTGGTGCTCAACAGTGCCGTACGGCCCGCCGCCTGGTTGGCGAAGTGGGTCGAGAAGGCCTTGTCGTAGTAGGTCTCGTTGGTCAGGTTCTGCACGTTCAGCTGCAGGTCGACGTTCTTGCTCAGCTTGTAGGCGGCCATCGCGTCGTAGCGCACGTAGGAATCGACCATGGTGGTGTTGGCCACGCTGCCGAACACGTCGTCCACATAGAACGCCCCGCCACCGACGGTCAGCTTCGGCGTGACCTGATAGGTGGTCCACAGGCTGGCGCTGTTCTTCGGCGTGTTGGGCAGTTCGTTGCCGTCGTTGGCCTTGCCCATCGGGCCGCCGTCGATCTGCTCGCTGTCCATGTAGGCGTAGCCGGCGAACACTTGCCACTTGTCGGTGATCTTGCCGCTGGCCGACAGTTCGATGCCCTGCACGCGGGTCTTGCCGGCGTTTTCGTACGAGGTGGTGTCGACCTGGACGCGGGCGTTCTCCTTCTCGGTGCGGAAGATGTCGGCGGTCAGCGACAGGCGATCGTTCAGCAGGTCCCACTTGGTGCCGATTTCGTAGTTCTTGGTGGTTTCCGGCTCCATGTCGCTCTTGAGCAGGTTGCCGTTGCGGTCCGGCGTGCCGGCCAGCGGGTTGCCTTCCATGCCTTCGCCCAGGGTGTTGCCCGGCGGCGTGGCGGAGGTGGCGTAGGACGCATAGATGCTGCCGTTCTCGGCCGGCTTGTAGACGACGCCGAACTGGCCGGTGACGAACTCGCTGGTGTCATCACCCTTGGAGGTGGTGCGGCCTGCGTTGTTGTAGGTCTTGTAGCCGGTCTCGAAGTGGTCGTAGCGCAGGCCCATGTTCACCAGCCACTGCTCGGTCAGCTCCAGGGTGTCGAACACGTACAGCGCGTAGGTGTCGGACTGGGTGTCGGTGCCGGCGTAGTTGCGCGAGATGGCGCCGTTCCACGGGTCGTTCGGGTTCGGGTTGGACAGCGAGGTGCAGTTGTAGCCGCTCGGTGCGCCGATCATCGCCGGGGTGCAGTTGGTGCTGGACGGCACGTTGGTGGTGCGCGGCGTGGTGTCGGTGTTGACGTTGTACGAGGACTTGCTGCTTTCCTCGCGGGTGTACTCGACGCCGGTGGAGAAGCTGTTCTTGAAGCCGCCCAGGTAGAACGTGCCGAACAGGTCGGTCTGGTTGGTGGTGGTCTCGGTGTTGCTCACGCGGGTGTTGGCGCGGCGCCAGACGCTGCCGTTGTTGACGTTGCCCTTGCTGTCGTCCGGCTGGGTCAGGATGTAGTCCTGCATGCTGGTGCCGTGGCGCAGGGTGTTCTTGATCGTCAGCGAGTCGTTCAGGTCATGCTCGATGGCGAAGGTCGCGGTGTCGGTGCGGCCCTTGCGGAAATCGCGGTCCAGACCGTAGAAGTTGCTGTGGTCGCCGCCGGCGTAGGGCTTGTCCGGATCGGACTTGGTGCGTGCGGCGGAACCGGCTTTCGGGATGGTGTACGGGATGCCCGAATCCGGGGTGTCGTTGCTCTCGAGGTGGTAGTAGTCGAGGTTGACGCGGGTGTCGGTGCCCAGGCCGAAGGCCAGGGACGGCGCAATGCCCCAACGGTCGTAGTCGACCTTGTCGCGGCCGGCGACGTTGCTTTCGTGGCTCATCAGGTTCAGGCGGCCGGCGGCGGTGTCGCTGAACTGGTAGTTGCCGTCCAGGGTGTAACGCTGGGTCTGGTCGGAGCCCCAGGTGAAGCCGCCGTCGAACGAGTTGCCCAGGTGCGCCTTCTTGCTCACCAGGTTGATGCTGCCGCCGGCGGCGCCGCGCCCGCCGATGGCCGAGTTCGGGCCCTTGCTGACTTCGATGTTTTCCACGGCGAAGATTTCGCGGCTCTGGGAGCCGGTGTCGCGCACGCCGTCCAGGTAGGTGTCGCCTTGGGCGTCGAAGCCGCGGATGAACGGACGGTCGCCCTGAGGGTTGCCGCCTTCACCGGCGCCGAAGGTGATGCCCGGCACGGTGCGCAGCGCGTCCTGCATGTTCAGGGCGCCGGTGTCCTTGAGGACTTGTTGCGGAATCACGGTCACCGAGCGCGGTGTGTCGACCAGCGGCGCGGTGTACTTGGGCGAGGAGGCTTTCTCGACCTGGTAGGAAGTCGAACTCTGGTTTTCGCCGGTGATGGACGTGGCGTCCAGGGCGATGGCATTGCCGGAAGGCTTGCTGTCGGTCTTTTCGGCGGCGAATGCCACGTGGCCTGCGGAGCTGGCGGTGATCGCCACGCCAATGGCAGAAGCGAGCAAACGTGGTGAGCTGACCGGCATTTGTACTTGTCGACGTGACATTGAAGATTCCCCTCCCCAAGGATTTGAGGTCGCGGAATATAGGGTAAACAAGTATTCGTATCAATTGCGAAACATTGCCATTCGCACTGAATTTACATTCTTTACAATTTAGCCTTACGGTTTTTGCCGGTTCATTCGTCACGCGGGTTTTACACAGCCAATAAGAATCAATACCATTGCCGCCTCTTTGCCATCAGGTGACATCGCCATGCTGCTGCACATCCCCGGACTGTTCGAAAAGGACGAAGTGCAGCGCATCCGCGAGGCGTTGGAGCAGGCCGACTGGGCCGACGGCAAGATCACCGCCGGCTACCAATCGGCCAAGGCCAAGCACAACCTGCAACTGCCCGAAGGCCATCCGCTGGCCAAGGAAATCGGCGCGGCCATGCTCGACCGGTTGTGGAAGAACCCGCTGTTCATGTCCGCCGCGCTGCCGCACAAGGTGTTCCCGCCGTTGCTCAACTGCTACACCGCCGGCGGCAGCTTCGGCTTCCACATCGACAATGCGGTGCGCCAGCCCAAGGGCAGCATCGAGCGGGTGCGCACGGACCTGTCGGCCACGCTGTTCTTCAGCGAGCCTGAGGACTACGACGGCGGCGAACTGGAGGTCCAGGACACCTACGGCACCCAGCGGGTCAAGCTGCCCGCCGGCGATATGGTGCTGTACCCCGGCACCAGCCTGCACAAGGTCAACGCCGTCACCCGCGGCGCGCGCTATGCGTCGTTCTTCTGGACGCAGAGCCTGGTGCGCGAGGACAGCCAGCGCGCCTTGCTGTTCGAGATGGACGGCGCGATCCGCCAGCTCACCCAGGACATGCCCGACCACCCTTCGCTGATCCGCCTCACCGGCACCTACCACAACCTGCTGCGCCGTTGGGTCGAGGTGTAAGTGACGGACTTCCGCTTGCGCCGCGAGGAAGCCCTCGACGGCGACCGGCTCAACGCCATGCTCGAAGAGAGCCCGGCCCGCGCCGCCCAGGCGATTCTGCTGGCGGCGGGCGAAGGCGTGCTGGAGGCGCAGGCATTGCTCGGGCAGATCCTGCTCGACGGCCACGGTATCGCCCAGGACCTGCCGCTGGCACTGCGTTGGTTCGGGATCGCGGCAGGGCAAGGCCATGCGATGGCGCGCAATATGGTCGGCCGTTGCCATGAGCACGGTTGGGGTTGCGCGGCGGACGCTGCGCTGGCTGCACGGCATTACCGGATCGCGGCGGACGCCGGACTGGACTGGGCGATGTACAACCTCGCCAATCTGCTCGCCACCGGACGCGGCATGGACGAGGACCAGGGGCAAGCGCTGGAACTGTATCGGTGCGCCGCTGAACGGGGGCATGCCAAATCCATGAACCTGTTGGGACGCTATCTGGAGCAAGGGCAGGCATGTGCGCAGGATGTGGCGGCGGCGCATGAGTGGTATCGCCGCTCGGCCGAGGCCGGGGATTTTCGTGGGCAGTTCAGTCATGCAGCAGTGCTGGCGGATCAGGGGCGAGTCGAGGAGGCACTGGTCTGGCTGGAAAAAGCGCGGGTCGGCGGCAATCTGAAATTTCTGCGGGTGGCGAGCGAAGCGCTGGCCGGGGCGAGTGATCCCCGGATTCAAGCCATCGCAGACACCTACCGGACGCGCCAAAACGAGCTGACTGCCTGACCCTGTGGGAGCGAGCCTGCTCGCGAAAACGGTGGGTCATTGCAGATGCTGGAGCCTGACACGACGCCATCGCGAGCTGGCTCGCGCCTACCGGAGAAGTGCCAAACAAAAAAGCCCATGACGTGTCATGGGCTTTCGCTTGGCGCTTGCAGCTTGATACGGACCGCTGCCTTTACACGTAGAACGACTTCAGCGGCGGGAAGCCGTTGAACTCCACCGCGCTGTAGCTGGTGGTGTACGCGCCGGTCGACAGCCAGTACAGGCGGTCGCCGATGGCCAGGTTCAGCGGCAGGCCGTACTTGTAGTTCTCGTACATGATGTCGGCGCTGTCGCAGGTGGGGCCGGCGATGACCACTTCTTCCATCTCGCCTTTCTTCTCGGTCCAGATCGGGAACTTGATGGCTTCGTCCATGGTTTCGATCAGGCCGGAGAACTTGCCCACGTCGGTGTACACCCAGCGCTCGACGGCGGTGCGCGACTTGCGCGCCACCAGCACCACTTCACTGACCAGGATGCCGGCGTTGGCGATCAGCGAGCGGCCCGGCTCCAGGATGATTTCCGGCAGGTCGTCGCCGAAGTCTTCCTTGAGGAAGCGGATGATTTCCTCGGCGTAGGTCTCCAGGCTGTTGGTGCGGGTGATGTAGTTGGCCGGGAAGCCGCCGCCCATGTTGATCAGCTTCAGGTGGATGCCGTCTTCTTCCTTCAGGCGTTCGAAGATCACCTTGACCTTGGCGATGGCGGCGTCCCACACGCTGATGTCGCGCTGCTGCGAGCCGACGTGGAACGAGATGCCGTAAGGCACCAGGCCCAGGTCGCGGGCGAGGATCAGCAGGTCCATGGCCATGTCGGTCTGGCAGCCGAACTTGCGCGACAGCGGCCAGTCGGCGGTGGTCGAGCCTTCGGTCAGGATGCGTACGTACACTTTGGCGCCCGGCGCGGCCTTGGCGATGTTGCGCAGGTCGGCTTCCGAGTCGGTGGCGAACAGACGCACGCCCTTCTCATAGAAGTAGCGGATGTCCTTGGACTTCTTGATGGTGTTGCCGTAGCTGATCTGGTCCGGGCGCACGCCGCGGCCCAGCACCTTGTCCAGCTCGTAGATGGAGGCGATGTCGAAGCTCGAACCCTTTTCCTTGAGCACGTCGATGATCTCGACGGCCGGGTTGGCCTTGACCGCGTAGTAGACCTTGGCGAATTCGAAACCGGCGCGCAGGTCATCGTAGGCCTGGGCGATCATCGCGGTGTCGATCACCACGAACGGGGTTTCCTGCTTGTCGGCGAACGCCTTCATCTTCTGAAAGGTTTCGCGCGCGAAATAGTCTTCGACCTGGATCGACATACCTGGGAGCTCCTATGGGCAAACTCGTGAAAACAATGGGTGCATTGAACGTCCTCCGTATCCCCACTTTGGTTCGCCTACTTCCCAAGGCATGTCGCCGAAAGCAAAAAGGCCATGGGAAATGCAGCTTTCTTTCCCTTGGCCTTGCTGTCTCGTCGTCAGTACTTGAGCCGGATGGATCGTTTCCAGCATGGACGTTCGGCGCGAACTTTAGGGCGTGGGGGGCCTGAGATCAACTAAAAATGTCGCGTTTTTGCACGCTTCTGACGTACGTCGTCCGCAGCACTCTTTGTAGCCGACCGAGATGACGGCCAGATGTTCCATGAAAATATCGAAGTGTTAAAAATACCTGCATGTTCGAAGCTTTTGCGCGCCAGATCGTCGATAAGTACGATGGCTGCAACTTCGGCGACGTTGGCCGCGAGAAGGTTTTCCGAAAGGGGATTTGGTCGGTTCGGGAGGGATTCTTGAGGGGGACTTCGAGGACGTGGTGTTGATATTTCTTTCCGGTCGCTGTGCTGGTCGAAAAATGTACAGGGCCTAGGGGCGACGGGGCTGATCCGGCCCTGCGGCGCCTTGACTCACCCCACCATCAGCACGCTGGTTCCCAAAGAGAACCAGGGTGAAGGGAGAATCTCTGGCCACCGAATAGCCTTGCGGGAGCGGGCTTGCCCGCGAAGGCGTCCTCACGGACACCTTCGCGGGCAGGTTTCCCGGTGATGGCCGGGTCAGGCGAGCGCTTCGGCCGGCGACACGATGTGGGTCTTCATCCCCCGCGAACGGCCCGAGCTCAGGTACGCCGCAATCGACTCCTGCGTCACCTCGCCGAGGAACACCCGCTCGGCGTCGAGCACCGGCAGCCATGCACGGTTGAACTCGTACATGCGCGACAGCAGGATCCGCAGGTGCTCGTCGTAGGCCGCCGTGGCGTTGAACTCGCGCAGGAACTGCCCGCAGGCGCCGGCCTGGCGGTGCAGGTCGCGGCGGCGCACATAGCCCAGCGCCTTGTTCTGGGCGCAGGTGACCACGACGTAGCGGCGGTCGAGTTCGTCCATCAGTTCCAGCGCCTCGGCCACCGGGGTCTCGGGGCTCACCGACGGCGCGTTGTCCGCGGCGTCTTCGGCCTTCACCAGCAGCAGGCGCTTGAGGGTGCTGTCCTGGCCGACGAAGTGGCTGACGAAGTCGTCCGCCGGGTGCGCGAGCAACGTGTCGGGATGGTCGATCTGCAACAGCTTGCCGGCACGGAAGATGGCGATCTTGTCGCCCAGCTTGATCGCTTCGTCGATGTCGTGGCTGACCATGATCACGGTCTTGTTCAGCGCCCGCTGCATCTCGAAGAACTCGTTCTGGATCATCTCCCGGTTGATCGGGTCGACCGCGCCGAACGGCTCGTCCATCAGCAGCACCGGCGCATCCGCCGCCAGCGCGCGGATCACGCCGATCCGCTGCTGCTGCCCGCCGGACAGCTCGCGGGGGTAGCGGTGCAGGTACTGCTTGGGTTCCAGCTTGATCATGTTCATCAGTTCGCGGGCGCGGTCGTGGCATTTCTGTTTGTCCCAGCCGAGCAGCTTCGGTACCACCACGATGTTTTCCTCGATGGTCATGTTCGGGAACAGGCCGATCTGCTGGATCACGTAGCCGATGTTGCGGCGCAGGGTCACTTCATCGAGGGCGGTGGTGTCCTCGCCATTGATCAGGATCTTGCCCGAGGTCGGTTTGATCAGGCGGTTGATCATTTTCAGAGTGGTGCTTTTGCCGCAACCCGATGGACCGAGGAACACGCAGATTTCACCTTCATTGACGGTCAGGCTTACCGAGTCCACGGCTTTCACATCTTTGCCGTTGCTTTGGAAGGTCTTGCTGAGGTTTTGAAGTTCGATCATTTGAGGAGTCCTTTTGGAGTCAGCGAACGTTGCAGCCACTGCAGAATGAGGTCGGCGAAAATCGCCAGCAGGCTGACCAGCAGCGCGCCGACGATCAGCATCGGCATGTCGCTGCGGCTGATGGAGGCGAGGATCAGCACGCCGAGGCCGCCGGCGCCGATGGTGGCGGCGATGGTCATCACGCCGATGTTCATCACCACGGCGGTGCGTACGCCGGCGAGGATCACCGGCACCGCGATCGGCAGTTCGACCATGCGCAGGCGCTGGCCGAAGGTCATGCCGATGCCCCGTGCGGCTTCGCGGATGCCGGGCTCCACGCCGGTCAGGGCCAGGTAGGTGTTGCGCATGATCGGCAGCAGTGAATAAAGGAACACGGCGGTGATGGCGGGCAGCGGCCCGAGGCCCTGGCCGAACTTCGAATAGAACGGCAGCAGCAGGCCGAACAGCGCAATCGACGGCACGGTCAGCAGCACCGTGGCGCTGGCCTGCAGGGGGCCGGCGAGGCTCGGAAAGCGCGTCATCAGGATGCCCAGCGGCACGCCGAACAGAATCGCCAGGCTGACGGCGACCCCGACCAGGGTGATGTGTTGCCAGGTCAGGTGCAGCACCTGCTGCCAGTCGAGATGGGAAAAGGCGTTGAAGAATTCCATGGCTTTTCCTCCTTCAGTTCAGTGGGTGCCGGCGCAGGAAATCGGCGGCCACTTTCGATGGGCTCTCGTGATCGACATCGACCCGCGCGTTGAGCTGGCGCATGGTTTCGTCGTCGAACAGTTCGGCCAGCGGCTTGAGTTGTTCCGCCAGTTGCGGATGGGCGTCGAGGTAGGCCTGACGCACCACGGGGGCGGCGGTGTAGTCCGGGAAGTAATGCTTGTCGTCTTCGAGCAGCTTCAGGCCGAACGCGTTGAGGCGCCCGTCGGTGGTGTAGACCAGTCCGGCGAACACCTGGCCGTTGCGCAACGCCGTGTAGACGAGGCCGGCATCCATCTGCCGGATGTTTTGGCGGGTCAGGTTCATGCCGTAGCGTTTGACCATGCCCGCCAGGCCGTCGGAGCGGTTGGCGAACTCGGTGTCCAACGCCACCAGATGATGGGTCTTGGCCTCGCCGCGCAGCACCTCGTTCAACTGACTGATGTTGCTGATCTGCGGATATTCCTCGGCCACTTTTTTCGGCAGGGCGAGGGCGTAGGTGTTGCTGAATTTCGACGGCGCGAGCCAGACCAGTCCTTTTTTCGCGTCGAGTTCTTTCACCCGTGCGTAGGACTGTTCGCTGTCGAGTGTTTCGGTGACATGGTTGTAGGCCACCAGCGACACACCGGTGTACTCCCAGAGCAGGTCCAGTTGCCCGCTTTCGTGGGCGCTGCGGGCCAGGTTGCTGCCCAGGCCGCCGGTGATCTGCGCGTCGTAGCCTTTGCTGCGCAGGTATTGCGAAGTGATTTCCGCCAGCAGGGTCTGTTCGGTGAACACCCGGGCGCCGATGCGGATCGCCGGTTTGTCGGCGGCTTGGGCAAATCCTGCGAACAGCAGGGCACAGCCTAGGAAAAAGCTAAGTCGTTTCATGGGTTTTCCTTCCGGGAGCCTTAGGACGGGCGCAGACCGCGTTCCAGCCAGAGGCGGCTGGCGAGGGTGACCGCGCCGTCGAGCAGCAGGGCCAGCAGCGCGGTGCACGCGGCGCCGAGCAGCAGTTGCGGCTGATTGTTCAGGGCGATGCCGGGGAAGATCAGGCTGCCGAGGCTGTTGGCGCCGATCAGGAACGCCAGCGGCGCGGTGCCGACGTTGATCGCCAGCGCCACCCGTACGCCGCCGACGATGATCGGCACGGCGTTGGGCAGCTCGACCTGCCACAGCACCTGGCGCGGAGTCATGCCGATGCCGACCGCTGCTTCCTTCAATGAGCCCTGGACGTTTTTCAGGCCTTCGTAGGTGTTGCGCACGATGGGCAGCAGGGAGGCCAGGAACAGGGCGAAGATCGCTGGGCCGCTGCCGATGCCGAGAATCCCCAGGGCGATGGCGAGCACCGCCAGCGGCGGCACGGTGTTGCCGATGTTGAAGCCTTGCATGAAGCGTTCGGCGCGGCCGAGCATGGCCGGGCGGCTGAGGAGGATGCCGGAGGGGATGCCCACGGCCAGGGCGGCCAGCATGGACGCGAGGACAAGCACCAGGTGGGCTTGCAGGTAGAACAGCAGATCGTCGCGGTAGCGTTGGATCGTGTCGGTGCCGATCCAGTGGATCAGCAGGGCCAGGAGGGCGATCACCACCGCACCTCCCGTCAGCCCTTTGCCATAGCGGATAGCCACAGGCGGACTCCTTTTCCAGTCGGCGACCGCTGTCCCGTGCGGCAATGCCATACCTGGCTGCCGGAGCGGCGGTCGCGAGAAGCGGCTGTTTTCCGGTACGCCTAGACGTACCGCAAGCGAGCCATGAGCGAGGCCCCGCAGGGCCGACTTGCCGGATTCTCAGGCCCTCGCGAGAGGGCGTGACAGGGGAGTGGACGTGCGCGCGCTTTGAAAGGTTCCCCGGCGAGACAGCATTTGGCCATTTCGGATGCGCTCAACGGTTCGGATATTGAAGCGAGTTGGGCTATAATCGCCGCCCTTTTTGAATCACCGCCAGGCGATTTCCCATGACCAGACAGGCCGCCGAAGTCGCGAAACGCCGCACTTTCGCCATTATTTCCCACCCCGATGCCGGTAAAACCACCATCACCGAAAAGCTCTTGCTGATGGGCAAGGCGATTGCGGTGGCCGGTACGGTGAAGTCCCGCAAATCCGATCGCCATGCGACATCCGACTGGATGGAGATGGAGAAGCAGCGGGGCATTTCCATCACCACGTCGGTCATGCAGTTCCCGTACCGCGAACACATGATCAACCTGCTCGACACCCCGGGCCACGAAGACTTCTCCGAAGACACCTACCGCACCCTGACCGCGGTGGACTCGGCGCTGATGGTGCTCGACGGCGGTAAGGGCGTGGAGCCGCGCACCATCGCCCTGATGGACGTCTGCCGTCTGCGCGACACGCCGATCGTCAGCTTCATCAACAAACTCGACCGTGACATCCGCGACCCGATCGAACTGCTCGACGAGATCGAAGCCGTCCTCAAGATCAAGGCCGCGCCGATCACCTGGCCGATCGGCTGCTACCGCGACTTCAAGGGCGTGTACCACCTGGCCGGCGACTACATCATCGTCTACACCCCGGGCCACGGCCACGAGCGCACCGAAACCAAGATCATCGAGAAGCTCGACTCGCCGGAAGCCCGCGCGCACCTGGGCGACGAGTACGACCGCTTCCTGGAGCAGCTCGAACTGGTGCAGGGCGCCTGCCACGAGTTCGACCAGCAGGAATTCCTCGACGGCCAGCTGACCCCGGTGTTCTTCGGTACGGCCCTGGGCAACTTCGGCGTCGACCACGTCCTCGACGCCGTGGTCGACTGGGCGCCGCGCCCGCTGGCCCGGGTCGCCAACGAGCGCACCGTGGAGCCGGTCGAAGAGAAGTTCTCGGGCTTCATCTTCAAGATCCAGGCGAACATGGATCCCAAGCACCGCGACCGCATCGCCTTCATGCGCATCTGCTCCGGCAAGTACGAGAAGGGCATGAAGATGCGCCA
The DNA here is from genome assembly GCF_002113595.1 of Pseudomonas sp. B3(2017). Classification (NCBI taxonomy): domain Bacteria; kingdom Pseudomonadati; phylum Pseudomonadota; class Gammaproteobacteria; order Pseudomonadales; family Pseudomonadaceae; genus Pseudomonas; species Pseudomonas sp. B3(2017). The sequence continues at coordinate 131,860 of NZ_NEIU01000006.1, forward strand.
CGTGCGCACCGGCAAGGACGTGCGCATCGGCGACGCCCTGACGTTCTTCTCCTCCGAGCGCGAGCAACTGGAAGAGGCCTACGCCGGCGACATCATCGGCCTGCACAACCACGGCACCATCCAGATCGGCGACACCTTCAGCGAAGGTGAAGCGCTGGGCTTCACCGGCATTCCGCACTTCGCCCCGGAACTGTTCCGCCGCGTGCGCCTGCGCGATCCGCTGAAATCCAAGCAGCTGCGCCAAGGTCTGCAGCAACTGGCCGAAGAAGGCGCGACCCAGGTGTTCTTCCCGGAGCGCACCAACGACATCATCCTCGGCGCCGTCGGTGTGCTGCAGTTCGATGTGGTCGCCAGCCGCCTGAAAGAGGAATACAAGGTCGAGTGCTCCTACGAGCCGATCACCGTGTACTCCGCGCGCTGGATCGATTGCAGCGACAAGAAGAAGCTGGAGGAATTCTCCAACAAGGCGGTGGAAAACCTGGCCATAGACGGCGGCGGTCACCTGACCTACCTCGCCCCGACCCGGGTCAACCTGGCGCTGATGGAAGAGCGCTGGCCAGACGTGAAATTCCGCGCTACCCGTGAGCACCACTAAGCGCTGAGCGATGCACCCGAAACCCCGTTGCGAAAGCAGCGGGGTTTTTTGTTGCCTGCCGGTTCCCTGTGGTAGCGAGCCTGCTCGCGATAACGGTATGTCAGGCGCCCCTTGAGCGACGGGATGACCGCCATCGCGAGCAGGCTCGCTCCCACATGCGCGGGGATAAGAGCCATTTGGCATAACGCTTATTTCAAAGCGGTCTTCGGCATCAGGGCAATTTAGCCGGGCCGTCAGCGTCCCATATGGAGAACCCGGCTGACCGGAACTAGATTTCACAGAGCGCCAGTCCGGCACTGTTGTTTCACCTGAAAAGGGATGGAATCGGCTATGAAGAGCAGGTTGCTACGCGTATTGCTGCTGTTGAAAGTGATGGTGATGCTGTCCCTCGGCACGGCGACGGCCTGGGCCGAATGCGAGGATCACGATACCCAGGCGTTCAGCGGGCAGGTGGGGCACAGCGGCCTGATGCTCGCCAAGTCCGAATCCGAACCGGGCGACCAGGGCCAGGGCGGCAGCGCCGACGATGACGATTCGACCACCGACGAGCCGGACAGCGACGATCCGGATGACGGTGACAGCCAGACGTAGGTCGCCGGCAAAAGAAAACCCCTTCTCCCCCGACTGATGCGCAATCGGGGGAAGAGGGGGTTGTTGAACGCTTGATCCCCTGAGGGAGCGGGCCGGCCCGTTCCCTCAGTTCGTTTGGCTCAGGCCGCGCCGTCGAGGAACTGCTCGGCGTAGTGGCAGGCCACCTGCCGTGTGTCGAGCTGGCGCAGTTCCGGCACTTCGCTGCTGCAGCGCTCGGTGGCGTACGGGCAACGCTTGTGGAACGCGCAGCCGGGCGGCGGGTTCAGCGGGTTGGGCAGTTCGCCGGCGATCTTGATCTTCGGCTTGTCCGGATCCGGATGGATGGCCGGGGTTGCCGACAGCAGCGCCTGGGTGTACGGGTGCAGGGGACGGGTGTAGATGTCCTCTTTCGGGCCCATCTCCACCGGACGGCCGAGGTACATCACCAGCACCTGGTCGGCGACGTGGCGCACCACCGCCAGGTTGTGGGAGATGAACACGTAGGCGGTGTTGAACTCCTGCTGCAGGTCCATGAACAGGTTCAGCACCTGGGCCTGGATCGACACGTCCAGCGCCGACGTCGGTTCGTCCGCCACCAGCACCTTCGGTTGCAGCATCATCGCCCGGGCGAGGGCGATCCGCTGGCGCTGGCCGCCGGAGAACATGTGCGGATAGCGCTGGTAGTGCTCGGGGCGCAGGCCGACCTGCTTCATCATCGCCTGGACTTTCTCGCGACGCTCGGTGGCCGACAGGTTGGTGTTGATCAGCAGCGGCTCGGCCAGTTGGTCGCCGATCTTCTGGCGCGGGTTCAGCGACGCGTAAGGGCTCTGGAACACCATCTGCACGTCTTTGCGCAGTTGCTTGCGCTGGGCCTTGTCGGCGCCGGCGACTTCTTGTCCGGCGATCTTCAGGGAACCGGACGACGGCTCCTCGATCAGGGTCAGGGCCCGGGCCAGGGTGGATTTGCCGCAGCCCGACTCGCCCACCACGGCGAGGGTCTTGCCGGCCTCCAGCTCGAACGACACGCCGTTGAGGGCGCGCACGGTCGCATGGCCCTTGAACAGGCCGCGGGAGACCTCGTAGTGACGGGTCAGGTCACGGGCGGTAAGTACGACGGCCATTACGCCACCTCCTGGTTCAGCGGGTAGAAGCAGCGGGCGAGGCTGTGGGTTTTCGGGTCAAGGGCAGGGCGCTGCGCGCGGCAGCTCTCTTGCACGTAAGGGCAGCGCGGCGACAGCAGGCAGCCCTGCGGACGGTCGTAGCGGCCCGGCACGATGCCCGGCAGGGTCGCCAGGCGCTCGGCGCCCAGGCTGTGCTCCGGGATCGCCTTGAGCAGCGCTTCGCTGTACGGGTGCGCCGGGATGTCGAACAGCTGCGGCACCTGGCCGACCTCCACCGCTTGCCCGGCGTACATCACGCACACGCGCTGGGCGGTTTCGGCCACGACGGCGAGGTCGTGGGTGATCAGCACCAGGCCCATGTTCTGCTCTTTCTGCAAGGCCAGCAGCAGGTCCATGATCTGCGCCTGGATCGTCACGTCCAGCGCGGTGGTCGGTTCGTCGGCGATCAGCAGCTTGGGTTCGCCGGCGATCGCCATGGCGATGGCCACCCGCTGGCTCATGCCGCCGGACAGCTGGTGCGGGTAGGCGTCCATGCGGCTGGCGGCGGCCGGGATCTCGACCTTTTCCAGCAGTTCGATGGCGCGCTTGCGGGCGGCCTTGCCGGACATCTTCAGGTGCAGGCGCAGCACCTCCTCGATCTGGAAGCCGACGGTGTAGCTCGGGTTGAGCGCGGTCATCGGATCCTGGAAGACCATCGACAGGTCCTTGCCGACGATCTGCCGGCGCTGGCGGTTGCTCAGCTTGAGCATGTCCTTGCCGTCGAAGCTCAGGGCGTCGGCGGTGACGATCCCCGGGTGCTCGATCAGGCCCATCAGCGCCATCATGGTCACGGACTTGCCGGAACCGGACTCGCCGACGATGGCCAGCACTTCGCCCTTGTCCACTTTCAGGTCCAGGCCGTCGACCACCGGGGTGGCGTTCTTGTCGCCGAAACGGACGTTGAGATTCTTGATTTCTAACAGTGACATGGGAATCTCCTCAGGCGGCGTTCTTGAGTTTCGGGTCCAGCGCGTCGCGCAGGCCGTCGCCCATCAAGTTGATTGCCAGCACGCTGAGCAAAATGGTCAAGCCAGGCAGACTCACTACCCACCAGGCGCGTTCGATGTAGTCGCGGGCCGAAGCCAGCATGGTGCCCCACTCAGGGGTCGGCGGCTGCACGCCCAGGCCCAGGAAGCCCAGGGCGGCGGCGTCGAGGATCGCCGAGGAGAAGCTCAGGGTCGCCTGGACGATCAGCGGCGCCATGCAGTTGGGCAGCACGGTGATGAACATCAGGCGCGGCAGGCCGGCGCCGGCCAGGCGCGCGGCGGTCACGTAGTCGCGGTTCAGCTCGCCCATCACGGCGGCACGGGTCAGGCGCACGTAGGACGGCAGGGACACCACGGCGATGGCGATCACGGTGTTGATCAGGCCTGGGCCGAGGATGGCGACGATGGCCACGGCCAGCAGCAGCGACGGCAGGGCCAGCATGATGTCCATCAGGCGCATGATGGTCGGGCCGAGGATCTTGGGGAAGAAACCGGCCAGCAGCCCCATGAGGATGCCCGGGATCAGCGACATCACCACCGAGGACAGGCCGATCAGCAGCGACAGGCGCGAGCCCTGGATCAGGCGCGAGAGCAGGTCGCGGCCCAGCTCGTCGGTGCCGAGCAGGAATTGCCATTGCCCGCCTTCGAGCCAGACCGGCGGGGTCAGCAGGAAGTCGCGGTACTGCTCGCTCGGGTTGTGCGGCGCCACCCACGGGGCAAAGATCGCGCAGAACACGATCAGGGCGAAGAACATCAGGCCGGCGACCGCGCCCTTGTTCTTGGCGAACGCTTGCCAGAATTCCTTGTAGGGCGACGGGTACAGCAGGCTTTGGTCCACGGCGGAAGCGGCGGTGGCGACTGAGGAAGTTTGAGTGCTCATGGGTATTGACCTCAGCGCTGGTGACGAATGCGTGGGTTGGCGAAGCCGTAGAGGATGTCCACCACGAAGTTGACCAGAATCACAATGCAGGCAATCAGCAGGATGCCGTTCTGCACGACCGGGTAGTCCCGGGCGCCGATGGCTTCGATCAGCCATTTGCCGATGCCGGGCCAGGAGAAGATCGTCTCGGTCAGCACGGCGCCGGCCAGCAGGGTGCCGACTTGCAGGCCGACCACGGTCAGCACCGGGATCAGCGCGTTGCGAAGGCCGTGGACGAACACCACGCGCGCCGGCGACAGGCCCTTGGCCTTGGCGGTGCGGATGTAGTCTTCGCGCAGCACTTCGAGCATCGACGAACGGGTCATCCGGGCGATCACCGCCAGCGGAATGGTGCCCAGCACGATGGCGGGCAGGATCAGGTGATGCAGGTAGTCGAGCAGGGCGCCCGGTTCATCGCTGAGCCAGGTGTCGATCAGCATGAAGTGGGTCTTGCGCTCCACGTCGATCAGCAGGTCGTTCTGGCCGGAGACCGGTGTCCAGCCCAGGCTGACCGAGAAGAACATGATGAGGATCAGGCCCCACCAGAAGATGGGCATCGAGTAGCCCGTCAGGGAGATGCCCATCACGCCGTGGTCGAACAGGGAGCCTCGCTTGAGCGCGGCGATCACGCCGGCCAGCAGGCCGAAGACGCCGGCGAAGAGCAGGGCCGCCATCGACAGTTCGAAGGTGGCCGGAAACAGCTGCGTGAACTCGGTCCAGACGCTTTCCCGGGTGCGCAGGGATTCACCGAGGTCGCCGTGGGCGAGCTTGCCGACGTAGTCCAGGTACTGGACGTACAGCGGCTTGTTCAGACCGAGGCGTTCCATTGCCTGAGCGTGCATTTCGGGGTCGACCCGACGTTCGCCCATCATCACTTCCACGGGGTCGCCGGGAATCATGCGGATCAACGCGAACGTCAGTAAGGTGATGCCGAAAAACGTGGGGATCAGCAATCCCAGTCGGCGGGCAATAAAACTAAACATCTTGTGTGGTACCTCATCAGCCGGTTAGGCGTGCCCGGCGACCCTGGGTTCAGGGAGGCCGGGAGTCTCTTATCTACTTCACCTGGGTGGTGGCGAAGTTATTGGTGGTCAGAGGGCTGATGTAGTAGCCCTCTACGTTGTTGCGCATCGCCGTGAACATCCGGGTGTGGGCCATGCTGATCCAGGGTTGGTCCTGGTTGAACAGCACCTGGGCCTGTTCGTACAGCTTGGCCCGTTCGGCCGGATCTACTTTAGCCCGTGCTTCGTCCAACAGCGCCTGGAATTTTTCGTTGCACCAGCGCGAGTAGTTTTCGCCGTTCTTGGCGGCCTCGCAACTGAGCATAGGCGTCAGGAAGTTGTCCGGGTCGCCGTTGTCGCCCGCCCATCCGGCTGAGACCATGTCGTGCTCGCCGCTTTTGGCGCGTTTGAGCATTTCGCCCCATTCCATCACGCGGATGTCGATCTTGAGGCCGATCTTGGCAAGGTCGGCCTGCATCATCTGCGCGCCGAGCATCGGGTTCGGGTTGGTCGGGCCGCCGCCGTTGCGGGTGAACAGGGTGAACACGGTGCCTTCCGGCACGCCGGCTTCCTTGAGCAGGGCGCGGGCCTTGTCGAGGTCGCGGGGCGGGTTCTTCAGTTCATGGTTGTAGCCCAGCAGGGTCGACGGGTAAGGGTTGACCGCCACGGTCGCGTTGCCCTTGCCGAACAGCGCATCGACATAGGCTTCCTTGTCGAAGGCGATGTCGATCGCTTTGCGCACCCGCACGTCGCTCATGTATTTGTGCTGGGTGTTCAAGGCGATGTACGACACGGTCATCGCATCCAGTTCGGAGACTTTCAGCTTGTCGTCCTTCTTGATGCTCGGAATGTCATCGGGCTTGGGATACAGCGCGACCTGGCATTCGTTGGCCTTGAGCTTCTGCAGGCGCACGTTGTTGTCGGTGGTGACGGCCAGGATCAGGGCATCGGCCGGCGGCTTGCCGCGGAAGTAGTCCGGGTTGGCCTTGAACCGCACCTGCGCGTCCTTGTTGTAGCGCTGGAAGACGAACGGGCCGGTGCCGATCGGTTTGCTGTTCAGGTCGCCGGTCTTGCCGGACTTGAGCAGTTGGTCGGCGTATTCGGCCGGATAGATCGAGGCGAACGCCATGGCCAGGTCGGCCAGGAACGGCGCTTCGCGGCGGGTCAGGGTGAACTTGACCGTGTTGTCGTCGACTTTCTCGACGTTCTTGAGCAGTTCTTTGAAGCCCATGCTTTCAAAGTACGGGAAGCCCACGCTCGACAGTTTGTGCCACGGGTGGTTCGGGTCCAGCTGACGCTGGAAGCTCCAGAGCACGTCGTCGGCGTTCATGTCGCGGGTCGGCTTGAAGTATTCGGTGGTGTGGAACTTGACGCCTTTGCGCAGGTGGAACGTGTAGGTCAGGCCGTCCTCGCTGATGTCCCAGGATTCGGCCAGGGCAGGCACCACCTCGGTGGTGCCCGGCTTGAAGTCCGCCAGCCGGTTGAAGACGGTCTCGGCCCCCGCATCCGCGGTGACTGCAGTCGTGTACTGAACCACATCGAAGCCTTCCGGACTGGCTTCGGTGCAGACCACCAAGGGTTTGGCCGACACGCCGACAGCGACGCTCAGCAACGCGGCCGCGACGGCCGCACGTAGGGGAAGCATTTTCATCAAGAACCCTCTGCAATCGGTTGAAGACAAAAAGCCGGACGGCCGACCCTTCATGAGTCAGCCGTCGGCGTGCGGTTTTACAGGATGTTGAACGGAACGGTGGTCACCAGGCGGAACTCGTTGATGCTGCCGTCCAGTTGGTTGTCGCTGGCGCGGTGGGCGGTGTAGGTCGCGCGGACGGTGGTCGCCTTCAGCGGGCCGCTCTGCACGGCGTAGGTACCGCCGATGCCGTATTCGTAGTGGGTCTCGCCGTTCATGGCCAGAACGCTGTCGTAGGCGCCGCCCTTGTAGTGGGTGCCGTCGATGCCCCAGCCGCGGGCGCTGTAGATGTTGAACTTCAGGCCCGGTACGCCGTACTCCGCCATGTTCAGGCCGTAGGCGACCTGGAACGATTTTTCGTTCGGACCGTTGAAGTCCGAGAGCAGGGAGTTGGCCAGGTAGATGCCGTTGGTTTCGTGCAGGTAGTCGAAGTACTCGTTGCCGTTCACTTGCTGGTAGGAGAACGTCAGGCTGTGGGCCTGGTGAGTCAGCCCCAGGGACAGGGAGTAGGTGTCGTTGTCGATCTCGCCCAGCTTGGCTTTGCCTTCGTCCACGGTCTTGTAGTAGTTCAGGCCGGTGGTCAGGGCCAGGAGGGAGCTGTCGCCCAGCTCGTGGGTGGCGCCGAAGTAGTACTGCTTCCAGATGTCTTCAGCCTGGGTCGCCCAGAGGCTGGTCTTCAGGCTGGCGAATGGCTGGTAGGACACGCCCAGGGTGTTGACGTGATCGATCTCGACCAGGGTATCGGCGTATTCGGTGCGGAACTTGCTCAGGCTCTGTTCGCTACGCGGCGATACGCGGTCGAAGGTCGCGGCGTCGAACGTCAGGTTGTTCAGTTCTTCGCTGTGGATCGACACGCCCTGGAAGCTGGAAGGCAGCGGACGGTTGCCGATGACATCGACCTGCGGGCTGCTGAAGTTCTGGCGACCGGCGGTCAGGGTCGTGTTGGAGATGCGTGCCTTGACGTTGGCCAGGCCCAGCTTGCTCCACTGGCCTTCGGCGTCGCCGCCGTTCTTGGTCAGGGTACGGTTGTTGCCGCGGCCGCCGACGCCCGGGATCGGAGCGCCGCCGTTGGCGGAGGCGAGATCCTTGCGGTCACGTTCCAGGGCAATGGCGTTGTAGGCGGCGAGTTCGGTGCTGAAGCCCACGGTGCCTTCGGTGAAGCCGGAGTTGTACTTGACGATGGTGCCTTGGACCCAGTTGATGCGGCGGTCGGTCTCTTGCAGCGCGCCGTCCTTGTTGTAGCGGAATTTCGCCCCGCGCTTGAGTTGCTCGTTGGCGTACCAGTTGCGGGTCGTGCCGCTGATCGACTGGCCTTCGAGGAAGCCGGTGGCTTCGGCCTGGGCGCTCTTCTCGTTGACGGTCACCGGGGTGAACGCCTGGCTCTGGGTTTCCGCATAAGCCGTGGCGGTGATGCTGCTGATGGCCAAGGCCAGTATCGCGGTGCTGCTCAGTTTCATGGGTGAAGCTCCTTTACTTTCTTTTTATGCCGGCCTTTTTGGTTTGGCCGGTTATTGGTTTAGAACTCATTCACACATCGCAAACGTTTGCAGAAGGCCTGAACGGCGAATTTCGGCAAAACGCTTGCGTGAGGGGGTAGACGGCCCCCCCAGCGTTGCGGCTATTCGGTTTTGTGTTTAATCGATGCTGACACCCGAGAACACGTTGCGGCCGAAGGGGCTGACCTTGAATCCTTCGACTTTGGCGCTCAACGGCTGGTTGACCGTCGAGTGGGCGACAGGTGTGATCGGCACTTGCTGCTTGAGCAACTGCTGGGCCTGTTTGTAGAGCACGGTGCGCTGGTCGCGGTCGGTGACGACCTTGGCTTCCTTGATCAGCTTGTCGTAGGCCGGATCGCACCACATGGAGTAGTTGTTGCCGCCGATGGCGTCGCAGCTGTACAGCGTGCCGAGCCAGTTGTCGGGGTCGCCGTTGTCGCCGGTCCAGCCGATCAGGCTGATGTCGTGCTCGCCGTTCTTGGTGCGCTTGATGTACTCGCCCCATTCGTAGCTGACGATCTTCACCTTCAGGCCGATCTTCGCCCAGTCGGCCTGGAGCATCTCGGCCATCAGCTTGGCGTTGGGGTTGTAGGGGCGCTGCACGGGCATCGCCCACAGGGTGATCTCGGTGCCTTCCTTGACGCCGGCGGCCTTGAGCAGTGCCTTGGCCTTTTCCGGGTCGTAGGCGGCGTCCTTGATCGAATCGTCGTAGGACCACTGGGTCGGCGGCATGGCGTTGACCGCCAGTTGGCCGGCGCCCTGGTACACGGCGTTGAGGATCGCCGGCTTGTTCACCGCCATGTCCAGCGCCTGGCGCACTTCGAGCTGGTCGAACGGCTTGTGGCGGGTGTTGTAGGCGATGTAGCCGAGGTTGAAGCCCGGCTTGGTGATCAGTTGCAGCTTGGGATCGTTCTTCAGCGCTTCGACGTCGGCCGGGCGCGGATGCAGGGTGACCTGGCACTCGTTGGCCTTGAGCTTCTGCACCCGCACCGAGGCATCGGTGTTGATCGCGAAGATCAGGTTGTCGAGCTTGACCCGGCTCGGATCCCAGTAGTGCTTGTTGCCGGTGTAGCGGATGTTCGAGTCTTTCTGGTAGCTCTTGAACACGTACGGCCCGGTGCCGACCGGCTTCTGGTTGATGTCGCTCGGCTTGCCTTCGGCCAGCAGCTTGTCGGCGTACTCGGCGGACAGGATGGCGGCGAAGCTCATGGCGATGTTCTGGATGAACGCGGCGTCGACGGTGTTGAGTGTCATGACCACGGTCAGCGGCCCGGTCTTCTCGACCTTGGCGATGTTCTTGTTCAGGCTCATCCCGTTGAAGTACGGGAATTCTGTCGGATAAGCCTTACGGAAAGGCTGCTGCGGATCGAGCATGCGGTTGAAGGTGAACAGCACGTCGTCGGCGTTGAAATTGCGGGTGGGCTTGAAGTACGGCGTTGTATGAAATTTCACGCCTTCACGCAGGTGGAAGGTGTATTTCAGGCCATCTTCGGAGATTTCCCAACGGGTCGCCAGGCCAGGTACGACGTTGGTCGCGCCTTTCTCGAATTCGGCGAGGCGGTTGTACAGCGGCTCGGCGGCGTCGTTGTCGGTGGCCGTCGTGTACTGCGCGGTGTCGAAGCCGGCCGGGCTGCCTTCGGAGCAGAACACCAGGCTGTTGCCGGCGGCGAGGCTGGCGGATGAGGCGGCCAACAGGCCGGCGCCCAGCAATGCGGAAAAAACCAAGGAATGGCGCATGACGCTCCCTCTTATTGTCGTGTGTTCCGATGCGCGCGATCCCGTCCGGGGATCTGGCGGCCGCATCGGGCTCAAACCAGTACGGGCAACAAACCGATGGCCCGCGCGATCACTGGTCAGCACCCGACGGTAGGGGCCGTGGGGCTGGCAGTAAATGCGCTGAGTCCTAAAGACTCGTAGGAAAAGGCAACGCGTCCTAAACCACTATGGTCAGACCCAGTGGAAACGGATGTAGGCAAATTCCTGGCTTCTCGGCAGAAAAAAGCAGCGGCGACGCTGAATACGTCGCCGCTGCCGTTTCTTACTTGCTGACGCTGACGCCGTAGAAGGAGTTCAAGCCGAATGGGCTGATCTTGAAGTCCTGCACGTTGGCGCGCATGGGTTGATACACCGTCGAGTGAGCGATAGGTGTCATTGGCACAGCATCTTTGAGGACGTGTTGCGCCTGTTTGTACAGTTCGGTGCGCTTGGCCTGGTCGGTGGTGCGCTTGGCTTCCTTCACGAGGCCGTCAAACTTCTTGTCGCACCATTTGGAGAAGTTGTTGCCGCTGAGCGAGTCGCAGCCGAACAGCACGTTCAGCCAGTTGTCGGGGTCACCGTTGTCGCCGCTCCAGCCGATGATCATCGCCTGGTTCTCGCCGCCCTTGGAGCGCTTGATGTACTCGCCCCACTCGTAGCTGACGATCTTCACGTTCAGGCCGATCTTCTTCCAGTCGGACTGGAGCATTTCGGCCATCAGCTTGGCGTTCGGGTTGTACGGACGCTGTACCGGCATCGCCCACAGGACGATCTCGGTGCCTTCCTTGACGCCGGCTTCCTTGAGCAGCTCCTTGGCTTTCTCTGGATCGTACTTGGCGTCCTTGATGGTGGTGTCGTAGGACCACTGGGTCGGCGGCATGGCGTTGACGGCCAGTTGACCGGCGCCCTGGTAAACGGAGTCGATGATCTGCGGCTTGTTGACCGCCATGTCCAGCGCCTGACGGACCTTGAGGTTGGCCAGCGGGTTCGCGTCGTTGCTGCCCTTGACCTTGTCCATCACGTTGTAGGCGATGTAGCCCAGGTTGAAGCCGGCCTGGTCAGGCATCTTCAGCGCCGGATCGGCCTTCAGCGCGGCCAGGTCGGCCGGACGTGGGAAGAGGGTGATCTGGCACTCGTTCTTCTTCAGCTTCTGGATGCGCACCGACGGGTCGGTGGTGATGGCGAAGATCAGGTTGTCGATCTTCACGTCATCCGGTTTCCAGTAGTCCTTGTTGCCGGTGTAGCGGATGTTCGAGTCTTTCTGGTAGCTCTTGAACACGAACGGGCCGGTGCCGACCGGTTTCTGGTTGATGTCGGCGGCCTTGCCTTCCTTGAGCAGCTGGGCGGCGTATTCGCCGGACTGGATCGAGGCGAAGCTCATCGCCAGGTTCTGGATGAACGCGGCGTCCACTTCCTTGAGGGTGAACTTGACGGTGTGGTCGTCGACTTTCTCGACCTTGGTGATGTTGGTGTCCATCCCCATGTCGGTGAAGTACGGGAATTCGGTCGGATACGCCTTACGGAAAGGGTCGTCCTTGTTGATCATGCGGTTGAAGGTGAACAGCACGTCGTCCGCGTTGAACTCACGAGTCGGCTTGAAATACGGGGTGGTGTGGAACTTGACGCCTTCACGCAGGTGGAAGGTGTAGGTCAGGCCGTCGTCGGAAATGTCCCATTTGGTCGCAAGGCCAGGAATCACGGCGGTGCCGCCGCGCTCGAACTGGGTCAGGCGGTTGAACATGGTCTCGGCCGAGGCGTCGAAGTCGGTTCCGGTGGTGTATTGGCCTGGGTCGAAACCGGCCGGGCTGCCTTCGGAGCAGAACACCAGGTTAGTCGCAGCGGAAGCGAAAGGTGCGGAGGCAAGCATGCCTGCGCCGACTAAAAACGGAATGACCGCGTGTTTAAGCATGTTGGCCTCATGATTTGTTGTCATTTTTTGATATTGAGGTACGACCTCGTGAGTCGTGCCTGCGGATACTTATGCAGGCCCCATACCCAATGCAAGATGCAGAGCGACGGCAGGCGTCAAACGGTGGCACGAACGTACCTTAATGTCGCATTGGTGTAAGTTTTGACGCATTTGACCGTTTGCGGGTGGTTTTTACGGTGCACGGAGCGCTCTAAAACGGTGCATTGGCGGGTGCAGCCGCTCCGCAATGGGGCCGGGTGTTACCTATTTATACCGGCGGTTTGCGGGACGCTTCGGGGCAGGCCGGCGCGTATCGGACGCAAGGCGTCTGGATCGCAGGGAAGGGCGGAGTTTCACCAGGTGCAACTGGTGCTTCTTTTGGTAGCGCCGGGTTTCTGTGGTGTATGGGTCATTGGGCGCCCTGTCGGACGCCATCGCCAGCAGGCTGGCTCCCACGGGAACTTGTGCGCGATGCAGATCATGTGGGAGCCAGCCTGCTGGCGATGGCGTCAGTGAAGACACTGCCGACCGTGCGCATTGGCACGGTCGGCAGGCACAAAAAAACCGGCGGTCGCTGCCGATCGCCGGTTTCCGTTCACGGATCAGATCACTGCATCAGCACTTCAATCGACCCGTCCGCCGTCATGCCGACCTGGCTGGTGCCGGCTTCGACTTCCGGGGTCACCGGCGCTGCGTCCATGCCGGCCGCCTTCATCATCATCGGCGCGCGCAGGTACGGCTGCGGGTAGCCGTTGCTGTTGAGGTTCAGGTTGACGATCTTGTAGCCCTTGCCGCCCAGTGCATCGGTGGCCAGTTGGGCGCGGGCCTTGAACGCGCTCACGGCTTCCTTGAGCAGCTTGTCTTCGCTGGCCTTGCGGGTGGCGTCGGCAATGGCGAAGTCCATGCCGCCCATCTTCAGCTCGCCCAGCAGTTCGCCGGTGAGCTTGGACAGGGCGGCGAAGTCGGCGCTTTCCAGGCGCAGTTCGGCGCGCTCGCGCCAGCCGGTGATCTTCTGGCCCTTGGTGTCGTAGATCGGGTAGCTGTTGCGGCTGCCCTGGCGCAGGGTGACGTCCTTGACCTGCTTGGCCTGGGCCAGCGCCTTGTTCATGGTGGTGCTGACGTCGGCGGCGAGCTTGGCCGGGTCGGTGTTCTGCTCTTCGGTGTAGAGGGTCACGATCATCAGGTCGCGGGCCACTTCCTGGCTGACTTCGGCGCGCAGGGAAATCTGGTTGTAGTGCAGCTCGTCGGCGGCCAGGGCCGGAAGGCTGGCGACGCTGCCGACGGTCAGGGCGAGAAGGGCGGCGCTGCGGCGGAATGTGTGCATGAAGGCTCCTTGATGGGGGCGCAGGCGATGGTTCGGGGGCCTGCGTGAAACCATCAGACTCTAGCCCTGTCGGCGCGGTTCGCCCAGTTACAACTTCTATACAGATGGCCCGCTCCACTTGTCTTAGATCAATTTCCCGTTTGCGCCATGTGGTCGTTTGCCGCACTTTCGACTCTCGGGCGCGCCGCTTCGGTATACTCCGTGCGATCCGCCTGGAGCGCTCATCAGGAGAGCTCATGCTCGCCCCCGTACAACTGACTTCCGCCACCCGCCAGAACCTCTGGCGCCTGACGTTCATACGCATTCTGGTGCTCGCCGCCCAGGCCGGCTCCGTGGGCCTGGCCTACTGGCTGCAACTGTTGCCGTTGCCGTGGGTGCAACTGGTGATGACCCTGGGCTGTTCGATCCTGCTGTGCACGTTCACCGCCGTGCGCCTGCGCACCTCGTGGCCGGTCACCGAGCTTGAGTATGCGCTGCAGCTGGCCTGCGACCTGTTTATCCACAGCGCCTTGCTGTATTTCTCCGGCGGTTCGACCAACCCGTTCGTGTCCTATTACCTGGTGCCGTTGACCATCGCGGCGGTGACGCTGCCGTGGCGCTACTCGGTGATCCTGTCCGGCATCGCCCTGGCCCTGTACACCTTGATGCTGACCCATTTCTATCCGCTGGAGACCCTGCCGGTCGCCCGGGAGAACCTGCAGATCTACGGCATGTGGCTGAGCTTCGCCCTGGCCGCCGCCGTCATCACGTTCTTTGCCGCACGGATGGCCGAAGAGCTGCGCCGCCAGGAAGAACTGCGCGCGATCCGCCGCGAAGAAGGCCTGCGCGATCAGCAACTGCTGGCCGTCGCGACCCAGGCGGCCGGCGCGGCCCATGAGCTGGGCACGCCGCTGGCGACCATGAGCGTGCTGCTCAACGAGATGCAGCAGGACCATCACGACCCGATGCTTCAGGACGACCTGAAAGTGCTCAAGGATCAGGTCAAGCTGTGCAAGGAGACCCTGCAGCAACTGGTGCGCGCCGCCGAGGCCAACCGGCGGATGGCGGTGCAGATGCAGGACGTCACCGACTGGCTGGACGAAGCCCTGAACCGCTGGCACCTGATGCGCCCCGAAGCCAGCTACCGTTTCCAGCGCCTGGGCCAGGGCACGCTGCCGCGCATCGCGCCGCCGCCGGACCTGACCCAGGCGCTGCTGAACCTGCTCAACAACGCCGCCGACGCCTGTCCGGAAAACCTTCAGGTGACCCTGGACTGGACCGCCGAAGACCTGACCATCAGTATCCGCGACCACGGCGCCGGCGTGCCGCTGGCCATCGCCGAGCAGATCGGCAAACCGTTTTTTACCACCAAGGGCAAGGGCTTCGGCCTGGGCCTGTTCTTGAGCAAGGCCAGCGTGACCCGCGCCGGCGGCTCCGTGAAACTCTATAGTCATGAGGAAGGCGGCACGCTCACCGAGCTGCGCTTGCCCCACGGCGCCCGAGGAGACCAACTATGAGTGACGAAGAAATCCAAACCGAAGGCGAAGAGCTGCCGCATCTGCTGCTGGTCGACGACGACGCGACCTTCACCCGGGTGATGGCCCGCGCCATGGCCCGCCGCGGCTTTCGCGTCAGCACCGCCGGCTCCGCCGAAGAGGGCCTGGCCCTCGCCCAGCAGGACCTGCCGGACTACGCCGCGCTGGATCTGAAGATGGACGGCGACTCCGGTCTGGTGCTGCTGCCCAAGCTGCTGGAGCTGGATCCGGAGATGCGCGTGGTGATCCTCACCGGCTACTCGAGCATCGCCACGGCGGTCGAGGCGATCAAACGCGGCGCCTGCAACTACCTGTGCAAACCGGCGGACGCCGATGACGTGCTGGCGGCGCTGCTGTCCGAACACGCGGACCTCGACAGCCTGGTGCCGGAAAACCCGATGTCGGTGGATCGCCTGCAATGGGAGCACATCCAGCGCGTGCTGACCGAGCACGAAGGCAACATCTCCGCCACCGCCCGCGCCCTGGGCATGCACCGCCGCACCTTGCAGCGCAAGCTGCAGAAGCGCCCGGTCCGTCGCTGAACCTGCGCTGAACGGCCATCGCCCCGCTCGCGATGAAACGCACCGATCTACTATGATCGGTGCGTGTCTGTTCTTTTCTCTATCGAGCCTTATCCATGAATCAGAACGCTGAATATTCCGCGGTCAACGATGCCGTGCGCGGGCAGTTTTTCCGCAAAGTGTGGGCGATGACCACGCCTTACTGGCGCAGCGAAGAGAAGGGCAAGGCCTGGACGCTGCTGATCGCCGTGATCGCGCTGTCGCTGTTCAGCGTGGCGATTTCGGTGTGGATCAACAGTTGGTACAAGGATTTCTACAACGCCCTGCAGAAAAAGGATGAGGCGGCGTTCTGGCAGTTGATCCTGTATTTCTGCGGGATTGCCACGGTGGCGATCCTCGGCGCCGTGTATCGGCTGTACCTGACGCAGATGCTGACCATCCGCTGGCGGGCATGGCTGACCGAAAACCACTTCAAGCGCTGGCTCGGCCACAAGAACTATTACCACTTGGAGCAGGGCGGCTACACCGACAACCCTGACCAACGGATTTCCGAAGACCTCAATACCTTCACCGCCAACACCCTGAGCCTGGGCCTGGGGCTGATCCGCACCGTGGTCAGCCTGGTGTCGTTCTCGATCATTCTGTGGGGCGTGTCCGGCAGCATCGAAGTGTTCGGCGTCGAGATCCCCGGCTACATGTTCTGGTGCGCACTGCTGTACGCCGCCGTCGGCAGTTGGCTGACGCACCTGATCGGCCGTCGCCTGATCGGCCTGAACAACCAACAGCAACGCTTCGAGGCCGACCTGCGTTTCTCCATGGTGCGGGTGCGCGAGAACGCCGAGAGCATTGCCCTGTACAACGGCGAGCCCAATGAGAACCGTCGGTTGAGCAACCGCTTCGGTCTGGTCTGGCACAACTTCTGGGACATCATGCGGGTGTCCAAGCGCCTGACGTTCTTCACCTCCGGCTACGGCCAGATCGCGATCATCTTCCCGTTCATCGTCGCCGCGCCGCGTTATCTGGCCGGCAAGATCGAGCTGGGTGAGCTGATGCAGATCAACTCGGCCTTCGGCAACGTGCAGGAGAACTTCAGTTGGTTCATCAGCGCGTATGCGGACCTGGCCGCCTGGCGCGCCACCTGTGACCGTCTGCTGAGCTTCCGTCAGGCGATGACCGACAACGAAGAGCGTGCGCCGGCCATCGACGTGCAGAACCAGGGCAGTGAACTGAAAGTGCACAACCTCGGGCTGGACCTGGCCGACGGCCGTCACCTGCTGACCAGCGCCGACATGACGGTCGACGCCGGCGAGCGGGTGATGCTCAGCGGTCGCTCCGGCAGCGGCAAGTCCACCCTGCTGCGGGCGATGGGGCACCTTTGGCCGGCGGGGCACGGGAGTATCCGTCTGCCGGCGGCGCGCTACCTGTTCCTGCCGCAGAAACCCTACCTGCCGATCGGCACCCTGCGCGATGCGCTGAGCTATCCGCAACCGGGCGACACCTATGCGCCGGAGCGCTATCAGGAAGTGCTGGACATCTGCCGCCTGCCGCACCTGGCGGCGCGTCTGGACGAGGCCAACCACTGGCAGCGCATGCTCTCGCCGGGCGAGCAGCAACGCCTGGCCTTCGCCCGTGCGCTGCTGTACGCGCCGCAGTGGCTGTATATGGACGAGGCCACGTCGGCGATGGACGAAGAAGACGAAGCGAACCTGTATCAGGCGCTGATCGACCGCTTGCCGGGGCTGAGCATCGTCAGCGTCGGTCACCGCAGCAGCCTCAAGCGTTTCCACCCAAGGCATGTGCGGATCGACAGCGGCCATCTCGTTGAGCAGGCCGTCACCGCCTAGTCAGCGAAGCCCCCGTGGGAGCGGCCGACGCCATCGCCGGCAGGTCGGCTCCCGCAGGGGCAATGCGAGCCGGCAGTGATCGTACAACCCGCTTGCGCTATGATGCCCGCCAAGCCGACCTTCGAGACAAGACGCAGACCATGCAAACCCCGATCGACACCCCGCGCCTTCCGCGCAAGCGCCGCAGCCTGGCCCAGGAACTGGTGACGGTGCTGACCGAGCAGATCCGCGACGGCCTGCTCAAGCGCGGCGACAAGTTGCCCACCGAGTCGGCGATCATGGAGGCCCATGGCGTCAGCCGCACGGTGGTGCGCGAGGCGATTTCCCGCTTGCAGGCCGCAGGCCAGGTGGAGACCCGCCACGGCATCGGCACCTTTGTGCTCGACACGCCGAGCCCGAGCGGCTTTCGCATCGACCCGGCCACGGTGGTCACCTTGCGTGACGTGCTGGCGATCCTGGAGTTTCGCATCAGCCTGGAAGTCGAATCCGCCGGCCTGGCCGCCCAGCGCCGCAATCCCGAGCAACTGGCGGCCATGCGCGCCGCCCTCGATGCCCTGAACGAAAGCGTGGCCCACGCCAGCGATGCGGTGGCCTCGGACTTCCAGTTCCATCTGCAGATCGCACTGGCCACCGGCAACCGCTACTTCACCGACATCATGACCCACCTGGGCACCAGCATCATTCCGCGCACCCGCCTGAACTCCGCGCGCCTGGCCCACGACGATCAGCAGCACTACATGAATCGCCTGAGCCGCGAGCACGAAGAGATCTATGAAGCGATCGCCCGCCAGGACGCCGACGCCGCCCGGGCGGCCATGCGCCTGCACCTGACCAACAGCCGCGAGCGGCTGCGCCAGGCCCACGAGGAGGCGCAGGCGCAGGGCAACTGACGGGGTAGCCCCACCGCCATCGCCAGCAGGCTGGCTCCCACAGTGAAGCTTGGGTGGATGCAGAATCTGTGGTCACTGCAGAACCCTGTGGGAGCAAGCTTGCTTGCGATGACGGCGGCCCATCCGACCTCGATGCGCCAGACAGACCGCCATCGCCAGAGGGCTGGCTCACACAGTTTTGGGTTGCGCACCGACCCCGGTGGGAGCGAGCCTGCTCGCGATAGGCCGGTGCCTTCAGCGCAAAGGCATCAGCCTGCCGGCAGGATCGAACGGTCCACCCGGACCGCCAATGCCCCTTTCACAGGCCCGGTCTCGAACACCGCATACCCCTGTTTATCCACAACCCCCCGTGCCACCGGCCGTCCATCGGCCAGCAGTTCCAGCGGCGCCCCTTGCATCGATTGGCCCGAAGCCAGTTCCAGTTTCAATCTGATCGTCATCGCAGCGTGCCTCAATTCGTGTTGCCGGTCGGTTGATAGTTCTTGAGCAGCAGGTAAGTGCTCCAGCCCCACCAGTCGTCGACGGTGGCGGTGTCGTTGAGGTTGTTCACGTCCTTGCGCCGCAGCACCTTGCCGTTCTCCAGGCGGAACAGCGGCGAGTAGTTGCTCTTCAGGTCCAGCACCGCCGTCAGGTCGGGGAGCCGTTGCAGCGCGGCGAAACCGGAGGCGGCCGGCACGCTGCCGCTGGCGTAGGCGGCGAAGACCTCGTCCGCCGACGCTTGCACCGCCTGGTTGACCTGCTGACGGTTGTCGTTGTCGGCGGCCGCGAAGTAGCGCTTGTCGCCGAAGGCGCGCCATTGCTCGCCGCGGCTGTTGCGCACCTTGAGGCCGAACCGGCTGTCTTCGTCGTGCATGAAGCGGCTGACCAGCGAGCCCAGGTCGCTCGGCGTCACCACGGCGGCCATGGCCTTGCGCGGCACCCGCAGGTGGCCGGCGGAGAACAGGTCGGTGAGGTAATGGTCGGCGAACGCGTTCATGGCGTAGGCCCGTTCCAGCTGTCGTTCATCTTGGCCTGCGTGAGCCGCCGCAGCGGCCTGCAACGCGACGGTGTGCCCGGCGATGTAGGCGGCCCTGGCCCATTCGGCGAAGTGGTCGGCGTTGTTCGCGGCCAGTTTCAGGTAGCGTCCCAGCGGAATCAGCGCCGAAATGAAGCTGCCGCCGCCGGTGATCTTGTTCCACTCTTCCGACAACGTATCTCCCAACGCGTCGTAGGCTTCGTGGGGCGGCTTGCCGTCCTTGATCGCCTGTTTGACCGCGTCGATTTCCTTCTGCATCACCGCCAGGATCTGCGCCGCCTCGGCCCGGGAGGCCGGGGTCACGGCGAGGGTGTCGAACGCGGCGCTGAAGCGCTGCTGACGCTCCGCTGCGCTGGCGCCTTCATTGATCGGCCGGTCCGCCACGCCGTAGAAGTCGCCGCCCAGCGAGATCACCTGGCCGTAGGTGAGGGCCAGGCCGTTGGGCAAGTGCAGCGGCACGCTGTGAGCGGGCACCGGTTCGGCGTTTTCCGAGAAGCGCAGCCGGGTGCCGTCGCCGATGGCGGTGTGTTCGGCGCCCTCGAACCTCAGCGGTGGCTTGCCTTTGAGGGCTTTGCCTGCGGCGGCGGGGGACGCTGCGACGTCGCTGTGGGCATCGGCGATGTGCAGCAGCAGGTGCGGCTCGTCAGGGTGGAAGGGGATACCGTGTTCGGTGAACAGGTCGTCGAGACGGGCCACGGTCGGCGTGGGTCTTTCCTGCGGTTTCGGTACGAGTCCGGACATTTCTTTCTCCTTGATATGTCGTCGGTCGGTTCTTATTTAGCTGTATGGATATACAGCTAAAACGAGCCTAGCCGAGAAACCTCCCACGTCAAGAAACGACCTTGTCCGACAAAAAATGCCCCACAGCGATGAAATGCAGTTGACGGTTGTCTTTTAAGTTGTACGATGACCTACAACTTCGGCCAAGGCTGAACAGTCCACTCACAAAAAACGTTGCTACAGGGTGTTCGAACAATGAATCCACAAGAACTGAAGTCCATCCTCTCCGCCGGCCTGCTGTCGTTCCCGGTCACCGATTTCAACGCCCAGGGCGATTTCAACCGCGCGGGCTACATCAAACGCCTGGAATGGCTGGCACCGTATGGCGCTTCGGCCCTGTTCGCCGCCGGCGGCACCGGTGAGTTCTTCTCCCTGGCCGCCAGCGAATACTCGGAAATCATCAAGACCGCCGTCGACACCTGCTCGAGCAGTGTGCCGATCCTGGCCGGCGTCGGCGGCTCGACCCGCCAGGCCATCGAATACGCGCAAGAGGCCGAGCGCCTGGGCGCCAAGGGCTTGCTGCTGCTGCCGCACTACCTGACCGAAGCCAGCCAGGACGGCGTCGCCGCCCATGTCGAGGCCGTGTGCAAATCCGTGAACATCGGCGTGGTGGTCTACAACCGCAACGTCTGCCGCCTGAACGCGCCGCTGCTGGAACGCCTGGCCGAACGCTGCCCGAACCTGATCGGCTACAAGGACGGCCTGGGCGACATCGAACTGATGGTGTCGATCCGCCGCCGCCTCGGCGACCGCTTCAGCTACCTGGGCGGCCTGCCGACCGCCGAAGTCTATGCCGCGGCCTACAAGGCACTGGGCGTGCCGGTCTACTCGTCGGCGGTGTTCAACTTCATCCCCAAGACCGCGATGGACTTCTACCACGCCATCGCCCGTGAGGATCACGCCACCGTCGGCAAGCTCATCGACGATTTCTTCCTGCCGTACCTGGACATCCGCAACCGCAAGGCCGGCTACGCCGTGAGCATCGTCAAGGCCGGCGCCAGGATCGCCGGCTACGACGCAGGTCCTGTGCGCGCGCCGCTGACCGACCTGACCGGCGAAGAGTACGAAATGCTCGCCGCGCTGATCGACAAGCAAGGTGCGCAATAACATCCGCGACTGAATCGGGGCCGCTGAGCGATCAGCGGCCTTTTGCGTGAGGAGAACGACTCGTGACAAAGCGCTACGACAACTACATCAACGGCGAGTGGGTCGCCGGCACCGACTACTCGGTCAACATCAACCCGTCCGAACTGAGCGACGCCATCGGCGACTACGCCAAGGCTGACGTGACCCAGGTCCACGCCGCCATCGACGCGGCCCGCGCCGCGTTCCCGGCCTGGTCGGTCTCGGGCATCCAGGCCCGCCACGATGCGCTGGACAAGGTCGGCAGCGAGATCCTCGCCCGCCGCGAAGAGCTGGGCATCCTGCTGGCCCGGGAAGAGGGCAAGACCCTGCCCGAAGCCATCGGCGAAGTCAGCCGCGCCGGCAACATCTTCAAGTTCTTCGCCGGCGAGTGCCTGCGCCTGTCCGGCGACTATGTGCCGTCGGTGCGTCCGGGCGTCAACGTCGAAGTCACCCGCGAAGCCCTGGGCGTGGTCGGCCTGATCACTCCGTGGAACTTCCCGATCGCCATCCCGGCCTGGAAGATCGCCCCGGCCCTGGCCTACGGCAACTGCGTGGTGCTCAAGCCGGCCGACCTGGTGCCGGGCTGCGCCTGGGCCCTGGCCGAAATCATCTCCCGCGCAGGTTTCCCCGCCGGGGTGTTCAACCTGGTGATGGGCAGCGGCCGCGTCGTCGGCGAAGCGCTGGTCAACAGCCCGAAGGTCGACGGCATCAGCTTCACCGGTTCCGTGGGCGTGGGCCGCCAGATCGCGGTCAACTGCGTGTCGCGCCAGGCCAAGGTGCAACTGGAGATGGGCGGCAAGAACCCGCAGATCATCCTCGACGACGCCGACCTCAAGCAGGCGGTCGAGCTGTCGGTGCAGAGCGCGTTCTACTCCACCGGCCAGCGCTGCACGGCCTCCAGCCGCCTGATCGTCACCGAGGGCATCCACGACAAGTTCGTAGAGGCGATGGCCGAACGCATGAAGTCGATCAAGGTCGGCCATGCGCTGAAGACCGGCACCGACATCGGTCCTGTGGTGTCCCAGGCCCAGCTTGAGCAGGACCTGAAGTACATCGACATCGGCCAGTCCGAAGGGGCTCGGCTGGTCAGCGGCGGCGGCCTGGTGACCTGCGACACCGAGGGCTACTTCCTGGCGCCGACGCTGTTCGCCGACAGCGACGCGTCGATGCGCGTCAGCCGCGAAGAGATCTTCGGCCCGGTGGCCAACGTCGTCCGCGTGGCCGACTACGAGGCGGCGCTGGCCATGGCCAACGACACCGAGTTCGGCCTTTCGGCGGGCATCGCCACCACCTCGCTCAAGTACGCCAACCACTTCAAGCGCCACTCCCAGGCCGGGATGGTGATGGTCAACCTGCCGACCGCCGGCGTGGACTACCACGTTCCGTTCGGGGGCCGTAAGGGTTCATCCTATGGCTCACGTGAGCAAGGCCGTTACGCGCAAGAGTTCTACACGGTCGTGAAGACCAGCTACATCGGTTCCTGATACAGGCAATACCGGTGGGAGCCGGCTTGCCGGCTCCCACAAGACAGACCAAAGAAAAGATTCACCCGCGCATAAAAACAATCAGTGGGAGTACATCTGCATGCAATCCTCCAAGCCGACTCACGTCCGCTATCTGATCCTGCTCATGCTGTTTCTGGTGACCACGATCAACTACGCCGACCGGGCCACCATCGCGATCGCCGGCTCCAGCCTGCAAAAGGACCTGGGCATCGACGCGGTCACCCTCGGCTACATCTTCTCCGCGTTCGGCTGGGCCTATGTGGCCGGCCAGATTCCCGGCGGCTGGCTGCTCGACCGCTTCGGCTCGAAAAAGGTCTACGCCCTGAGCATCTTCACCTGGTCGCTGTTCACCGTGCTGCAAGGCTTCGTCGGTGAGTTCGGCCTGTCCACCGCCGTGGTGGCGCTGTTCATGCTGCGCTTTCTGGTGGGGCTGGCCGAGGCGCCGTCGTTCCCCGGCAACGCGCGCATCGTCGCGGCGTGGTTCCCGACGGCCGAGCGCGGCACCGCGTCGGCGATCTTCAACTCGGCGCAGTATTTCGCCACCGTGCTGTTCGCGCCGCTGATGGGCTGGATCGTGTTCACCTTCGGCTGGGAACACGTGTTCATCGTCATGGGCATCCTGGGCATCGCGTTCTCGCTGGTCTGGCTGAAAATCATCCACAGCCCGCGCCAGCACCCGATGGCCAACGAGGCGGAAGTGAAGTTCATCGCCGACAACGGCGGCATGGTCGACATGGACCAGAAGCAGGGCAAGCGGGCCGACGGGCCGAAATGGGACTACATCCGCCAGTTGCTGACCAACCGCATGATGCTGGGCGTGTACCTGGGCCAGTACTGCATCAACGGCATCACCTACTTCTTCCTGACCTGGTTCCCGGTGTACCTGGTGCAGGAACGCGGCATGACCATCCTCAAGGCCGGTTTCATCGCCTCGTTGCCGGCGATCTGCGGCTTCATCGGCGGCGTGCTCGGCGGGGTGATTTCCGACTGGCTGCTGCGCAAGGGCCATTCGCTGACCTTCGCCCGCAAGGCGCCGATCATCGCCGGCCTGCTGGTGTCCAGCAGCATCGTGGCCTGCAACTACGTCGAGGTGGAATGGATGGTGGTCGGCTTCATGGCCCTGGCATTCTTCGGCAAGGGCGTCGGCGCGCTGGGCTGGGCGGTGGTCTCCGACACTTCGCCCAAGCAGATCGCCGGCCTGAGCGGTGGCCTGTTCAACACCTTCGGCAACATCGCCTCGATCACCACGCCGATCGTCATCGGCTACATCATCAGCTCCACCGGCTCGTTCAAGTGGGCGCTGGTGTTCGTCGGCGCCAACGCACTGGTCGCGGTGTTCAGCTACCTGGTGATCGTCGGCCCGATCAAGCGTGTGGTGCTCAAGGAGCCGCCGACCAACGGCGGATCCGAAGCCACCGGCAAATTGTCCCAAGCGCATTCCTGAGGAGCGGCGCCATGCAGTTGATTGAACATTCCGACTCGCCGCGCTACATCCGCCTGCACGAGCGGGACAACGTCGTGGTCGTGGTCAACGACCAGGGCGTGCCGGCCGGCACCGAATTCGCCGAGGGCCTGGTCACGGTGGATTTCGTGCCGCAGAGCCACAAGGTCGCCGTGGAGGACATTCCCGAGGGCGGACAGGTGATCCGTTACGGTCAGATCATCGGCTACGCGTTGCAGCCGATCCCGCGCGGCAGTTGGGTCAAGGAAGATCAACTGCGCATGCCGACCGCGCCGCCGCTGGACAGCCTGCCGCTGTCCACCGACGTGCCGGATGCCCAGGCGCCGCTGGAAGGCTATACCTTCGAGGGCTACCGCAACGCCGACGGCACCGTCGGCACGCGCAACATACTCGGCATCACCACCACGGTGCAGTGCGTCACCGGGGTGCTGGATCACGCGGTCAAGAAGATCAAAGAGGAACTGCTGCCCAAGTATCCCCACGTCGATGACGTGGTGGCGCTGACCCACAGCTATGGTTGCGGCGTGGCCATCACCGCCACGGACGCGTACATCCCGATCCGCACCGTGCGCAACCTGGCGCGCAACCCGAACCTGGGTGGCGAAGCGCTGGTGATCAGCCTGGGCTGCGAGAAACTGCAGGCCGGGCAGGTGATGCACGAGGACGACGCCTCGGTGGATCTGAGCGAGCCATGGCTGTACCGCTTGCAGGATGCCAGCCACGGCTTCACCGAAATGGTCGAGCAGATCATGGAGCTGGCCGAGACCCGCCTGAAGAAACTCGACCAGCGCCGCCGGGAAACCGTGCCGGCTTCGGAGCTGATCCTCGGCATGCAGTGCGGCGGCAGCGATGCGTTTTCCGGCATCACCGCCAACCCGGCGCTGGGGTACGCTTCGGACTTGCTGCTGCGGGCCGGGGCGACGGTGATGTTCTCCGAAGTCACCGAAGTGCGCGACGCGATCTACCTGCTCACCTCCCGGGCGCAGACCAAGACCGTCGCCGAGGAACTGGTGCGCGAGATGGACTGGTACGACCGCTACCTGGCCAAGGGCGAGGCGGACCGCAGCGCCAACACCACGCCGGGCAACAAGAAGGGCGGGCTGTCGAACATCGTCGAGAAGTCCCTGGGCTCCATCGTCAAGTCCGGCGGCAGTGCCATCAGCGGCGTGCTCGGCCCCGGCGAGCGGTTCAAGCACAAGGGGCTGATCTTCTGCGCGACCCCGGCCAGCGACTTCGTCTGCGGCACGCTGCAACTGGCGGCGGGGATGAACCTGCATGTGTTCACCACCGGTCGGGGCACGCCTTACGGGCTGGCCATGGCGCCGGTGGTGAAGGTCTCGACCCGCACCGAGCTGGCGCAGCGCTGGCCGGACCTGATCGACATCGACGCCGGGCGGATCGCCACCGGGCGTGCGTCCATCGAGGAGCTGGGCTGGGAGCTGTTCCATTACTACCTGGAGGTGGCGAGCGGCAAGCAGCAGACCTGGGCGGAGAAGCACAAGCTGCACAACGACATCACCCTGTTCAACCCGGCGCCGATCACCTGAGGCCGTGTCATCGTTCATTGCGGGCAGGCCCGCTTCCACCGGGACATGGATTGCCGGCGGTTCGCTCCTGTCCAGCGGCGCCTGGACGGGCGTCATCGCCAGCAGGCTGGCTCCCACCGTTTGCGATCTCGCGCAAAACAGGGTGGGAGCGGGCTTGTCTGCGAAGCGGACCGACAGACGCCGGAGGACTTGTGGCTTATCATTAGCCCCCTAACGACACCCATCCAAGGTTCCCCGGCATGCTGGCCATTTTCCTCGAAACCCTGAACATCACCGCGCCGGTGTTTGCCATGCTGTTTCTGGGTGTGCTGCTCAAGCGCATCGACTGGATCAACGACAACTTCATCCACACCGCGTCGGCCCTGGTGTTCAACGTCACCATGCCGGCGCTGCTGTTTCTGGGCATCCTCCATGCCGACCTGCACGCCGCCCTGCAACCGGCGCTGCTGATCTATTTCGCCATCGCCACGCTGGCCAGCTTCGCGGCGGCCTGGGGCTGGGCGATCCTCAAGTGCCCGCGCGAGGATCGCGGCATCTACACCCAGGGGGCGTTTCGCGGCAACAACGGGGTCATCGGCCTGGCGCTGGCGGCGAGCATGTACGGCGACTACGGCATCTCCCTCGGGGCGATCCTCGCGGCGCTGGTGATCCTGTTCTACAACACCCTCTCGACCATCGTGCTGGCGGTGTACAGCCCGGTGATCAAGTCCGACCCGTGGAGCATCTGCAAAAGCGTGGTCAGCAACCCGCTGATCATCAGCGTGATCGCGGCGGCGCCGTTCGCCTACTTCAAGATTGCCTTGCCCGGCTGGCTGGAGACCTCCGGCCAGTACCTGGCGCAGACCACCTTGCCGCTGGCGCTGATCTGCATCGGCGGCACGCTGTCGCTGGCGGCGCTGCGCAAGAGCGGCAACATGGCGCTCAGCTCCAGCCTGGTGAAGATGGTCGGCCTGCCGGTGCTGGCGACGCTCGGCGCCTGGCTGTGGGGTTTTCGCGGGGCGGAGCTGGGGATTCTGTTTCTGTACTTCGGCAGCCCCACCGCCGCAGCCAGTTTCGTCATGGCCCGGGCGGCGCAGGGCAACCATGAGCTGGCGGCGGCGATCATCGTCATGACCACCTTGATGGCGGCGGTGACCACCAACATCGGGATCTTCTTTTTGCAGTGGGGCGGGTGGATCTGACCTGCGGGTTGACGGTGTCCTCGGGGGCCTCATCGCTGGCAAGCCAGCTCCCACAGGGTTCTGCGGTGTGAATGCAATCACATTGGCAACACAAAACCCTGTGGGAGCTGCGGTGCGACGATTCGACTTGCCTGCGATGGCGCCCGATCAGGCGCCGGGAAACTCACTCAGGTTTCTGGTAAGTGTCGATCACTTCCTGCGCCGCCCGGAACGCATCGATCGCCGCCGGCACGCCGGCATACACCGCGCAGTGCAGCAGCGCCTCGCGGATTTCCTCCACGGTGCAGCCGTTGTTCAGCGCGCCGCGCACGTGGCCCTTCAGTTCCTGCGGGCACTTGAGCGCCGTCAGCGCGGCGAGGGTGATCAGGCTGCGGGTCTTGAGCGGCAGGCCTTCGCGGTTCCACACGCCGCCCCAGGCGTGTTCGTTGACGAAGTCCTGCAGCGGCTGGGTGAATTCGGTGGCGTTGCCCAGGGCGCGGTCGACGAACGCATCGCCCATCACCTGGCGGCGGATCTCTACCCCGGTCTTCTTCGAATCGGTCATGGCACATCCCTCTTGTGGTGTTGGCGGCGCCAGGCGCGCACGGACGTGAAAAACAGAAACGCCAGCAGCGTCGGCAGCACATAAAACAGCATCAACCGCTCCAGCTTGCCCGCCAGCGGCATGCCGGTGGTGAACGACAGCAAGTGCAGCCCGTAGGCCAGATAGAGGCCGAGCAGCAACAGGCCTTCGGCGCGGGTCACCCGGTAGCCGGAATAGAACACCGGCAGGCACAGCACGGCGACGCCGAGCATCACCGGCAGGTCGAAGTCCAGCGCGTTGGGCGACACCGACAGCGGCGTCGGCGACACCAGCGCGGTGAAGCCCAGCACGCCCAGCAGGTTGAACAGGTTGGCGCCGATCACGTTGCCCACGGCGATGTCGCGCTGCCCGCGCAGGGCGGCGATCAGCGAGGTGGCGAGCTCCGGCAGCGAGGTGCCGACCGCCACCACGGTCAGGCCGATGATCCGCTCGGAGAACCCCAGGTCGGTGGCCACCGCCACGGCGGCGCCCAGCAACAGGCGCCCGGCGAACACCAGCAGGGTCAGGCCGCCGACGATCATCAGCACGCTGACGGCCCATGAGGCCTGCGGATCCTGCGGGTGTTCGGCGTGCGGTCGCGCCGAGTGCCGCGACTGGCGCTTGAGCAGGCCGAGGTACAGCGCCAGGGCGCCCAGCAGCACAAGGCCGTCGATGTGCCCCAGTTCCTTGTTCCAGGCCAGCGCGAACACCAGCAGGCTGGCGCCGATCATCAGCGGAATGTCCAGGCGCACCAGTTGCCGCGACACCCGCAACGGGATGATCAGCGCCGACAGGCCCAGGGTGACGAGGATGTTGAAGATGCTGGCGCCGACCACGCTGCCGACGGCGATGTCGGGGTTGTGCGTCAGCGCGGCCTGCAGGCTGACCGCCATCTGCGGAGCGCTGCTGCCGAGGGCGACGAGGGTCAGGCCGATGATCAGCGGGCGCACGTGCAGGCGCGTGGCCAGGCGGACGGCGGCGCGCACCATCAGTTCGGCGCCGGCGATCAGCAGGATCAGTCCGCTGAGCAGTTCGATCACGCTGATCAGGGGCAGCTCGGCTAAGGCGAAAATGGTCGGCGCTCCATCAGTCTTCGAGGGCCTGCACCCGTACCCGGGCGGTGCCGCTGCCGATCATGCCCAGGCGCTGCGCGGCTTCGCGCGAGAGGTCGATCAGGCGCCCGCGGGTGTGCGGGCCGCGGTCGTTGATGCGCACGACGCAGGATCTGTCGTTTTTCAGGTTGGTGACCTTCACCCGCGTGCCGAACGGCAACTGGCGGTGGGCGGCGGTCAAGGCATTCTGGTTGAACGGCTCACCGCTGGCGGTGCGTTTGCCGTGGTGCTTGGCGCCGTAATAGGAGGCGACGCCGGTCTGGTCGTACCCGTGCGGGTCGATGGTGCCGGAGCTGGCGCAACCGGCCAGCAGGGAAAGCAGGGCGCAACTCAAGAGCAGGCGCTTCATTCGAAGGGTTCCCGAAAACAGTTGCGGGAGCCCGCTCGCCGGCGATTGCGCAACGACAGACAACCGGTGGCTGAATGTCAGACCGTCATCGCCAGCAGGCGGGCTCCCACAGGGATTGGAGCCTAGATTGGAATCCGGCTCCATTGTGGTCAGCCTTCGAGCTTGCTTTTGAGCAGTTCGTTCACTTGCTGCGGGTTGGCCTTGCCCTTGGACGCCTTCATGGCCTGGCCGACGAAGAAGCCGAACATCTTGCCGCGCTTGGCTTCGTCCGCCGCACGGTACTGCTCGACCTGCTCGGCGTTGGCGGCGAGCATTTCGTCCAGCACCGCGGAGATCGCGCCAGTGTCGGTCACTTGCTTGAGGCCGCGCTTGTCGATGATCTCGTCCGCGCTGCCTTCACCGTTGGCCATCGCCTCGAACACCACCTTGGCGATCTTGCCGGAGATGGTGTTGTCCTTGATGCGCTGCAGCATGCCGCCCAGCAGCTCGGCCGAGACCGGCGACTGCTCGATGTCCAGGCCTTGCTTGTTGAGCAGGCTGCCCAGCTCGACCATCACCCAGTTCGCCGCCAGCTTGGCGTCGCCGCTGATGCCCGCGACCTGTTCGAAGTAGTCCGCCTGCTCGCGGCTGGTGGCCAGCACGTTGGCGTCGTAGGCCGACAGGCCGAACTGGCTCTGGAAGCGCTCGCGCTTCTGCGGCGGCAGTTCCGGCAGGGTGGCGCGCACCTCGTCCAGGTAGGCTTGCTCGATGACCACCGGCAGCAGGTCCGGATCGGGGAAGTAACGGTAGTCGTTGGCTTCCTCCTTGCTGCGCATCGGACGGGTCTCGTCCTTGTTCGGGTCGTAGAGGCGGGTCTGCTGGATCACCTTGCCGCCGTCTTCGATCAGGTCGATCTGGCGCTGGATCTCGGAGTTGATCGCCTTCTCGATGAAGCGGAACGAGTTGACGTTCTTGATCTCGCAGCGGGTGCCGAACTCGGCCTGGCCTTTGGGGCGGATCGACACGTTGCAGTCGCAGCGCAGCGAGCCTTCGGCCATGTTGCCGTCGCAGATGCCCAGGTAGCGCACCAGCGCGTGGATCGCCTTGACGTAGGCCACGGCTTCCTTGGCGCTGCGCATGTCCGGCTCGGAGACGATCTCCAGCAGCGGCGTGCCGGCGCGGTTCAGGTCGATGCCGGTGGCGCCGCCGAACTCTTCGTGCAGGCTCTTGCCGGCGTCTTCCTCAAGGTGGGCGCGGGTGATGCCGACGCGCTTGACCGTGCCGTCCTCCAGGGCGATGTCCAGGTGGCCCTTGCCGACGATCGGCAGGTCCATCTGGCTGATCTGGTAGCCCTTGGGCAGGTCCGGATAGAAGTAGTTCTTGCGGGCGAACACGTTGTGCCGGCCGATCTCGGCGTCGATCGCCTGGCCGAACATCACGGCCATGCGCACGGCTTCCTGGTTGAGCACCGGCAGCACGCCGGGCATGCCCAGGTCGATCAGGCTGGCCTGGGTGTTCGGTTCGGAACCGAAGGTGGTGGAACTACCGGAAAAGATTTTCGACCGGGTGGTGAGCTGGGTGTGAATCTCCAGCCCGATCACGACTTCCCATTGCATGTGCGTCTCCTCAGAAGCCGGTTGGGGTGCGGGTGTGCCAGTCAGTGTTGAGCTGATACTGGTGGGCGACGTTCAACAGGCGACCTTCCTGGAAGTACGGAGCGAGCAACTGCACGCCGACCGGCAGGCCGTCGGCGAAACCGGCCGGCATCGACAGGCCCGGCAGGCCTGCCAGGTTGGCGGTGATGGTGTAGAAGTCTTCCAGGTAGGCGGCGACCGGATCGTTGTTCTTGGCGCCGAGCTTCCAGGCCGGGTTCGGCGTGGTCGGGCCGAGGATGATGTCGACTTCATTGAACGCGGCCATGAAATCGTTCTTCACCAGGCGGCGGATCTTCTGCGCCTTCAGGTAGTAGGCGTCGTAGTAGCCGGCGGACAGCGCGTAGGCGCCGACCATGATCCGGCGCTGCACTTCCGCGCCGAAGCCTTCGCCGCGGGAGCGCTTGTACAGGTCTTCCAGGTTCTTCGGGGCTTCGCAGCGGTGGCCGAAGCGCACGCCGTCGAAGCGCGACAGGTTGGAGGAGGCTTCGGCCGGGGCGATCACGTAGTACGCCGGAATCGCGTGCTGCATGTTCGGCAGGCTGATTTCCTTGATCACGGCACCGAGCTTCTGCAGCTGCTGGATGCTGTTCTGGATCAGTTCGGCGATGCGCGGATCGAGGCCGGCGCCGAAGTATTCCTTCGGCACGCCGATGCGCAGGCCCTGCAGCGAGCCGTTGAGGCCGGCGGTGTAGTCCGGCACCGGCTCATCGATGCTGGTGGAGTCGTTCGGGTCGAACCCGGCCATGCCCTGCAGCAGGATCGCGCAGTCTTCGGCGGTGCGGGCCAGCGGGCCGCCCTGGTCGAGGCTCGACGCGTAGGCGATCATGCCCCAGCGCGAAACGCGGCCGTAGGTCGGCTTCAGGCCGGTCAGGTTGGTGAACGCGGCAGGCTGGCGGATCGAGCCGCCGGTGTCGGTGGCGGTGGCGGCCGGCAGCAGGCGCGCGGCCACGGCGGCGGCGGAACCGCCGGACGAACCGCCCGGCACGTGTTCCAGGTTCCACGGGTTCTTCACCGGGCCGTACCAGCTCGACTCGTTGGCCGAACCCATGGCGAATTCGTCCATGTTGGTCTTGCCCAGGGTCACGGTGCCGGCGGCGGCCAGCTTGGCGACCACGGTGGCGTCGTACGGGGCCTTGAAGTTGTCGAGCATCTTCGAGCCGCAGCTGGTGCGGATGCCCTGGGTGCAGAACAGGTCCTTGTGGGCGATCGGCGCGCCGAGCAGGGCGCCGCTCTCACCGTTGGCGCGGCGGGCGTCGGCGGCTTTCGCCTGGCCCAGCGCCAGCTCTTCGGTGAGGCTGATGAAACTGTTGATCTGAGGGTCGAGCTGGGCGATGCGCGCCAGCAGGGCCTTGGTCAGCTCTTCGGAGGAAAACTTCTTGTCGGCCAGACCGCGGGCGATCTCGGCCAGAGTCATGTGATGCATTGCAGGCTCTTTCCCTTTAGTCGATGACTTTCGGAACCAGGTACAGGCCGTTTTCGACCGCTGGTGCGATGGACTGATAGGCCTCGCGGTGATTGCTTTCGGTGACGACGTCGGCGCGCAGGCGCTGGCTGGCTTCCAGCGGGTGGGCCAGCGGCTCGATGCCGTCGGTGTCGACGGCCTGCATTTCGTCGACCAGCCCCAGGATGCTGTTGAGGGCCGAGGTGATGTGCGGAAGATCGGCTTCATTGAGGCCCAGGCAGGCCAGATGAGCGATTTTTTCCACGTCGGAGCGTTCTAGCGCCATCGGGATTCTCCAGTGGAAAACAGGACGGACGGCGTCCCTGTGTTAGATTGTCGGAACACTACCGCACTTCTACGGTCATAAGGCCGCGATTGTGGGGCTTGGTGCGCAGAAAAGCGGCCAATTTAACATATTGGCGCCTTGCCCAAAATCCCTGTCGTTGTTAGAGTTTGCCGCACTTTTTTACCCACGCGTTGCCTAGGGTCCCTTTCCCATGTTCAAGAAACTGCGTGGCATGTTTTCCAGCGATCTTTCCATTGACCTGGGCACTGCCAACACCCTTATTTACGTGCGCGAGCGCGGTATCGTCCTGAACGAGCCATCGGTTGTGGCCATCCGGACACACGGTAACCAGAAAAGTGTCGTGGCTGTCGGCACCGAAGCCAAGCGCATGCTCGGCCGTACGCCGGGCAACATTGCCGCCATTCGTCCGATGAAGGACGGCGTGATCGCCGACTTCAGCGTCTGCGAAAAGATGCTGCAATACTTTATCAACAAGGTTCACGAAAACAGCTTCCTGCAGCCCAGCCCACGCGTGCTGATCTGCGTTCCGTGCAAGTCCACCCAGGTCGAGCGTCGTGCCATCCGTGAATCGGCCCTCGGCGCCGGTGCCCGCGAAGTGTTCCTGATCGAAGAGCCGATGGCCGCTGCCATCGGTGCCGGCCTGCCGGTCGAAGAGGCCCGCGGCTCGATGGTCGTCGACATCGGCGGCGGCACCACCGAGATCGCGCTGATCTCCCTGAACGGTGTGGTCTACGCCGAATCCGTCCGCGTCGGCGGCGACCGCTTCGACGAAGCGATCATCACCTACGTTCGCCGCAACTACGGCAGCCTGATCGGCGAATCCACCGCCGAGCGCATCAAGCAGGAAATCGGCACCGCCTATCCGGGCGGCGAAGTCCGTGAAGTCGACGTCCGCGGCCGTAACCTGGCCGAAGGCGTTCCGCGCGCATTCACCCTGAACTCCAACGAAGTGCTGGAGGCTCTGCAGGAGTCGCTGGCGACCATCGTTCAGGCCGTGAAAAGCGCCCTGGAGCAATCGCCTCCGGAGCTGGCTTCCGACATCGCCGAGCGTGGCCTGGTGCTGACCGGCGGCGGCGCGCTGCTGCGTGACCTGGACAAGCTGCTGGCCCAGGAAACCGGTCTGCCGGTGATCGTCGCCGAAGACCCGCTGACCTGCGTTGCCCGTGGCGGTGGCCGTGCTTTGGAAATGATGGACAAGCACACCATGGATCTGCTCTCCAGCGAATAAGTCGCCGGGCGCAATACGTGGGTGAACGCACAGGCAGCACTTTGCAGTGCTGCCTGTCGGCGTTTATCTTCTGTCAGTTTTCATCCAGGCCGGTTTGAAGCCGTATGAATAAACAGAACATCTGTCCGGAAGGAGCGGCCTATTAAACCGCTTTTCGCCAAGGGCCCCTCATTGGGCGTGCGCCTGCTGGTGCTGGCCGTGCTGTCGGTCGCGCTGATGGTGGTCGATGCCCGCTTCAGTCTGCTCAAGCCTGCGCGCAGCCAGATGTCGCTGGTGCTGATGGACGCCTACTGGATCACCGACCTGCCCGGACGGCTCTGGGACGGTGTCGCCAGCCAGTTCGGCAGCCGCACCGAGCTGATCGCCGACAACGAAAAACTCAAGACCGAGAACCTGCTGCTGCAGGGCCGCCTGCAGAAGCTGGCCGCCCTCACCGAGCAGAACGTGCGCCTGCGCGAGTTGCTGAACTCGTCCGCGCTGGTCAACGAGAAGGTCGAGGTCGCCGAACTGATCGGCATGGACCCGAACCCGTTCACCCACCGCATCATCATCAACAAGGGCGAGCGCGACGGCGTGGTGCTCGGCCAGCCGGTGCTCGACGCCCGCGGCCTGATGGGCCAGGTGGTCGAACTGATGCCGTACACCTCCCGCGTGCTGCTGCTGACCGACTCCACCCATAGCATCCCGGTGCAGGTGAACCGCAACGGCCTGCGGGCCATCGCCAGCGGCACCGGCAACCCGGAACGCCTGGAACTGCGCCACGTGGCCGACACCGCCGACATCAAGGAAGGCGACCTGCTGGTCAGCTCCGGCCTGGGCCAGCGTTTCCCGGCCGGTTACCCGGTGGCGACGGTCAAGGAAGTGATCCACGATTCCGGCCAGCCGTTCGCCATCGTTCGTGCCGTGCCGACCGCCGCCCTGAACCGCAGCCGCTACATGCTGTTGGTGTTCAGCGACAACCGCACCGCCGAAGAGCGCGCGAATGACGCGGCCCAGGCCCAGGAAAACCTCGACGCCCTGGGCGGCGGCCCGGTGATTCCGGCGACCGTGCCCAAGCCGGTCACGGTGCCTGCCGCGACTCCGGCGGCCACGAGCCCGGCCGCTGCGGGCCCTGCTGCCGCGACCCCGGCCAAGCCTGCGGCCGGCAAGCCGCCGGCGTCCGCCCCGGCCGCCGCGAAACCGCCAGCCGCCACCGCCGCCAAGCCACCGGCAGCCCAGCCTGCTGCGCGACCGGCGGCCAAACCGCCGGCCGCTGCGCCAGCCACCACCGGGAGACAGGAATAATGGTCGGGGCTACCGCTTCCCGTAACGGCTGGATGGTCTGGCTGACGTTCTTCATCGGCATGCTGCTCAGCGTGTCGCCGTTGCCGCAGTTCATGGAAATCCTGCGCCCGCTGTGGCTGGCCCTGCTGCTGGCGTTCTGGGCGCTGGCCTTGCCGCAGAAGGTCGGCATGGTCACCGCGTTTTGCCTGGGGTTGGCCGAGGACGTGCTGTACGGCACGCTGCTGGGGCAGAACGCCTTGATCCTGACCCTGATCACGTTCCTGGTGCTGTCGTTGCAGCAGCGCCTGCGGATGTTCCCGATGTGGCAGCAGAGCCTGGTGATCCTGGTGATCTTCGGTCTCGCGCAACTGGTTCAGCTGTGGCTCAGCGCCTTGACCGGCAACCGCCAGCCGACGCTGGCGCTGGTGCTGCCGGCGCTGGTCAGCGCGTTGCTCTGGCCTTGGGTCAGCTTCGCTTTGCGTGGCTTGCGCCGCCGCTACAAAATCAATTGATCTGCCCAGGCATGCGCCCGTGACGGCGCCTTGCCTCGCCAAACGGAAATGGCATGTGCGAGGCAGGGCACCCAACAGGGAGATGTCTTGATGAAGCCGCTTTACCTTGCCTCCGGCTCACCGCGCCGGCGTGAACTGCTCACGCAGATCGGCGTGCCGTTCACCGCCGTCAGCGCGGACATCGACGAAACCCCGTCACCCCATGAAACCCCGTGCGCCTATGTCGAGCGCCTGGCCCGCGGCAAGGCCGAGGCCGGCCGCCGCGCCGTCGGCTCCCGCGACGGGGGCTGCGTGCTGGGGGCCGACACCGCCGTGGTGCTGGACGGCAAAATTCTCGGCAAACCGGTGGACGAAGCCGATGCATGCGCCATGCTGATGATGTTGTCCGGCAGGGAGCATGAAGTGCTGACGGCGATCGCCTTGGTCGAGGACGGCCGCTGCGAGTCGCGGGTGGTGCGCAGCCGGGTGCGTTTCCGCCCGATCGGCCAAGCGGAGGCCGTCGCCTACTGGGCCAGCGGCGAACCCCGGGACAAGGCCGGCGGCTACGGCATCCAGGGCCTCGGCGCGGTGTTCGTGGCGGGCCTGGACGGCAGCTATTCCGCGGTCGTCGGTTTGCCGTTGTGCGAAACCGCAGAACTGCTGGGCCATTTCGGCATACCCTGTTGGCAAACCCTGAACGCGCAGTGAGCGCCGTGCGGATCAAGATGCGGCCATTACCGTGAACACGCCTGAACGAGACCCTGCCATGAGTGAAGAGATCCTGATCAACATCACGCCGATGGAATCGCGCGTGGCGGTGGTCGAAAACGGTGTGCTGCAAGAAGTGCATGTCGAGCGCACGCAAAAACGCGGGATCGTCGGCAACATCTACAAAGGCAAGGTCGTGCGCGTGCTGCCGGGCATGCAGGCGGCGTTCGTCGATATCGGCCTGGACCGCGCCGCGTTCATCCATGCCTCGGAAATCTCCCTGCGCGAAGGGCCGGCGGTGG
This sequence comes from Pseudomonas sp. B3(2017), assembly GCF_002113595.1. Taxonomy (NCBI): domain Bacteria; kingdom Pseudomonadati; phylum Pseudomonadota; class Gammaproteobacteria; order Pseudomonadales; family Pseudomonadaceae; genus Pseudomonas; species Pseudomonas sp. B3(2017). Next base: position 168,046 of record NZ_NEIU01000006.1, read on the forward strand.
AAAGCATCGGCGCCCTGGTGCACGAAGGCCAGAGCCTGGTGGTGCAGGTGACCAAGGATCCCATCGGCTCGAAAGGCGCGCGCCTGACCACCCAGCTGTCGATCCCGTCGCGCTACCTGGTTTACATGCCGCGCACCGCCCACGTCGGCATTTCCCTGAAGATCGAGGACGAAGCCGAGCGCGAACGCCTCAAGCAGGTGGTCAGCGACTGCGTGGCCAAGGAAGACATCAAGGAAGCCGGCGGCTTCATCCTGCGCACCGCCGCCGAAGGCGCCGGGGCCGACGAGATCCTGATGGACATCCGTTACCTGCGCAGGCTCTGGGATCAGATCAGCGCCCAGATCAAGACCATCGGCGCGCCGAACGTGATCTACGAGGATCTCGGCCTGGCCCTGCGCACGCTGCGTGACCTGGTCAGCCCGAAGATCGAGAAGATCCGCATCGACTCCCGGGAGACCTTCCAGAAAACCACGCAGTTCGTCGCCGAACTGATGCCGGAGATCGCCGACCGCCTGGAGCATTACCCGGGCGAGCGGCCGATCTTCGACCTGTACGGTGTTGAGGACGAGATCCAGAAGGCCCTGGAGCGTAAGGTGCCGCTCAAGTCCGGCGGCTATCTGGTGGTGGATCCGGCGGAAGCCATGACCACCATCGACGTGAACACCGGGGCTTTCGTCGGCCACCGCAACCTTGAAGAGACCATCTTCAAGACCAACCTCGAAGCCGCCACCGCGATCGCCCGGCAACTGCGCCTGCGCAACCTGGGCGGGATCATCATCATCGACTTCATCGACATGGAAGACGAAGAGCACCAGCGCCAGGTGCTGCGCACCCTGGAGAAACAGCTGGAGCGCGACCACGCCAAGACCAACATCATCGGCATCACCGAACTGGGCCTGGTGCAGATGACCCGCAAGCGCACCCGCGAGAGCCTTGAGCAGGTGCTGTGCGAGCCGTGCAGCAGTTGCCAGGGGCGCGGCAAGCTGAAGACCCCGGAAACCATCTGTTACGAGATTTTCCGTGAGATCCTGCGCGAGGCCCGGGCCTATCAGGCCGAGGGCTACCGCGTGCTGGCGAACCAGAAAGTGGTGGATCGGCTGCTCGACGAAGAGTCCGGCAACGTCGCCGAGCTTGAAGCGTTCATTGGCCGCACCATACGCTTTCAGGTAGAAACCATGTATTCCCAGGAACAATATGACGTGGTGCTGCTCTGATCCCCTGCGTCGCCTTTGTCCTGAAACGGCTGGCCTCAGCTTTTCGCAGTTTTTTTGCCATGGGAGCCAACTGACATGGAGCGTCTGACCCGCATTCTGGCCGCACTCACCCGCTGGGGGTTGGGCCTGTGCGCGCTGGCACTGGTGTTGATGGCGTTGTACGTCAGCCTCGGCCGGGAACTGGCGCCGCTGGTGGCCGAGTACCGCGCCGACGTCGAGCAGAAGGCCGGCGCCGCCCTCGGCATGCCGCTGCAGATCGGCGAGCTTGAAGGTGACTGGAGCGGATTCGCGCCGATCCTGCTGGCCCACGACGTGACGGTCGGCGAGGGCGCCAACACCCTGCGCCTGGACCGGGTGCGTGCGGTGCCGGACCTGTGGGCCAGCCTGTTGGCCCGGGAAGTGCGCATCGCCCACCTCGAACTCAACGGCCTGAAGATCAGCCTCAAGGAAGGCGAAGACGGCCAATGGGCACTGGAAGGGTTACCGGTCAAGCAGGACCAGCCGCTGGATCCGCAGCAGCTGTTCGACCGCATGCAGATCGTGCAGCAACTGTCCGTGCTCGACAGCCAGGTGACCTTGCAGCCGCTCGATCACGCGCCGCTGACCTTCACCTACGTCGGCCTCAACCTCAAGACCGGCGCCGTCCGCCAGCGGCTGGACGTGCGTCTGACCCTGCCCGACGGCCAGCCGGTGGCCACCAGCCTGCGTACGCGGATCCGCGCCGGCCAGTGGCAGGACAGCGCCGTCGAAGGCTACCTGAGCCTGCCGCAGAGCGATTGGGCCAAATGGCTGCCCGAGCGCCTGACCCAGCAGTGGAACTTCTCCGAGATCAAGGCCGGCGGCGAACTGTGGGTCGACTGGCGCGAAGGCACGCTGCAGAGCGCCGCCCTGCGTCTGAACGCGCCGCAGCTGACCGGCGCCTATGCCGAGCGCAAGCCGATCCGGATCGACAACCTGGCCCTCAACGCTTACTACGAGCGCAACCGCGACGGCGCCACTGTCACCCTCGATTCTCTGGCGATGAACTTCGGCGAAACCCGCTGGGAGTCCCGGGTGCAGATCAAGCAGACCGCCGCCAGCGACAAGGCCGAAGAACTGTGGCACCTGCAGGCCGACCGGATCGACCTGACGCCGATCACGCCGTTGCTCAATGCCCTGGGGCCGTTGCCGCAAGGGTTCGCCACGGTGGTCGAGCGCCTGAAGGTGACCGGCGGACTGCGCAACGTGCTGCTGGATGTGCGCCCCAACGCCACCGATGACTCACGATTCAGCTTCGCCGCCAACCTCGACCGGGTCGGCTTCGACGCCTACCACGGCGCCCCGGCGGCGCGGAACGTCAGCGGCAGCCTCAGCGGCAACTTGGGCGGCGGCGAACTGCGGATGGACAGCAAGGACTTCGTCCTGCACCTGGACCCGATCTTCGCCAAGCCGTGGCAGTACATCCAGGCCAACGCCCGCTTGACCTGGAAGCTCGACAAGGAAGGCTTCACCCTGATCGCGCCGTACCTGAAGGTGCTCGGCGAAGAGGGCAAGATCGCCGGCGACTTCCTGATCCGCCTGCATTTCGACCACGACCAGGAAGACTACATGGACTTGCGCGTCGGCCTGGTGGACGGCGACGGACGCTACACCGCCAAGTACCTGCCCCAGGTCCTGAACCCGGCGGTCGACGAATGGCTGCGTACCGCGATCCTCAAGGGCGCGGTGGATCAGGGCTTCTTTCAGTACCAAGGTTCGCTGAACAAGGGCGCGGCCGACGCAGACCGCAGCATCAGCCTGTTCTTCAAGGTGCATGACGCCGAACTCGCGTTCCAGCCGGGCTGGCCCCATGTGAGCAAGGTCAGCGGCGACGTGTTCATCGAGGACAGCGGCATCCGGATCGTGGCGCAGAAGGGCCAGTTGCTCGACACCCAGGTCAGCGACGTGTTCGTCAACATTCCCCACGCGCCGGAAGGCGAACACAGCCATTTGCTCCTCGACGGCGCGTTCGCCGGCGGACTGGGCGACGGTCTGAAGATCCTTCAGGAAGCGCCGATCGGCACCGCCGAGACCTTCGCCGGATGGGAGGGCGAGGGCGAACTGACCGGCAAGCTGAAGCTGGACGTGCCGCTGGCCAAGGGCGATGCGCCGAAGATCCTCGTCGACTTCAAGCCGGCCAACGCGCGGCTGAAGCTGGCCGAGCCCAAGCTTGAGCTGACCCAGCTCAAGGGCGATTTCCGGTTCGACAGCGCCAAGGGCCTGAGCGGGCAGAACATCGCTGCACGGGCGTTCGACAAACCGGTGACCGCGCAGATCTTCGCCGACGGCGGCCCGGGCCGGCTCAAGACCCGCGTGGCCGCCTCCGGACAAGTAGAGGTGAAGAAACTCACCGACTGGCTCGGCGTGACCCAGCCGCTGCCGGTGTCCGGCACGGTTCCCTATCAGTTGCAGGTGAACCTGGACGGCGCCGACAGCCAGTTGATGGTCAGCTCCAGCCTCAAGGGCGTGGCGGTGGATCTGCCGGCGCCGTTCGGCCTGCCGGCCAGCACCGGACGCGACACGGTGTTCCGCATGACCCTGCAAGGGCCGGAGCGGCGCTACTGGGTCAATTACGATCAGTTGGCCAATTTCACCTTCGCGGCGCCGCCGGGCAATTTCGCCGACGGCCGCGGTGAACTGTTCCTCGGCGCGGGCGAGGCGGTGCTGCCCGGCGGCAAGGGCCTGCGGGTGCGCGGCGTGCTGTCGGAGCTGGACGTCAAGCCGTGGCAGGACCTGGTGGACAAGTACGCCGGCAAGGATCCGGGCGGCAGCGCCAGGCAACTGCTGAGCAGCGCCGACTTCAAGGTCGACAGGCTCACGGCGTTCGGCACCACGCTGGATCAGGCGTCGGTGCAGCTCAACCGCAAGGCGGGCGCCTGGGCGCTGGCGCTGGACAGCCGGCAGGCCAAGGGCACGGTCGCGATTCCCGACGCCAACGGCGCGCCGATCGCGGTGAACCTGCAATACGTGCGCCTGCCGGCGCCGGATCCGGCGGTGCAGGCTGACGAGAACGCGCCCGATCCTCTGGCCTCGGTCGATCCGAGCAAGATTCCGGCGCTGGACATCACCGTCAACCAGCTGTTCCAGGGCCAGGACCTGGTGGGCGGCTGGTCGCTCAAAGTGCGGCCGACCGCCAAGGGCATCGCCCTGAGCAACCTGGACCTGGGTCTCAAGGGCATCCTGCTGCAGGGCAGCGGCGGCTGGGAAGGCACGCCGGGCAACACGAACAGTTGGTACAAGGGCCGGATCGGCGGCAAAAACCTCGCCGACGTGCTCAAGGGCTGGGGGTTCGCGCCGAGCGTGACCAGCGAAGAGTTCCACATGGACGTCGACGGCCGCTGGCCGGGTTCGCCGGCGTGGCTGGCGACCAAGCGCTTCTCCGGCACCCTCGATGCGTCGCTGAACAAGGGCCAGTTCGTCGAGGTGGAAGGGGGCGCCCAGGCGCTGCGGGTGTTCGGCCTGCTCAACTTCAACTCCATCGGCCGGCGCCTGCGCCTGGACTTCTCCGACCTGTTCGGCAAAGGCCTGAGCTATGACCGGGTCAAGGGCCTGCTGGTGGCGACCAACGGCGTCTACGTGACCCGCGAACCGATCCTGCTGACCGGGCCGTCGAGCAACATTGAGCTCAACGGCACCCTGGACCTGGTCGGCGACCAGGTGGACGCCCGGCTGCTGGTGACCTTGCCGGTGACCAACAACCTGCCGATCGCGGCGCTGATCGTGGGGGCGCCGGCGGTCGGCGGTGCGCTGTTTCTGATCGACAAGCTGATCGGCGACCGCGTGGCGCGGTTCGCCAGCGTCAAGTACACGGTCAAGGGGCCGTGGAAAGAGCCGAAAATCACCTTCGACAAGCCCTTTTGAACAGCCAGGCCCGGCACCGATGGAGTAGCATGGCCGCAAACCTCTTGCGGAGTGCGCCATGTCTTTAGCGGTGATTCAAATGGTCAGCCAGAGCGATGTGCCGGCCAACCTGCGCGATGCCCGGCGCCTGCTTGAGCAGGCGGCCGAAGCGGGCGCGAAGCTGGCGGTGCTGCCGGAGAACTTCGCCGCCATGGGCCGTCGCGACATCGCCGACATCGGCCGTGCCGAAGCGCTGGGCGAGGGGCCGATCCTGCCGTGGTTGAAACAGACCGCGCGCGACCTCAGGTTATGGATCGTGGCCGGCACGTTGCCGCTGCCACCGGTGGGCCAGCCTGCGGCGAAGTCCCATGCCTGCTCGCTGTTGGTCGATGACCAGGGCGAAATCGTTGCGCGGTACGACAAGCTGCACCTGTTCGATGTCGATGTGGCGGACAATCGCGGCCGTTACCGCGAATCCGATGACTATGCTTATGGCAGCGGCGTGGTGGTGGCGGACACGCCGGTGGGCCGGCTGGGGCTGACGGTGTGCTACGACCTGCGCTTCCCGGAGCTCTACAGCGAACTGCGGGCCGCCGGCGCCGAGCTGATCACCGCGCCGTCGGCCTTCACGGCGGTGACCGGCGCCGCGCACTGGGATGTGCTGATCCGCGCACGGGCCATCGAGACCCAGTGCTATGTGCTGGCGGCGGCCCAGGGCGGGATGCATCCGGGCCCGCGCGAGACTTTCGGCCACGCAGCCATCATCGACCCGTGGGGCCGCGTGCTGGCGCAACAGGACACCGGCGAGGCCGTGCTGCTGGCCGAGCGCGACAGCAGCGAACAGGCGTCCATCCGGGCGCGGATGCCGGTGGCCACTCACCGGCGGTTTTTCTCGCAGGGCGCGCAGCGGCCTGCCTCAGAACACGAATTTAAGGCGTAGAACCTATGAGCGAGTTGTTGTCCTCAGTCAGTGACCACCTGTTGGCGCCCGGCGGCGTGACCATCGAGAGCCTGCAAGGCGTGCTCGGTGACCTGGCCGGCCCCGGCATCGATGCCGCCGACCTGTACTTCCAGGGGCAGATTTCCGAGTCCTGGTCGCTGGAAGACGGCATCGTCAAGGAAGGCAGCTTCAACCTCGACCAGGGCGTCGGCGTACGGGCGCAGTCCGGCGAGAAGACCGGCTTCGCCTACAGCAACGCCATCACCCTGGAAGCGCTGGGCGCGGCGGCCCGTGCGGCCCGCTCGATCTCCCGCGCCGGTCAGGACGGCAAGGTGCAGGCGTTCACCACCCAGGACGTCGCGCAGCTGTACGCGCCGGACAATCCGCTGGAAGTGCTGAGCCGCGCCGAGAAGGTCGACCTGCTCAAGCGCATCGACGTCGCCACCCGCGCCCTCGACCCGCGCATCCAGCAGGTCAGCGTGAGCATGGCCGGCGTCTGGGAGCGGATCATGGTGGCGTCCACCGACGGCGGGCTGGCGGCGGACGTGCGGCCGCTGGTGCGCTTCAACGTCAGCGTGATCGTCGAGCAGAACGGTCGCCGCGAACGGGGTGGCCATGGCGGCGGCGGGCGTACCGACTACCGCTATTTCCTCGCCGAAGACCGTGCCATGGGCTACGCCCGTGAGGCCCTGCGCCAGGCGCTGGTCAACCTGGAAGCGATTCCGGCGCCGGCCGGCACGTTGCCGGTGGTGTTGGGTTCGGGCTGGTCCGGCGTGCTGCTGCACGAAGCGGTCGGCCATGGCCTGGAAGGCGACTTCAACCGCAAGGGCAGTTCGGCCTACAGCGGCCGGATGGGCGAAATGGTCGCCTCCAAACTCTGCACCATCGTCGATGACGGCACCTTGAGCGGTCGCCGCGGTTCCCTGAGCGTCGACGACGAAGGCACCCCGACCGAGTGCACCACCCTGATCGAGAACGGCGTGCTCAAGGGCTACATGCAGGACAAGCTCAACGCCCGCCTGATGGGCGTGGCCCGTACCGGCAACGGCCGGCGCGAGTCCTACGCGCACCTGCCGATGCCGCGGATGACCAACACCTACATGCTGGGCGGCGAAAGCGATCCGGCGGAAATCATCGCCTCGGTGAAGAAGGGCATCTACTGCGCCAACCTCGGCGGCGGCCAGGTAGACATCACCAGCGGCAAGTTCGTGTTCTCCACCAGCGAGGCGTACCTGATCGAGGACGGCAAGATCACCGCACCGGTCAAGGGCGCCACCCTGATCGGCAACGGCCCGGAGGCCATGAGCCGGGTGTCGATGGTCGGCAACGACCTGGCGCTGGACAGCGGCGTGGGCACCTGCGGCAAGGACGGGCAATCGGTGCCGGTGGGCGTGGGCCAGCCGACGCTGAAGATCGACGCGATCACCGTGGGCGGCACAGGCGCATAAGAAGGGATGGAGCGACGGGTGGCGCCTTGGGCGGCCACCCGGTGACGATGATCAACGCAGGCCGCGTTGGGTCTCGTCGAGCTCTCGGATGTACTTGAAGATTTTACGGCTGGAGGCCGGCGGCTTGTTACGCGCCACCTCGTGCTGGGCCTGACGGATCAGGGAGCGCAGTTGCTGACGGTCGGTCTCCGGGTATTCGGCGACGAACTTCTCCAGCACCGCGTCGTCACCGCCGATCAGGCGGTCGCGCCAGCGTTCGAGGTTGTGGAAACGCTCGTTGTACTGGCGGGTGGAAGCGTCGAGCTGGTCGAGCAGCACCAGGATGGCGTCGGTGTCCTGGTCGCGCATCAGCTTGCCGATGAACTGCAGGTGCCGTTTGCGTGCGATGTGCGCCACGTGCTTGGGCGCATCGGCCAGGGCCCGGCGCAACGGGTCGGTCAACGGCAGCTTGGCCAGCAAGTCGGGCTTGAGGGTCGTGAGGCGCTCGCCGAGGTCAACCAGAGCATGCAGCTCGCGTTTGACCTGGGATTTGCTTTTTTCTCCCGTATCGAGGGAGTCGTCGTAAGAATCAACCATGGTGGCAGTCCGCAAAGAAACGCCGCCATGATAACCAGTCGGGGGCCGCTTGTCCGGCCCGGTCGCTCGATGGCCCCAGCCGAAAGCAGAATTTGAGTGGAGATGAGCATGAGTGCAGTTGAAAGCGTCGGCCCGCAGGCATTGCCGGCCCTGCAGGAACAGGTCGAGCAGATCATCGCCGAAGCCAAGCGCCAAGGGGCCAGCGCCTGCGAAGTGGCGGTGTCGCTTGAGCAGGGGCTGTCGACGTCGGTGCGTCAGCGCGAAGTCGAGACGGTCGAGTTCAACCGCGACCAGGGCTTCGGCATCACCTTGTATGTCGGCCAGCGCAAAGGTTCGGCCAGCACCTCGGCGACCGGGCCTGACGCGATCCGCGAAACCGTCGCCGCCGCGCTGGCCATCGCCAAGCACACCTCCGAGGACGAAGCCTCCGGCCTGGCCGACGCCGCGCTGATGGCCAGGGACGTCCAGGATTTCGACCTGTTCCACGCCTGGGACATCACCCCCGAGCAGGCCATCGAGAAAGCCTTGATCTGCGAGGCGGCGGCGTTCGACGCCGATGCGCGGATCAGGAACGCCGACGGCACGACGCTGAGCACCCATCAGGGCTGCCGCGTCTACGGCAACAGCCACGGCTTCGTCGGCGGCTACGCCTCGACCCGGCACAGCCTCAGCTGTGTGATGATCGCCGAGGCCGACGGCCAGATGCAGCGCGACTACTGGTATGACGTGAACCGTCAGGGCAACTTGCTGGCGGATCCGGTGAGCATCGGCCAGCGGGCCGCGCAGCGGGCGGCGAGCCGTCTGGGCGCACGTCCCGTGCCGACCTGCGAAGTGCCGGTGCTGTTTTCGGCAGAACTGGCTGGCGGCCTGTTCGGCAGTTTCCTGTCGGCGGTGTCCGGCGGCAGCCTGTACCGCAAGGCGTCGTTCCTTGAAGGCACGCTGGGGCAGCAGCTGTTTCCGGAATGGCTGACCATCGATGAGCGCCCGCACCTGATGCGCGCCATGGGCAGCGCGGCCTACGACGGCGACGGTCTGGCGACCTACGCCAAGCCGTTCGTCGAAAAGGGTGAGCTGGTGTCGTACATCCTCGGCACCTATTCCGGCCGCAAGCTCGGCATGCCGAGCACCGCCAACGCCGGCGGCGTGCACAACCTGTTCGTCACCCATGGCGACGAGGATCAGGCGGCGCTGCTGCGGCGCATGGGCCGGGGCCTGCTGGTCACCGAACTGATGGGCCACGGCCTGAACATGGTCACCGGCGACTACTCGCGCGGAGCGGCGGGGTACTGGGTCGAGAACGGCGAAATCCAGTTCGCGGTGCAGGAAGTGACCATCGCCGGCAACCTGCGCGACATGTTCAAGCAGATTGTCGCGGTGGGCAACGATCTGGAACTTCGCAGCAATATCCGCACAGGATCGGTGCTGATCGAGCGGATGACCGTCGCGGGCAGCTAAGCTCGACCGTTGCGCAAAAAGGCGCGTCACCCCAGCGGGTGGCGCGCCTTTTTTGTGTCCTGCAATACCGGGTCTCCGGGGAAGCGCCTGCATTGACGCCATCGCCAGCAGGGCTGGCTCCCACCGTTTTTGCCTGAATCAGCAAAATTTGGGCGCTCTTGTTTTGGTTCTCATTATCAACTAATAATAAATCTCATTATCGGATGAGCCAGGAATCATGAGTTCTGCCTTGCACGAGCAGCCTTACCTCGAAAGCTGGCGCTGGATGAGCCGCCAGATCCGCTGTGCGATGGATCCGGACGAGCCGCGCCTGATCGAACATTACCTCGCCGAGGGCCGCTACCTGGCCTGCTGCACGACGACGTCGCCCTGGACGATCGCCGAAACCGCTTTCCGTCTGCTGATGGACACCGCCAACGACATCGCCTTGCCGTGGCATTGGCGCAGCCTGTGCCTCGACCAGGCCTGGCGCCCCCTGCGTGAGATGGAGCGCCTCTCGCTGTGCAAATGCCGGCTCAAGCGCTGGCAAAGCTTCACCTGGCAACTGGCGACCTGCGAGTTGCTTCCCTCGATTCCCCTCATTGAACTAGTCCAAGGATTCACCGATGACCAAGACACGTATTGAGCGCGACAGCATGGGCGAACTGCAGGTGCCGGCGGACGCGCTCTACGGCGCGCAGACCCAGCGGGCGGTGGATAACTTCCCGATCAGCGGCAAGCCGATGCCCACCCAGTTCGTCCGTGCGCTGATCCTGGCCAAGGCCGCCGCCGCCCGGGCCAACGTCGAACTCAACCAGCTCAGCGCCGCTCAAGGCAAGGCCATCAGCGATGCCGCCCAAGGCTTGCTCGAAGGCGACTTCATGCAGCATTTCCCGGTGGATGTCTTCCAGACCGGCTCCGGCACCAGTTCCAACATGAACGCCAACGAAGTGATCGCAACCCTGGCCAGCCGTCTGCTGGGCGAGCCGGTCAACCCGAACGATCACGTCAATTGCGGCCAGAGCAGCAACGACATCATCCCGACCACCATCCACGTCAGCGCCGCCCTGGCCCTGCACGAGCAACTGCTGCCGGCGCTGCTGCACCTGGTGCAGGTGATCGAGCACAAGGCCGTTCAGGTCCATCACCACGTGAAAACCGGCCGCACGCACCTGATGGATGCCATGCCCGTGCGCATGAGTCAGGTGCTCAACGGCTGGGCGCAGCAGCTCAAGGCCAACGTCGGCCATCTGCAGAACCTGTTGCCGAGCCTGCAGTCCCTGGCCCAGGGCGGCACGGCGGTCGGCACCGGGATCAACGCGCATCCGGAGTTCGCCGGGCGTTTCAGCCGTCACCTGAGCCAGCTCACCCACGTGCAGTTCACGCCGGGCAAGGATCTGTTTGCGCTGATCGGCTCGCAGGACACCGCCGTCGCCGTCTCCGGCCAGTTGAAGGCCACCGCCGTGTCGCTGATGAAAATCGCCAACGACCTGCGTTGGATGAACTCGGGCCCCTTGGCCGGCCTGGGTGAGATCGAGCTGGAAGGCTTGCAGCCGGGCTCGTCGATCATGCCCGGCAAGGTCAACCCGGTGATTCCGGAAGCCACCGCCATGGTCGCCGCGCAAGTGATCGGCAATGACGCGGCCATCACCGTCGCCGGCCAGTCGGGCAATTTCGAGCTGAACGTGATGCTGCCGATCATCGCCCAGAACCTGCTCGGCAGCATCGAACTGCTGGCCAACGCCAGTCGGCTGCTGGGCGACAAAGCCATCGCCAGCTTCAAGGTCAACGAGTCGCGCCTCAAGGAAGCGCTCTCGCGCAACCCGATCCTGGTGACCGCGCTCAACCCGATCATCGGTTACCAGAAGGCCGCCGAAATCGCCAAGCAGGCCTACAAGCAGGGCCGCGCGGTGATCGACGTCGCGCTGGAGCACACCGACCTGTCGCGCAGCGAACTGGAAGCGTTGCTCAACCCCGAAAAACTCACCGCCGGCGGCGTGTAAGCGCCGCACCGCTTTGGAGGTTCACCATGGAGCACTGGAAACGCACGATCGAACGGGCCAATCGCTGCTTCATGCTGGGCGAACTGATCGATGCCCGCGAAGCCTACCTGCAAGCCCTGGCCCTGGCTCAGGTGCTGTTCGAGCGCTGGGCGGACGCCGACGAAGCGGTGGCGGCCTGTGTCATCTCGCACCACAACCTGGCGGATCTGCACCTGCGCCTGAACCAGCCGGAGGAGAGCGCCGAATACCTGTGCGCCATCCATCAGCGGCTGCTGCAGGCCATGCAGGACGAACGCCTGCGCCCGGCCCTGCGCGAAGCGGCGCTGCGCCAGAGCAGCAAGACCTATGTCGAGCTGCTCAATTTCATCAGCGAGCACGGCGAATACCCGCGCACCCAGCGTCTGCTGCATCCGGACGCCGGCAATGCGCGCCGGCCGTCGGTTTCACATCACCATGGAGTCCATTGAAATGGCTTTTACCCTGCCTGCCTTGCCTTACGCCTACGACGCGCTTGAGCCGCACATCGACGCGCAGACCATGGAGATCCACTACACCAAGCATCACCAGACCTACATCAACAACCTCAACGCCGCCGTCGAGGGCACGGAATACGCCGGGTGGCCGGTGGAACGGCTGGTCGCCAGCGTCCGGCAACTGCCGGAAAGCCTGCGGGCGGCGGTGATCAACCAGGGCGGCGGCCACGCCAACCATTCGCTGTTCTGGGAAGTGATGGTGCCCGACGGCGGCGGTGCGCCGGACGGCGCGCTGGCCGAGGCCATCGACGAGCAACTGGGCGGCCTCGACGCGTTCAAGGAAGCATTCACCAAAGCGGCGTTGACCCGTTTCGGCAGCGGCTGGGCCTGGCTCAGCGTCACCCCGGAGAAAAAACTGCTGGTGGAGAGCAGCGGCAACCAGGACAGCCCGTTGATGAACGGCAACACGCCGATCCTCGGCCTCGACGTCTGGGAACACGCCTACTACCTGCGCTACCAGAACCGCCGGCCGGAATACATCAGTGCGTTCTACAACGTGATCAATTGGCCGGAAGTCGCTGCGCGCTATCAGGCGGCGCTGGCTTGAGTCCCCGATAAAAACCATTCAAGGCTGACTATGGGCACTGGAACACTGGCGATCGGCGGCGGGCGGATGTTCCGTTACGCGTTCGGCTCGCTGCTGCTGTTGGCGGGCATGACCTTGCTGGTCGCCCACGGGCTGGAATGGCTGGATCTTGAGCCGAGACTGTCGCGGGCATTGCAGGGCGGTGCGGTCTGCGCCCTCGGCACGGCGCTGGGGGCCGTGCCGGTGCTGGTGATCCGGCGCATGCCGCAGGCGCTTAGCGATTCTTTGCTGGGGTTCGGCGCCGGCGTGATGCTGGCGGCGACGGCGTTTTCGCTGATCGTGCCGGGCATCGCCGCCGCCGAGGGCCTGGGCATGACGCCGTGGGGCGCCAGCGGCCTGATCTGCCTGGGCATCCTGTCCGGTGCGTTCGGGCTGTACCTGGTGGATCGCCGGGTTTCCGGCGCGACCCCGGAAATGCTCGTCGGCACCGTCGAACACCCGGTGATCCCGCCGCGCATCTGGCTGTTCGTGTTCGCCATCATCGCCCACAACATCCCGGAAGGCATGGCCGTGGGCGTGTCGGCCGGCGGCGGCATGCCGGATGCGGACAGCCTGGCCATGGGCATTGCCTTGCAGGATGTGCCGGAAGGGCTGGTGATCGCCTTGGTGCTCGCCGGGGCGGGGATGTCGCGCATGAAAGCGTTCCTGATCGGTGCCGCCTCAGGGCTGGTGGAGCCGGTGTTTGCGCTGCTGTGCGCGTGGCTGGTCAGCCTTGCGCAGGTGCTGTTGCCGTTGGGGCTGGCGTTGGCCGCAGGGGCGATGCTGCTGGTGGTGACCCACGAAGTGATTCCGGAGTCGCGGCGCAACGGCCATGACAAGCTGGCCAGCCTGGGATTGCTGGTGGGCTTCTGTCTGATGATGGTGATGGATACGGCGTTGGGGTGAATCTCAGGAGGGCGCCTTCGCTCCCTCCTGACGAATACGGTCTCAGCCGCCTTCGTCGAAATAGTTGTTGATCAGCGCCACCAGCGCATCCATGGCTTCTTTCTCTTGATGCCCTTCGGTGCTCAGGTGGATCTTGGTGCCCTTGCCGGCGGCCAGCATCATCATGGCCATGATGCTCTTGCCGTCCACCGTGGTTTCCGGCGTGCGGCCGACCCTGATCGTGCAATCCGGGAACTGGCCGGCGACACCGACGAACTTGGCCGATGCCCGGGCATGCAGACCCAGTTTGTTGATGATTTCGATTTCCAGAGCAGGCATCGCGGTGTGGATCCTTTAGGTGAGGTCGCGGTGGCGGACCTGGACGTTCTTCAGGGTTTTCTGCAGCGCCTGGCCCAGGCGCTCGGTCAGGTAGACGGAGCGGTGGTGCCCGCCGGTGCAGCCGATGGCAATGGTGACGTAGGCGCGGTTGCTGGCGGCAAAGCGTGGCAGCCACTTGAGCAGGTAGGCGTAGATGTCCTGGAACATCTCCTCGACCTCCGGCTGCGCCGCGAGGTATTCGGCCACCGGCTCGTCCAGGCCGGACTGTGCGCGCAGTTCGGGCTTCCAGTACGGATTGGGCAGGCAGCGTACATCGAACACCAGGTCGGCATCCACCGGCATGCCGCGTTTGAAACCGAACGACTCCACCAGGAACGCCGTACCGGGCTCCGGCTGGTTCAGCAGGCGCAGCTTGATGGTGTCACGCAGCTGGTACAGGTTCAGGCTGGTGGTGTTGACCTTAAGGTCCGCCAGGTCGGCGATGGGGCCGAGCAAGGCCGTTTCGTCTTCGATGGCTTCGGCCAGCGAACGGTTGGCGCTGCTCAGCGGGTGGCGCCGGCGGGTTTCCGAGAAGCGCTTGAGCAGGGTTTCCTCGTCGGCGTCCAGGTAGAGGACGTCGCACTGGATATGCCGGCTGCGGACTTCTTCGAGCAGTTCGGGAAAACGCGACAGGTGGCTCGGCAGGTTGCGCGCATCGATGGAGACGGCGACCAGCGGCTGCGACAGTTCGGTATGGATCAACGCACGCTCGGCCAGATCCGGCAGCAGGCCGGCCGGCAGGTTGTCGATGCAGTAGTAACCGTTGTCCTCCAGGACATCCAGTGCGGTGCTTTTACCCGAGCCGGAACGGCCGCTGACGATGATCAGACGCATGGTTACTGCCCGTTCTGCTCGTTCAGGACAACCTGATACAAGTCTTTGTTGCTGGCGGCGCGACGCAGTTTTTCGCGTACTTCCTTGCGGTCGAGCATGCTGGCGATCTGGCGCAGCAGCTCCAGGTGCGCATCGGTGGCGGCTTCCGGAACCAGCAGGACGAACAGCAGGTCGACCGGGGCGCCGTCGATGGCGTCGAAATCGATGGGGGCTTCAAGGTGCATCAGCGCGCTGATGGGCGACTCGCAACCCTTGAGGCGGCAGTGCGGAATGGCGATGCCGTTGCCGAAGCCGGTGGAACCGAGCTTCTCACGGGCGACCAGTGCCTCGAAGACATCTTGCATCTCCAGATCCGGCACTTCCCGGGCGATCAGGTTGGCAATTTGTTCGAGGGCTTTCTTTTTGCTGCCGCCCGGCACGTTCACGAGGGAACGGCCGGGGGTCAGGATACTTTCAAGTCGGATCATGGAGTGGGGGGTTATCGACCGGTAGCGCCCTGAAGGACTTTCTGGGTCTTTTCCTTATGCGTTTTGAGTTGGCGATCCAGTTTGTCGGTCAGGAGGTCAATGGCTGCGTACATGTCGTCATGTTCGGCATTGGCCACCACTTCCTTACCCGGCACATGCAGCGTGGCTTCGATTTTCTGTTTGAGCTTCTCGACGGTCATGATCACCTGAACGTTGGTGATCTTGTCGAAATGTCCCTCGATCTTCTTGAGCTTGGACTCGACGTACTCGCGCAGAGGGGCGGTCACTTCCAGTTGGTGTCCACTGATGTTGACTTGCATACAGCTTCTCCTTCGTTGCCAGTGCATAAAGCGGCAGGCGGGATAGCCTGCCACTGGAACGCTGTAACGTGGCTTACATCAACCGCTTGCGTTCGCTCGAAGGCGCGATCCCGAGGGATTCACGGTACTTGGCGACGGTGCGGCGAGCCACCTGAATGCCTTGTGCCTCCAGTAAACCAGCGATCTTGCTGTCGCTCAACGGCTTTTTCTGATTTTCCGCGGCAACCAGTTTCTTGATGATCGCGCGGATCGCCGTGGACGAGCATTCGCCGCCTTCGGAGGTGCTGACGTGGCTGGAGAAAAAGTATTTCAGCTCATAAATGCCCCGGGGGGTATGCATGAACTTTTGCGTGGTCACCCGGGAAATCGTCGACTCGTGCATGCCCACCGCTTCGGCGATGTCGTGCAGCACCAGGGGTTTCATGGCTTCGTCGCCGTACTCCAGGAAGCCGCGCTGATGCTCGACGATCTGGGTCGCCACTTTCATCAGGGTCTCGTTGCGGCTCTGCAGGCTCTTGATGAACCAGCGCGCCTCCTGCAACTGGTTGCGCATGAAAGTGTTGTCGGCGCTGGTGTCGGCGCGGCGCACGAAGCCGGCGTACTGGGCGTTGACCCGCAGGCGCGGCACGGATTCCTGGTTCAGCTCGACCAGCCAGCGTTCGTTGTCCTTGCGCACGATGACGTCCGGCACCACGTACTCGGCCTCGGACGACTCGATCTGCGAGCCCGGACGCGGATTGAGGCTCTGCACCAGCTCGATGACCTGGCGCAGTTCGTCTTCCTTGAGCTTCATGCGCCGCATCAGCTGGCTGTAGTCGCGGCTGCCGAGCAGGTCGATGAAGTCGGTGACCAGGCGCTTGGCCTCTGTCAGCCACGGGGTCTTGGCCGGCAGTTGGCGCAATTGCAGCAGCAGGCATTCGCCGAGGTTGCGGGCACCGATGCCCGCCGGTTCGAACTGCTGGATGCGGTGCAGGACGGCTTCGATCTCGTCGAGCTCGATGTCCAGCTCCGGATCGAACGCGTCGAGGATTTCTTCGAGGGATTCGTCGAGGTAGCCCTGATTGTTGATGCAGTCGATCAGGGTGACGGCGATCAGACGGTCGGTGTCCGACATCGGCGCCAGGTTGAGCTGCCACAGCAGGTGGCTTTGCAGGCTCTCGCCGGCGGAGGTGCGGGTGGTGAAGTCCCACTCGTCGTCATCGTTGCCGGGCAGGCTGCTGGCGCTGGTCTGGTAGACGTCTTCCCAGGCGGTGTCGACCGGCAGTTCGTTGGGGATGCGCTCGCTCCATTCGCCGTCCTCGAGGCTGTCCACCGTCGGCGCCGCCTCTTGGTAGGCCGGTTCCTGGATCTCGGTGTTGGGCTTCTGTTCGGCGTTGTCGGCCATGGGGTCGGAACTGTCGAAGTCGTCGCCGTCTTCCTGGCGTTCGAGCATCGGGTTGGATTCCAGGGCCTCCTGGATCTCCTGCTGCAGGTCCAGGGTCGACAATTGGAGCAGACGGATGGCCTGTTGCAGCTGCGGCGTCATCGTCAGCTGCTGGCCCATTCTCAAGACTAGCGATGGTTTCATGGCAGGGGCTTAACACCTTATTTGCCGGCGCACATGCGCCATCCACTACAGGGCGCCGAAGCGCCAAACTTAAGCAAATTATATGCCTGAAACTGAAGTGTTTGCCTAGAGCGCTGTAACAATTAAAGCGCATAAAACCGCGCTTGAATTGATGCAGCGCAGGGGCGGCAGGGCGGCGACCTCAGCGCTTACAGGCGGAACTCGTGGCCCAGGTACACTTCCTTCACCAGGTCGTTGGCGAGGATGGTGTCCGAGTCGCCTTCGGCGATCAGTTGGCCGTCGTTGACGATGTAGGCCGTTTCGCAGATGTCCAGGGTCTCGCGGACGTTGTGGTCGGTGATCAGCACGCCGATGCCCTTCGCCTTGAGGTGGTGGATGATCTGCTTGATGTCGCCCACCGAGATCGGGTCCACGCCGGCGAACGGTTCGTCGAGGAGGATGAATTTCGGTGCGGTGGCCAGGGCCCGGGCGATCTCCACGCGACGGCGCTCGCCGCCGGACAGGCTCATGCCGAGGTTGTCGCGGATGTGGCTGATGTGGAACTCCTGCAGCAGGCTTTCCAGTTCCTTGCGCCGGCCGGCCTTGTCGAGCTCCTTGCGGGTCTCGAGGATGGCCATGATGTTGTCGGCCACCGACAGTTTGCGGAAGATCGACGCTTCCTGCGGGAGATAGCCGATGCCGGCCTTGGCGCGGCCGTGCATCGGCTGGTGGCTGACGTCCAGGTCGTCGATCAGGACGCGGCCCTGGTCGGCCTGCACCAGGCCGACGATCATGTAGAAGCAGGTGGTCTTGCCGGCGCCGTTGGGGCCGAGCAGGCCCACGATCTGACCGCTGTCGATGGACAGGCTGACGTCGCGCACGACCTGGCGGCTCTTGTAGCTCTTGGCCAGATGCTGGGCTTTCAGGGTTGCCATTACTGGGCCTTCTGTCCGTCGGTTTTCTGTTTCGGCTGGATCACCATGTCGATCCGCGGACGCGACTCGGTCACCTTGTTGCCGGTGGCGCGACCGGCGCTGGCCAGCTTCTTCACCGTGTCGTAGACGATCTTCTCGCCCTGGGTGGTGTTGCCGTCCTTGTCGATGACCTTGGCGCGGTCGATCAGCACGACGCGGTTCTGCTGCGCGTGGTACTGGATGGTCACGCCGTAGCCCTGGACGGGCTTGGTGTCGCCCTGGGTCTGCAGCTGCTCGAAGTAGGCCAGGTTGCCCACCGAGGTCACGACGTCGATGTCGCCGCTGGTGGCGCGGGTGATGGTCACGGTGTTGCCTTTCACGATCATGGAGCCCTGGGTGATGATCACATCGCCCTTGTAGGTCGCCACGCCGTTCTTGTCGTCGATCTGGGCGTCGTCGGCCTGGATGCGGATCGGCTGCTGGCTATCGTTCGGCAGGGCCCAGGCGCTCGCGCTTCCCAGTGCTGCGCCCAGACTGAGCAAAATAGGGAGGGTTTTAACGAGCCTCATACTGTCCTCTTACGTTCGATAGCAGGTGGATCCTGCTGTCTTTCAGGTACGCTTTCATTCCTTTGCCGGTCGATACGCCGCCAGCGCCGTCAATTCTAACGGGTTGCTCGGTCTGCGCATATTGCTGCTGCGGGAACACTGTCATGCGGGTGGTGGTGATCAGGGTGTCGCGGTTCTTCTCGTCGGTACGCTTGATGCGCACCGAATCGATCAGTTCGACTTCGGTGCCGCCGGGGTTCACTTCGCCGCGTTCGCTGGTGACGTGCCACGGGTACTCTGTGCCGCGGAACATGTTCAGGTCGGGCTTGGTGACCAGGGTGATGTCGGTGGCCTTGACGTGCTCGGCCTTCTGCGACGTCATTTCGTACTGCACCTTGCCGTCTTCCAGGTACTGCAGCGTGTGGGTGTTGGTCGCGTACCAGTCGATCGGGCTTTCCTGGGCCGAGACCGCCGGCTTGTCGAGGAAGCGCTCCGGGCTGATGTTCCAGTAGCCGACTGCGCCGAAGATCGCCGCGATGCAGCAGAACAGCAAGATATTGCGAAACTTTTTGCTAAACATGGTCTGGCTCACAGATATGCGGCGTTGGCGGCATCGAGGCGGCCCTGGGCGCGCAGGATCAATTCGCAGAATTCCCGCGCAGCGCCTTCGCCGCCGCGGGCCTGGGTGACGCCATGGGCATGCTCGCGCACGAACGCGGCGGCGTTGGCCACGGCCATGCCGAGCCCGACGCGGCGGATCACCGGCAGGTCGGGCAGGTCGTCGCCCAGGTAGGCGACCTCTTCATAGCTTAGGCCCAGTTGCTCCAGAAGGCCGTCGAGCACCACGAGTTTGTCCTCGCGGCCCTGGAACAGGTGCGGGATGCCCAGGTTCTTGGCCCGGCGCTCGACCACCGGGGTCTTGCGGCCGCTGATGATCGCGGTCTGGACGCCGGCGTTCATCAGCATCTTGATGCCTTGGCCGTCCAGGGTGTTGAAGGTCTTGAATTCGCTGCCGTCTTCGAGGAAGTACAGGCGGCCGTCGGTGAGGACGCCGTCGACGTCGAACACTGCCAGCTTGATCGGTTTGCCGCGTTGCAGCAGGTCGTTGCTCATTTACATGACTCCTGCGCGCAGCAGGTCGGACAGGTTGAAGGCGCCGACCGGGCGATCCTCCGCGTCCACGACCACCAACGCGTTGATTCGGTTGTCTTCCATGATCTTCAGGGCCTCGGCGGCGAGCATCTCGGCGCGGGCGGTCTTACCGTGCACGGTCATCACCTGGTCGATGATGGCGCTGTGCACGTCGATGTTGCGGTCCAGGGTGCGGCGCAGGTCGCCGTCGGTGAAGATCCCGGCCAGCTTGCCGTCGGCCTCGAGGACGGCGGTCATGCCCAGCCCCTTGCGGCTCATTTCCAGCAGGGCATCCTTGAGCAGGGTGCCGCGCTGCACCTGCGGCAGTTCATTGCCGGCGTGCATGACGTTTTCCACCTTCAACAGCAGGCGACGGCCCAGGGCGCCGCCCGGGTGGGAGAACGCGAAGTCTTCGGCGGTGAAGCCGCGGGCCTCCAGCAGCGCCACCGCCAGGGCGTCGCCCATGACCAGCGCGGCGGTGGTCGAGGAGGTCGGCGCCAGGTTCAGCGGGCAGGCTTCGTGCTCCACCTGCACGTTCAGGTTGACTTCGGCGGCCTTGGCCAGCGGCGACTGAGGATTGCCGGTCACGCTGATCAGCTGGATGCCCAGGCGCTTGATCAACGGCAGCAGGGTGACGATCTCGTTGGTCGAGCCGGAGTTGGACAGGGCCAGGATCACGTCTTCGCGGGTGATCATGCCCATGTCGCCGTGGCTGGCTTCGGCCGGATGGACGAAAAAGGCCGGGGTGCCGGTGCTGGCGAGGGTCGCGGCGATCTTGTTGCCGATGTGCCCGGACTTGCCCATGCCGACCACGACCACACGGCCCTTGCTGGCCAGGATCATCTCGCAGGCGCGCACGAAATCGGCGTCGATGTGGGCCATCAGGCCTTGCACGGCCTGCGCTTCGAGGCGGACGGTGCGTTGTGCCGATTGGATCAGGTCGCTGGATTGGCTCATGTCAGAAATCGTATAGCCCGATGAAAAGGCGGCGATTATAGCGGTTCTGTCGAAAAGCCTCACGCAAGTTCGTCGCGCGTTGCCCTTCGCGGCGGCCGAAACCGTGTGGACGGTGAGGGCAGAGCCCTTCGGCGGGCAAAAAGCGGGGTGGTCGAGACCTTGGGCGCTTGCCCATTGCAATGATATAGTTCGCCGCCAGTTCGGCCTGCCCGGGACGCTTGTGCTTTATTCACCAAGCCTGGCGTCCGAGTGAGAGGCTGCATCGCAAGGAGTTTAGATGAGTGCCGATAACGCCTACGCGGTCGAGCTGAAGGGAGTCTCCTTCAAGCGCGGTGCGCGGAGCATTTTCAATAACGTCGATATCCGCATCCCCCGCGGCAAGGTCACCGGCATCATGGGACCTTCCGGGTGCGGCAAGACCACGCTGCTGCGCCTGATGGGCGCCCAGCTGCGCCCGTCCAAGGGCGAGGTGTGGGTCAACGGCCAGAACCTGCCGAAGCTTTCGCGCAGCGATCTGTTCGATGCCCGCAAGCACATGGGCGTGCTGTTCCAGAGCGGCGCGCTGTTCACCGACCTCGACGTGTTCGAGAACGTCGCCTTCCCGCTGCGCGTCCACACCGACCTTCCGGAAGAGATGATCCGCGACATCGTGCTGCTCAAGCTGCAGGCGGTGGGGCTGCGCGGGGCCATCGAGCTGATGCCTGACGAGCTGTCCGGCGGCATGAAGCGCCGGGTCGCCCTGGCGCGCGCAATCGCCCTGGATCCGCAGATCCTGATGTACGACGAGCCTTTCGTCGGCCAGGATCCGATCGCCATGGGCGTGCTGGTGCGCCTGATCCGCCTGCTCAACGACGCGCTCGGCATCACCAGCATCGTGGTTTCCCACGACCTGGCCGAGACCGCGAGCATCGCCGACTACATCTATGTGGTGGGCGACGGGCAGGTGCTGGGGCAGGGCACGCCGAAGGAGCTGATGGGCTCGGACGACCCGCGCATCCGTCAATTCATGACCGGCGAACCCGACGGCCCGGTTCCGTACCACTTTCCAGCGCCGGATTACCGCGCCGATCTTCTGGGGAAGCGACGCTGATGCGCAGAATTACATTGATGGAGCGCGTGCGCCGCTTCGGTCAGGCCGGCATCGACACCGTCGCGGTGTTCGGCCGTTCGACCCTGTTCCTGTTTCATGCCTTGCTGGGCCGCGGCGGCATCGGCAGCGGCTTCGGCCTGCTGGTCAAGCAGCTGCATTCGGTCGGCGTGATGTCGCTGGTGATCATCGTGGTCTCCGGCATCTTCATCGGCATGGTGCTGGCGCTGCAGGGGTTCAACATCCTGTCCAGCTACGGTTCGGAGCAGGCGGTGGGGCAGATGGTGGCCCTGACGCTGCTGCGCGAGCTGGGGCCGGTGGTGACCGCGCTGCTGTTCGCCGGGCGCGCCGGTTCGGCGCTGACGGCGGAGATCGGCAACATGAAGTCCACCGAACAGCTCTCAAGCCTTGAGATGATCGGCGTCGACCCGCTCAAGTACATCATCGCCCCGCGTCTGTGGGCCGGTTTCATTTCCCTGCCGGTGCTGGCGATGATCTTCAGCGTGGTGGGCATCTGGGGCGGCTCGTGGGTGGCGGTCGACTGGCTGGGGGTCTATGAAGGTTCCTACTGGTCGAACATGCAGAACAGCGTCAGCTTCGGCGACGACGTGCTCAACGGCATCATCAAGAGCGCGGTCTTCGCCTTCGTCGTGACCTGGATCGCCGTATTTCAAGGCTATGACTGCGAACCCACTTCCGAGGGGATCAGCCGTGCCACCACCAAGACCGTGGTATATGCCTCGCTGGCAGTGCTCGGCCTGGACTTTATTCTGACCGCTTTGATGTTTGGAGATTTCTGATGCAAAACCGCACCCTGGAAATCGGTGTCGGCCTGTTCCTGCTGGCAGGGATCCTGGCTTTGCTGCTGCTTGCGTTGCGGGTCAGCGGCCTGTCTCCGACCTCGTCCACCGATACCTACAAGCTTTATGCCTACTTCGACAACATCGCCGGCCTGACGGTCCGGGCGAAAGTGACCATGGCCGGCGTGACCATCGGCAAGGTCACTGCGATCGACCTGGACCGCGACAGCTTCACCGGCCGGGTGACCCTGCAGGTGGACAAAAGCGTCGACAACCTGCCGACCGACTCCACAGCATCTATCCTGACGGCTGGACTGCTGGGCGAGAAGTACATCGGCATCAGCGTGGGCGGGGAAGACACCCGGCTCAAGGATGGCGGGACCATTCACGACACCCAGTCGTCGCTGGTGCTGGAGGATCTGATCGGTAAATTCCTGCTCAATACCGTTAGCAAAGACGCCAAATGAGGAGCTTTCGAATGATCTCTACCTTGCGACGTGGCCTGTTGGTGTTGCTCGCAGCGCTGCCTCTGGCGGCCAACGCCGTGGCGGCGCCTTCGGCGCATGACCTGGTCCAGGACACCACCAACCGGATGCTGGCCGACCTTGCCGCCAACAAAGAGAAGTACAAGCAGGATCCGGCCGACTTCTATGCCGCGCTCAACAGCATCGTCGGCCCGGTCGTGGATGCCGAAGGCATCTCCAAGAGCATCATGACGGTCAAGTACTCGCGCAAGGCCACGCCGGCGCAGATGAAGACCTTCGAGGAGAACTTCAAGCGCGGCCTGTTCCAGTTCTACGGCAACGCCTTGCTGGAGTACAACAACCAGGGCATCACCGTCGATCCGGCCAAGGACGAATCGGGCGACCGCACCAGCGTCGGCATGACCGTCAAGGGCAGCAACGGCGCGATCTACCCGGTCTCCTACACGCTTGAGAAAATCAACGGCGAGTGGAAGCTGCGCAACGTGATCATCAACGGCATCAACATCGGCAAGCTGTTCCGCGACCAGTTCGCCGACGCCATGCAACGCAACGGCAACGACCTGGACAAGACCATCAACGGTTGGGCCGGCGAAGTGGCCAAGGCCAAGCAGAACGCCGAACAGCAAGAGAAGCCAGCGCAATGACCGAGTCGGCCGTTCGTCTGGACCAGGCCAGTGAGCTGCAGCTCAGCGGCGTGCTGGACTACCGCACCGGCCCCGCGCTGCGCGAGCAGGGCCGGGCGCTGATCAAGTCCTGCACGGCGCCGGCGCTGGTGATCGACTGCTCCGAAGTGGAGAAGTCCAGCAGCGTCGGCCTTTCGTTGCTGCTGTGCTTCATCCGCGATGCGAAGGCCGCCGGCAAGGCGGTCAGCATCCGGGCGATGCCCGAAGACATGCGCGAAATCGCCCAGGTCAGCGAGCTGACCGAGCTGTTGGCGCAACCCTGAACCCGCATCGACGAGAAAGCCCCCCGTCAGAGTCCTGCGCCGCGGGGTTCGCAGGCGCGGGGCTTTTTTGTATGATGTCCGACCCGCGCGCACAGGGCGCCGATTGAGGTTGAGCATGCAGGCCGTAGAAGTGAAGAGCTTCCTTGAAGGAAAGCTGCCAGGAACGCAGGTGGAAGTCGAAGGCGAAGGCTGCAACTTCCAGTTGAACGTGATTAGCGATGAACTGGCGGCATTGAGTCCGGTCAAGCGTCAGCAGAGCATCTATGCCCATTTGAACCCATGGATCGCCGATGGCAGCATCCACGCGGTCACTATGAAATTTTTCAGCAGCGCGGCCTGGGCCGAGCGCACCTGAGCCTTAGGGCGTCGAGATTCTTATGGATAAATTGATTATTACCGGCGGCGCACGCCTTGACGGCGAGATCCGGATCTCCGGGGCGAAGAACTCCGCCCTGCCGATCCTGGCCGCCACCCTGCTGTGCGACGGCCCGGTCACCGTGGGCAACCTGCCGCACCTGCACGACATCACCACCATGATCGAGCTGTTCGGCCGCATGGGCATCGAGCCTGTGATCGACGAAAAGCTGAGCGTGGAAATCGACCCGCGCACCATCAAGACCCTGATCGCCCCGTACGAGCTGGTCAAGACCATGCGTGCGTCGATCCTGGTGCTGGGCCCGATGGTCGCCCGTTTCGGTGAAGCCGAAGTCGCGCTGCCGGGCGGTTGCGCCATCGGTTCGCGTCCGGTCGACCTGCACATCCGCGGCCTGGAGGCCATGGGCGCGGTCATCGACGTCGAAGGCGGCTACATCAAGGCCAAGGCGCCTGAAGGCGGCCTGCGCGGCGCGCACTTCTTCTTCGACACCGTCAGCGTGACCGGCACCGAGAACATCATGATGGCCGCTGCCCTGGCCAAGGGCCGCAGCGTGCTGCAGAACGCCGCCCGCGAACCAGAAGTGGTGGACCTGGCGAACTTCCTGAACGCCATGGGCGCCAAGGTTTCCGGCGCCGGCACCGACACCATCACCATCGATGGCGTCGAGCGCCTGGCCCCGACCTTCTACAAGGTCATGCCTGACCGCATCGAGACCGGCACCTACCTGGTGGCCGCCGCCGTCACCGGCGGGCGCGTGAAGGTCAAGGACACCGATCCGACCATCCTCGAAGCCGTCCTGGAAAAACTGCGCGAGTCCGGCGCCGAGATCACCAGCGGCGAAGACTGGATCGAGCTGAACATGCACGGCAAGCGGCCGAAGGCGGTCAACGTGCGCACTGCGCCGTACCCGGCGTTCCCGACCGACATGCAGGCGCAGTTCATCTCGCTCAACGCCATCGCCGAAGGCACAGGCGCCGTGATCGAGACGATCTTCGAAAACCGTTTCATGCACGTGTACGAACTGCACCGCATGGGCGCCAAGATCCAGGTCGAAGGCAACACCGCCATCGTGACCGGCACCGAGATCCTCAAGGGCGCACCGGTCATGGCGACCGACCTGCGGGCCTCGGCCAGCCTGGTGATCTCGGCCCTGGTGGCCGACGGCGACACCCTGATCGACCGCATCTACCACATTGACCGTGGCTACGAGTGCATCGAAGAGAAACTGCAGATGCTGGGCGCCAAGATCCGCCGCGTTCCGGGCTAGTCCTGCATCCGGACACAGGGAGGTGTCCACCGAGTTCGTTTTTGGTCGAGGGCTGCCGTTCCGTTCGGGACAAGCCCTCGATGTGTGTCCGGCGCCGATCGCGTCCGGGCATGAGTACCTTGATAAGGACTGACGCTACCCATGTTGACCATCGCACTGTCCAAGGGCCGCATCCTTGACGACACCCTGCCGCTTCTGGCCGAAGCGGGCATCGTGCCGACCGAGAATCCGGACAAGAGCCGCAAGCTGATCATCCCCACGACCCAGGAAGACGTCCGTCTGCTGATCGTGCGCGCCACCGACGTGCCGACCTATGTCGAGCATGGCGCGGCCGACCTCGGTGTGGCCGGCAAGGACGTGCTGATGGAATACAGCGGCCAGGGCCTGTACGAGCCGCTGGACCTGCAGATCGCCCAATGCAAGCTGATGACCGCCGGCAAGGTCGGCGCCGCCGAACCCAAGGGCCGCCTGCGGGTGGCGACCAAGTTCGTCAACGTCGCCAAGCGCTACTACGCCGAGCAGGGCCGTCAGGTCGACATCATCAAGCTGTACGGCTCGATGGAGCTGGCGCCGCTGATCGGTCTGGCGGACAAGATCATCGACGTGGTCGACACCGGCAACACCCTGCGCGCCAACGGCCTGGAGCCCCAGGAACTGATCGCCACGATCAGCTCGCGCCTGGTGGTCAACAAGGCTTCGATGAAGATGCAACACGCCCGGATCCAGGCGTTGATCGATACCCTGCGCAAGGCAGTGGAATCGCGACACCGCGGCTGATGTACCCGCGCGGCCTCCGGCTGCGCCCGTCTATCCGCCTCATAGCCAGAATCTCAGGTGCCCAAGCGGAACGACTGCTAAGTTAGGGCGCCTGAGTTTTCGCCAATCCTATGAGGCTCTCGCTATGACCGCACCGACTGCAATTCGCCGACTCAACGCTGCTGACCCGGATTTCGCGCATCATCTGGATCATCTGCTGAGCTGGGAAAGCGTGTCCGACGACTCGGTCAATCAGCGGGTGCTGGACATCATCAAGGCCGTGCGCGAGCGCGGCGACGAGGCGCTGGTCGAGTTCACCCGCCAGTTCGACGGCGTGGACGCCGCCTCGATGGCGGACCTGATCCTGCCGCGCGAGCGCCTGGAACTGGCCCTGACCCGCATCACCCCGGTCCAGCGCGAGGCGCTGGAAAAAGCCGCGGCACGGGTGCGCAGCTACCACGAACGGCAGAAGCAGGATTCCTGGAGCTACACCGAGGCCGACGGCACCGTGCTCGGCCAGAAGGTCACGCCGTTGGACCGCGCCGGCCTGTACGTGCCGGGCGGCAAGGCGTCGTACCCGTCGTCGGTGCTGATGAACGCGATCCCGGCCAAGGTGGCCGGCGTCGGCGAAGTGGTCATGGTGGTGCCGACCCCGCGCGGCGAGGTCAATGAGTTGGTGCTGGCCGCCGCGTGCATCGCCGGGGTCGACCGGGTGTTCACCATCGGCGGCGCCCAGGCTGTCGCCGCACTGGCCTACGGCACCCAAAGCGTGCCGCAGGTGGACAAGGTGGTCGGCCCCGGCAACATCTACGTGGCCACCGCCAAGCGTCACGTGTTCGGCCAGGTCGGCATCGACATGATCGCCGGCCCTTCGGAAATCCTCGTGGTGTGCGACGGCCAGACCGATCCGGACTGGATCGCCATGGACCTGTTCTCCCAGGCTGAGCACGACGAAGACGCCCAGGCGATCCTGGTCAGCCCCGATGCACAGTTCCTCGACAAGGTGGCCGCCAGCATCGACAAGCTGCTGCCGACCATGGACCGCGCCGCCATCATCGAGACCTCGATCAACGGCCGCGGTGCGCTGATTCAGGTGCGCGACATGGCCCAGGCCATCGAAGTCGCCAACCGCATCGCGCCGGAGCACCTTGAGCTGTCGGTCGCCGACCCGCAGGCCTGGCTGCCGCAGATCCGCCACGCCGGCGCGATCTTCATGGGCCGCCACACCTCCGAAGCGCTGGGCGACTACTGCGCAGGCCCCAACCACGTTCTGCCGACCTCCGGCACGGCGCGGTTCTCCTCGCCGCTGGGCGTGTACGACTTCCAGAAACGCTCGTCGATCATCTTCTGCTCCGAGGCCGGCGCCTCCGAGCTGGGTAAGACCGCATCGGTGCTGGCCCGTGGCGAATCCCTGAGCGCCCACGCGCGCAGCGCCGAATACCGCATCCTCGATGAACAGCAGGGGAACTGAGACATGAGCAAATTCTGGAGCCCGTTCGTCAAGGATCTGGTGCCTTACGTGCCCGGCGAACAACCGAAGCTGGCCAAACTGGTCAAGCTCAACACCAACGAAAACCCGTACGGCCCGTCGCCCAAGGCGCTGGCCGCGATGCAGACCGAACTCAACGACAACCTGCGCCTGTACCCGGACCCCAACAGCGACCTGCTGAAAAACGCCGTGGCCGACTATTACGGCGTGCAAGCCAACCAGGTGTTCCTCGGCAACGGCTCGGACGAGGTGCTGGCGCACGTCTTCCACGGCTTGCTGCAGCACGACAAGCCGCTGCTGTTCCCGGACATCAGTTACAGCTTCTATCCGGTGTACGCCGGGCTGTACGGCATCGGGTTCGAGGCAGTGCCGCTGGACGCGCAGTTCCAGATCGACCCGGCGGACTACGCCAGGCCCAACGGCGGGATCATCTTCCCCAACCCGAACGCCCCGACCGGCTGCCTGCTGGCGCTGGACGCGGTCGAGCGGATCCTCAAGGCCAATCCGGATTCGGTGGTCGTGGTGGACGAGGCCTACATCGACTTCGGCGGCGAAACGGCCATCAGTCTGGTGAACCGTTATCCGAACCTGCTCGTCACCCAGACCCTCTCCAAGTCACGCTCGCTGGCGGGGCTGCGGGTCGGGCTGGCGGTGGGGCATCCGGAGCTGATCGAGGCGCTGGAGCGGATCAAGAACAGCTTCAACTCCTACCCGCTGGACCGGATGGCGAATGTCGGCGCTGCCGCGGCCTTCGAGGACCGCGAGTACTTCGACAAGACCTGCCGCCTGGTGATCGAGAGCCGGGAATGGGTGACCGCGCAGTTGCAGGCCAAGGGCTTTGAAGTGCTGCCGTCGGCGGCCAACTTCATCTTCGCCCGCCATCCGCAGCACGACGCGGCGGGGCTGGCGGCCAAGCTGCGGGAGCAGGGCGTGATCGTGCGCCACTTCAAGCAGGAGCGGATCGCCCAGTTCCTGCGCATCTCCATCGGCACGCCGGAGCAGAACCAGGCGCTGATCGAGGGTCTCGGCGAGCTGTGACAGCCTGCTGAGCCTATAAAAAGGCCGGCACCTCGGTTGAAGGTGCCGGCCTTTTTTCATCATGCCTTGCGGCGCTTCGGCTGACGCCATCGCCAGCAGGCTGGCTCCCACCGTGTTCTGCGGTGAACACAGCGGCTGGGACCTATCCAGATCCCCTGTGGGAGCCAGCCTGCTGGCGATTGGATGGGTCAGTTCTCTTCCTGTTCCTTGACCGGTGCCGGCGGCGGACGCAGGCCGATTTCCGCGGTCAGCTTCAGTTCCTTGCCGTTGCGCATCACCTGGATCGTGACTTTGTCGGTCGGTTTGATCCGCGCCACCTGGTTCATCGATTTGCGGCCGTCACCGGCCGGTTCGCCGTCGATGCTCAGGATCACGTCGCCCAGTTGCAGGCCGGCCTTCTGCGCCGGGCCGTCGCGGAAGATCCCCGCCACCACGATGCCCGGACGGCCGGACAGGCCGAACGACTCCGCCAGTTCCTGGGTCAGCGGCTGCACCTCGATGCCCAGCCAGCCACGGATGACCTGGCCGTGCTCGATGATCGACTTCATGACCTCCATCGCCAGCTTCACCGGGATCGCGAAGCCGATGCCCTGGGAGCCGCCGGACTTGGAGAAGATCGCCGTGTTGATGCCGGTGAGGTTGCCGTTGGCGTCCACCAGGGCGCCGCCGGAGTTGCCGGGGTTGATGGCCGCGTCGGTCTGGATGAAGTCTTCGTAGTTGTTCAGGCCCAGCTGATTGCGCCCGGTGGCGCTGATGATGCCCATGGTCACGGTCTGGCCGACGCCGAACGGGTTGCCGATGGCCAGGGCGACGTCGCCGATGCGGATGTTGTCGGAGCGGCCCACGGTGATCGCCGGCAGGTTCTTCAGGTCGATCTTGAGCACCGCCAGGTCAGTCTCGGGATCGCTGCCGATGACCCGGGCCAGGGTCTCGCGGCCGTCCTTGAGGGCCACGACGATCTGGTCGGCGCCGCTGGTGACGTGGTTGTTGGTCAGGATGAAGCCTTCCGGGCTCATGATCACGCCGGAGCCCAGGCTCGACTCCATGCGCTTCTGCTTGGGCGAGTTGTCGCCGAAGAAGCGGCGGAACTGCGGGTCGTCGAACAGCGGATGGGCCGGTTTGGCGATGACTTTGGTGGTGTACAGGTTGACCACCGACGGCGCGGCGATGGTCACGGCGTCGGCGTAGGTCACCGGCCCCTGCTGGATGCTGGTGGTCTGCGGGGCTTGCTGCAGGTTGACGTCGAGGCTCGGGAGCCCGACCCACTGCGGGTAACGCTGGATGATCAACAGAGCGATAAGCACGCCGGCCAACAGCGGCCAGCCGAAAAAACGCAGCGCCTTGAGCATTAAGCACGTCCTGGAAAAGTTGCAGGCGGGGTCGGACCGCCCATAATGTCGCGCATTATACGAGGCCGCGCGCGCCTCTGAACGGATATTTAGGAGTCTTTCATGGCCGTCGCCCTGAGCACCCTGGTCGAGGAAGCCGACCGTTACCTCGGCAGTTCGAAAATCGCCGATTACTGCCCCAACGGCCTGCAGGTCGAGGGCCGGCCGCAGGTGATGCGCATCGTCAGCGGCGTCACCGCCAGCCAGGCGCTGCTCGACGCCGCCGTCGAAGCCGAGGCGGACCTGGTGCTGGTGCACCACGGCTACTTCTGGAAGGGCGAGAACCCCTGCGTCACCGGCATGAAGCAGCGCCGCCTCAAGACCTTGCTCAAGCACGACATCAGCCTGCTGGCCTACCACCTGCCGCTGGACCTGCATCCGGACGTCGGCAACAACGTGCAGTTGGCCCGTCAGCTGGACATCACCGTCGAAGGGCCGCTGGATCCGGACAACCTGAAGGTCGTCGGCCTGGTCGGCTCGCTCAGCGAACCGGCGACGCCGCGGGATTTCGCCCGGCGGGTGCAGGAGGCCATGGGCCGCGAGCCGCTTTTGGTCGAAGGCAGCGCGATGATCCGGCGGGTCGGCTGGTGCACCGGCGGCGGCCAGGGCTACATCGACCAGGCCATCGCCGCCGGGGTCGACCTGTTCCTCAGCGGCGAAGCCTCGGAACAGACCTTCCACAGCGCCCGGGAGAACGGCATCAGCTTCATCGCCGCCGGCCACCACGCCACCGAACGCTACGGCGTGCAGGCGCTGGGCGAGTACCTGGCCAGGCGGTTCGCCCTGGAGCACATCTTCATCGATTGCCCGAACCCCATCTGAAACCGGCGGGGAGGCTGCGGGAGCGGGCTGCCTGACATGCCGATGCCGGATGTGCCGCCGTCATCGCCAGCAGGCTGGCTCCCACAATGTCATGCACGGCACGGAACATGTGGAACCGGCCTGCTGGCGACAGCGTCGCTGAAGGCGTCGTTCAGGCCGAACCGACGGGCATATTCATATGCCCTTTCGATCTAGTTGGCGCCCTGATTAGAAGCAGGGCGCTGTGCTAGGATTCGGCCCTCGAACACGGCCCGCTGGCCGTTCATAAGAAAGCTTTCGTGAGTAGCCATGGTCGACAAACTGACGCATCTGAAACAGCTGGAGGCGGAAAGCATCCACATCATCCGCGAGGTGGCCGCCGAGTTCGACAATCCGGTGATGCTGTACTCCATCGGCAAAGATTCCGCCGTGATGCTGCACCTGGCACGCAAGGCGTTCTTCCCGGGCAAGCTGCCGTTTCCGGTGATGCACGTCGACACCCAATGGAAGTTCCAGGAGATGTACAGGTTCCGCGACCGCATGGTCGAGGAAATGGGCCTGGACCTGATCACCCACGTCAACCCGGAAGGCGTGGCGCAGGGCATCAACCCGTTCACCCACGGCAGCGCCAAGCACACCGACATCATGAAGACCCAGGGCCTCAAGCAGGCGCTGGACAAGCACGGCTTCGACGCGGCCTTCGGCGGCGCCCGCCGCGATGAAGAGAAATCCCGCGCCAAGGAGCGCGTGTACTCGTTCCGCGACAGCAAGCACCGCTGGGATCCGAAGAACCAGCGTCCGGAGCTGTGGAACGTCTACAACGGCAAGGTCAACAAGGGCGAGTCGATCCGTGTCTTCCCGCTGTCGAACTGGACCGAGCTGGACATCTGGCAGTACATCTACCTCGAAGGCATCCCGATCGTGCCGCTGTATTTCGCCGCCGAGCGCGAAGTGATCGAGAAGAACGGCACGCTGATCATGATCGACGACGACCGTATCCTCGAACACCTGAGCGACGAGGAGAAGGCACGCATCGTCAAGAAGAAAGTGCGTTTCCGTACCCTTGGCTGCTACCCGTTGACGGGCGCGGTGGAGTCCGAGGCCGAAAGCCTGACGGACATCATTCAGGAAATGCTGCTGACGCGGACTTCCGAGCGCCAGGGCCGGGTCATCGACCACGATGGCGCAGGCTCGATGGAAGACAAGAAACGTCAGGGCTATTTCTAATTAGGGTCGAACCATGTCGCACCAATCCGATTTGATCAGCGAGGACATCCTCGCCTACCTGGGCCAGCACGAACGCAAAGAGCTGCTGCGCTTTCTGACCTGCGGCAATGTCGATGACGGCAAGAGCACCCTGATCGGGCGCCTGCTGCACGACTCCAAGATGATCTACGAAGATCACCTGGAAGCGATCACCCGCGACTCGAAGAAGGTCGGCACCACCGGTGACGACATCGACCTGGCGCTGCTGGTCGACGGCCTGCAGGCCGAGCGCGAGCAGGGCATCACCATCGATGTCGCCTACCGCTACTTCTCCACCGCCAAGCGCAAGTTCATCATCGCCGACACCCCGGGCCACGAGCAGTACACCCGCAACATGGCCACCGGCGCGTCCACCTGCGACCTGGCGATCATCCTGGTCGACGCCCGCTACGGCGTGCAGACCCAGACCCGCCGCCACAGCTTCATCGCGAACCTGTTGGGCATCAAGCACATCGTCGTCGCCGTCAACAAGATGGACCTGAAGGACTTCGACCAGGGCGTGTTCGAGTCGATCAAGGCCGACTACCTGCAGTTCGCCGAAGGCCTGAAGATGAAGCCGTCGAGCATGCACTTCGTGCCGATGTCCGCGCTCAAGGGCGACAACGTGGTGAACAAGTCCGAGCGTTCGCCGTGGTACACCGGCCAGTCGCTGATGGAAATCCTCGAGACCGTGGAAGTGGCGGGCGACCGCAACTTCACCGACCTGCGTTTCCCGGTGCAGTACGTCAACCGTCCGAACCTGAACTTCCGCGGTTTCGCCGGCACCCTGGCCAGCGGCATCGTGCACAAGGGCGACGAAGTCGTGGTGCTGCCGTCGGGCAAGAGCAGCCGCGTCAAATCCATCGTCACCTTCGAGGGCGAGCTGGAGCACGCAGGTCCAGGCCAGGCCGTGACCTTGACCATGGAAGACGAGATCGACATCTCCCGCGGCGACCTGCTGGTGCATGCCGACAACGTGCCGCCGGTCACCGACAGCTTCGAGGCGATGCTGGTGTGGATGGCCGAAGAGCCGATGCTGCCGGGCAAGAAGTACGACATCAAGCGCGCCACCAGCTACGTGCCGGGCTCGATCGCCAGCATCGTCCACAAGGTGGACGTGAACACGCTGGAGGAAGGTTCGGCGAGCGCGTTGCAGCTCAATGAGATCGGCAAGGTGAAGATCGCCCTCGATGCGCCGATCGCCCTGGACGGCTACGACAGCAACCGCACCACCGGCGCGTTCATCGTCATCGACCGCTTGACCAACGGCACCGTCGGCGCCGGCATGATCGTCGCCCAGCCGGTGAGCCACGGCACCGCCACGCAGCACGGCAAGTTGGCCCATGTAGCGACCGAGGAGCGCGCCCAGCGCTTCGGCCAGCAGCCGGCCACCGTGTTGTTCAGCGGCCTTTCCGGCGCGGGCAAGAGCACGCTGGCCTATGCGGTCGAGCGCAAGCTGTTCGACATGGGCCGTGCGGTGTTCGTGCTGGACGGCCAGAACCTGCGCCATGACCTGAACAAGGGCTTGCCGCAGGACCGTGCCGGCCGCACCGAGAATTGGCGCCGAGCCGCCCATGTGGCGCGTCAGTTCAACGAAGCCGGCCTGCTGACCCTGGCCGCGTTCGTCGCGCCGAGCGCCGAAGGGCGCGAGCAGGCGAAGGATCTGATCGGCAAGGAGCGTCTGCTGACGGTCTATGTCCAGGCATCGCCGACCGCCTGCGCCGAGCGTGATCCGCAGGGCCTGTACGCGGCGGGTGGCGACAACATTCCGGGCGAGTCCTTCCCGTATGACGTGCCGCTGGATGCCGACCTGGTGGTCGATACCCAGTCCGTGTCGCTGGAAGAGGGCGTCAAGCTCGTGCTGGATCTGCTGCGCAGCCGCGGCGCGATCTGAGCCTTGGCCTGAAACGCAAAGCCCGCCGATGAGCGATCATCGGCGGGCTTTTCGTTTGGGCTGTCCTGATCTCCTGATTCTGCGGGGCTTGGACCGACGTCATCGCCAGCAGGCTGGCTCCCATAGAGGATTCGGCTGAATGCAGAGCCTGCGGCCAACGCAATCCATGTGGGAGCCAGCCTGCTGGCGATGGCGCCGGTCAAGGCGCCGCAGGAACGGGATCCATGCATCGCACGGTCAGCGGCGCCCAGGAAACTCGCGGTTCAACTGCTCCAGCAACGCATCCTTGTCCAGCCACATCTGATTGATCCAGCCCTGGAACTGCAGGCGGTATTCGCCGTCCTGGTCGTAGTTGCGGCCGACGAACTGCGGCGGCACCTTCAGTTCCTCGACATGCACCACCACCTCCTTGACTCGGCCGCACAGCAGGTCGGCGAAGCCGGGGCGCCCGCCCGGGTAGTGGAGGGTCACGTTGACGATCGACTCCAGCTGTTCCCCCATCGCATCGAGCACGAAGGCGATGCCGCCGGCCTTGGGCTTGAGCAGGTGCCTGAACGGCGACTGCTGCTGGGCATGCTTGGCGGCGGTGAAGCGCGTGCCTTCGACGAAGTTGAAGATGCCCACCGGGTTGTCGCGGAACTTCGCGCAGGTCTTGCGGGTGGTCTCCAGATCCTTGCCTTTCTTTTCCGGATGCTTTTCCAGGTAGGCCTTGGAGTAACGCTTCATGAACGGAAAGCCCAGCGTCCACCAGGCCAGACCGATCACCGGCACCCAGATCAGCTCTTGCTTGAGAAAGAACTTCAGCGGCTGGATGCGCCGGTTGAACACGTACTGCAGCGCCAGGATGTCGACCCAGCTCTGATGGTTGCTGGTGATCAGGTACGAGTGCCGGTAGTCCAGGCCCTGCAGGCCGCTGACGTGCCAGCGGGTGCGGCAGACCAGGTTCATCCAGCCTTTATTGAGGCTGATCCAGGCTTCATGGGTGTGGCTCATCAGCCAGCGGGTCAGGCGTTGGGTGAAGGCGAACGGCAGCACCTTGAACAGCGCCACCACAAACAGGAACGAGCACAGCAGGATCGTGTTCAGCGCCAACAGCAGCGCGGCGATGACGCCGCGCAAGGGAGCGGGAAGAAAGGCCAGCATCGAGTCAGATATCCAGGGTTCGGTTGGCGGCTTGGATCGCGGTCAGGGCAATGGTGTAGACGATGTCGTCGACCTGGGCGCCGCGCGGCAGGTCGTTGACCGGCTTGCGCAGGCCCTGCAGCATCGGGCCGAGGCTGACGCAGTCGGCGCTGCGCTGCACGGCCTTGTGGGTGGTGTTGCCGGTGTTCAGGTCAGGGAACACGAACACCGTGGCGCGGCCGGCCACCTGGCTGTTCGGCGCCAGTTGCCGGGCCACGGTCTCGTTGGCGGCGGCGTCGTACTGCAACGGGCCGTCGATCAGCAGCGCGCGTTGCTGCTCGTGGGCGAGCAGGGTGGCTTCGCGCACCTTCTCGACTTCCTCGCCGCTGGCCGATTCGCCGCTGGAGTAGCTGATCATCGCCACCCGCGGCGTGATGCCGAAGGCCGCCGCCGAGTCGGCGCTCTGCAGGGCGATCTCGGCCAGTTCCGCCGCGCTCGGGTGCGGGTTCATCACGCAGTCGCCGTACACCAGCACCTCTTCGGGGAACAGCATGAAGAACACCGACGACACCAGGGTGCAGCCCGGCGCGGTCTTGATCAGTTGCAGGGCCGGGCGGATGGTGTTGGCGGTGGTGTTGATGACACCCGACACCAGGCCGTCCACCTCATCCAGCGCCAGCATCATGGTGCCGATGACCACGGTGTCTTCCAGCTGCTGCTCGGCCATCGGCGCGTTGAGGCTTTTGCTCTTGCGCAGGGCCACCATCGGTTCGACGTAGCGTTCGCGGATCAGGTCCGGGTCAAGGATCTCCAGGCCCGGCGGCAGTTCGATGCCTTGGGCGCGGGCCACGGCCTCGACGTCGGCGGGCTTGGCCAGCAGCACGCAACGGGCGATGCCGCGCTCCTGGCAGATCGCGGCGGCCTGTACGGTGAGCGGTTCGCTGCCTTCGGGCAGGACGATGCGCTTGTTGGCCACCTGGGCCCGCTGGATCAGCTGGTAGCGGAACACCGCCGGCGACAGGCGCATCTCCCGCGGGGTACCGCAGCGCTGGTGCAGCCAGTTGGCGTCGAGGTGGCTGGCGACGAAGTCGGTGATGATCTCGGCGCGCTCGCGGTCGTCGACGGGGATTTCCTTGTTCAGGCCGTTGAGCAGGTTGGCGGTGTCGTAGGAGCCGGTGCTCACTGACAGCACCGGCAGGCCGGCCTGCAAGGCGCCGCGGCACAGCTCCATGATGCGCGGGTCGGGCAGGGTGTCGCTGGTCAGCAGCAGGCCGGCCAGCGGCACGCCGTTGATGGCCGCGAGGCTGACGGCCAGGATGATGTCGTCGCGGTCGCCGGGGGTCACCACCAGCACGCCGGGCTTGAGCAGGTCCACGGTGTTGCGCATGGTGCGCGCGCAGATGATGGTCTTGGTCATGCGCCGGGTTTCGTAGTCGCCGGCGTTGAGCACCTGGGCGCCCATCAGGTCGGCGACGTCGCGGGTGCGCGGGGCGTTGAGCTCGGGCTGGAACGGGATGCAGCCCAGCAGGCGGAAATCGCCGCTGCGCAGCAACGGCGAATGTTCCTTCAGGCGCGCGGCGAAGGCGTCCATGCTCTCGTCGGTCTTGACCTTGTTGAGGATCACGCCGAGGACTTTCGGGTCCTTCGGCCCGCCGAACAGCTGCGCCTGCAGCTCCACCCGGCCGGACAGCTCGGTCAGCACTTCGTTTTCCGGCGCCGAGACCAGGATCACCTCGGCGTCCAGGCTCTTGGCCAGGTGCAGGTTGACCCGTGCGGCGTAGCTGGCGCTGCGGGTCGGCACCATGCCTTCGACGACCAGCACGTCCTTGCCGACGGCGGCCTGCTGATAAAGGGTGATGATCTCTTCCAGCAGCTCGTCGAGCTGACCGTCGCCGAGCATCCGCTCGACATGGGCCAGGCCCAGCGGCTGCGGCGGTTTCAGGCCGTGGGTGCGGGCCACCAGCTCCGTGGAGCGTTCAGGGCCGGTGTCGCCGGGGTGCGGCTGGGCGATCGGCTTGAAGAAGCCGACCTTCAGGCCGGCCCGTTCCAGCGTACGCACCAGCCCGAGGCTGATGGAGGTCAGGCCCACGCCGAAATCGGTGGGCGCGATAAAAAAAGTCTGCATGCGGATTCTCTAAGGGTGCATGGCAATGGCGATCAGCGGCTTTGGGCGATCTGCCTGAATTCAGTCGCCAAGGTTATCGCTAACCGAGCCCTGCGCGCACCAACCGCACGCGAAGGGCCGGCCTATTTTTTCAAGGCGTTGCGCCGGATCCAGCACCCACGCCCGCGACTGCCAGGGCGGCTGGTGGCGCAGGTGCTGGGTATGGCCGCAGGACAGCTCGGCGACCCAGTGGCCGTCCTCGTCCTGGTGGAAGCCGGTGACCGTCGCCGGGGGCGTTTGTTCCCGTCTGTCCGGGTTGTGTTCGCTTTCGGGCAAATCCTTGTTTAGACTTGTCCGTTCTTCATTCTTATGCAAAAGGTCCCGCCTCATGCTGATCGCCGCCAACAAGGCTGTCTCCATCGACTATACCCTGACCAACGACGCTGGTGAGGTCATCGACAGCTCCGCCGGCGGCGCACCGCTGGTTTACCTGCATGGCGCAGGCAACATCATTCCGGGCCTGGAAAAAGCCCTGGAAGGCAAAGGCGCCGGTGACGAACTGAGCGTTTCCGTCGAGCCGGAAGACGCCTACGGCGAATACTCGGCCGAACTGGTCAGCACCCTGAGCGCCAGCATGTTCGAAGGCGTCGACAAGCTGGAAGTCGGCATGCAGTTCCACGCTTCGGCGCCGGACGGTCAGATGCAGATCGTCACCATCCGCGACATCGACGGCGATGACGTCACCGTCGACGGCAACCACCCGCTGGCCGGTCAGCGCCTGAACTTCAAGGTCAAGGTCGTCGCCATCCGTGACGCCAGCCAGGAAGAGATCGCTCATGGCCACGTCCATGGCGAAGGTGGCCATCACCACTGATTTTCTGCGCTAAGCTTTCGAGTACTGGAGAGGCGCCCTGAGGGCGCCTTTTTAGTCTGCGGCTGTCCTTGGCGCGCTGCCAAGCGGCTGTTTCAAGGGGAACACGGGAATCTGGAGTCCGTCATGAGTGCTTTTCACGACCTTAAGTTGACAGCCCTGGATGGCCAGGAGCTACCGCTGGCGCCCTTCAAGGGCCAAGTCGTGCTGGTGGTCAACGTCGCCTCCAAATGCGGGTTGACGCCACAGTACGCGGCATTGGAAAACCTTCATCAGCAGTACAAAGGCAAGGGCTTCAGCGTGTTGGGCCTGCCGTGCAACCAGTTCGCCGGCCAGGAGCCTGGCTCCGAACAGGAGATCCAGGAGTTCTGCAGCCTGAACTACGGGGTCAGTTTCCCGTTGTCGAGCAAGCTTGAGGTCAACGGCCACGAACGGCATCAGCTCTACCGCTTGCTGGCGGGCGAGGGGGCCGAGTTCCCCGGCGACATTACCTGGAACTTCGAGAAGTTCCTGCTGGGCAAGGACGGCCGCGTACTGGCCAGGTTCTCGCCGCGCACGGCGCCGGACGATCCGGCCGTGATCACCGCGATCGAAAAGGCATTGAGCTGAAACACGAAAATCGCAGCCATCGGACTGCGATTTTTTTTGCCTGCCTTTTGACCCTAAATCATTCAGATCAATAATGCTTTCATGTGGGTGGCGTCACGCATATTATCGCCGTCATATGGCCTCGTGCCTGTCGACAACGTTTTCGTGGAGCTTCCCGATGCCCGTCCAAGCCCTGTTCAAACCGTTCCAGTTAGGTGCCCTCGAACTGCCGACCCGCGTGGTCATGGCCCCCATGACCCGCTCGTTCTCGCCGGGCGGCGTGCCGAACAGCAAGGTCATCGAGTACTACCGTCGCCGTGCGGCGGCCGGGGTCGGCCTGATCATCACCGAAGGCACCACCGTGGGCCACCAGGCCTCCAACGGCTATCCGAACGTGCCGCACTTCTATGGCGAGGCGGCGTTGGCCGGCTGGAAAAAGGTCGTGGACGCGGTGCACGCCGAAGGCGGCAAGATCGTTCCGCAGCTGTGGCACGTGGGCAATGTGCGGCGCCTGGGCACCGAGCCGGACGCCAGCGTGCCGGGCTATGGCCCGTCGGAAAAGCTCAAGGACGGCCAGGTCGTGGTGCACGGCATGAGCAAGCAGGACATCCAGGACGTGATCGGCGCCTTCGCCCAGGCCGCCAAGGATGCGCAAAGCATCGGCATGGATGGCGTGGAGATCCACGGCGCCCACGGCTACCTGATCGACCAGTTCTTCTGGGAAGGCAGCAACCAGCGCACCGATGAGTACGGCGGCGACCTGGCCAACCGTTCGCGGTTCGCCATCGAACTGATCCGCGCCGTGCGTGCGGCGGTCGGCGAAGGTTTCCCGATCATCTTCCGTTTCTCCCAGTGGAAGCAGCAGGACTACACCGCGCGCCTGGTGCAGACCCCCGAGGCGCTGGGCGAATTCCTCAAGCCGCTGGCCGACGCCGGCGTGGACATCTTCCACTGCTCGACCCGCCGTTTCTGGGAACCGGAGTTCGAAGGCTCCGAGCTGAACCTGGCCGGCTGGACCCGCCAGCTGACCGGCAAGCCGACCATCACCGTCGGCAGCGTCGGCCTGGACGGCGAGTTCCTGCAGTTCATGGTCAACACCGACAAGGTCGCGCAGCCCGCCAGCCTGGAGAAACTGCTGGAGCGCCTGAACAACGACGAGTTCGATCTGGTGGCGGTGGGGCGTGCGTTGCTGGTGGATCCGGACTGGGCGCAGAAAGTCCGCGAAGGCCGCGAACAAGAGATTCTGCCGTTCAGCCGCGAGGCGTTGATGACGCTGGTGTAGGCGGCGCCTTCACTGGCGCCATCGCCAGCAGGCTGGCTCCCACGAAGGGCTCGGTGGCCACCGGGCACCCGAGAAACCTGTGGGAGCGACCTGGCTTCGGGCGGCGATCCGACGAATAGGGCTGCCCGGATCAGGGCAATGTCTGCGCGTTCGGCATCGCCTGCTCCCCTGAGCACGCCCCGCGCAGATGCCCTTCGAACTGCTCGACGATCGTCGCCCAGCCCTGACGGCTGGCATGCTGGCGCGCATTCAGGCGCACGGAGCGCAGGGTTTCCCGCTCTTCCAGCAACCATGCCGCCGCCTCGCAGAACGCTTCCTCGTCGCCCGGCATCGCCAGCACGCCGTTGTAGCCATGGCGGATGTGCTGCGCCGCCGCAGCCTGGTCGTAGGCCACCACGCCCAGACCTGAGGCCAAGGCTTCGAGCACCACGTTGCCGAAGGTTTCGGTGAGGCTGGGGAACAGAAAGATGTCCCCCGACGCATAGTGCGCCGCCAACGCTTCGCCGCGTTGCGAGCCGCAGAAGATCGCCTCGGGCAGCTGCTTTTCCAGGGCGGTGCGCAGCGGACCGTCGCCGACCACGATCAGCTTCGCGCGGCGTTGTGGATAAGTGCTGCGCAGCCGTTCGAAGCTGCGTCCCAGCAAGCCGAGGTTTTTCTCGGCGGCCAGTCTTCCGACGTAAATCACCGCGATGTCCTGCTCGCTCAGACCCCACTGCGCACGCAAGGCGTCCAGGCGTTTGGCCGGGTGGAACAACTGGCTGTCCACCCCCCGCGACAACAGCGCCAGCCGGTCGAAGTGCCGGCGCTCCAGCTCCAGGCGTTGGCTGACGCTGGGCACCAGCGTCAGCGCCGAGCGGTTGTGGAACCAGCGCAGGTAATGGGTCAGCAACCGCGTCAGCAGGCTGAGCCCGTACTGGTGGGTGTACTGCTGGAAATTGGTGTGGAAGCCGCTCACCACCGCGATCCCCAGGCGCCGTGCCGCTCGCAGCGCCGACAGCCCGAGCGGGCCTTCGGTGGCGATGTACAGCACGTCCGGGCGCTGGCGTTTCCAGCGGCGCAGCAGCTTGTGCATCGACGATTGTCCCCATTGCAGCCCGGGATAACCCGGCAACGGCCAGCCCCGGCACAGCAGCACCCCGTCGTCTGCGCTGCGCTGGGGATCGTCGCCCTGGCGCGGGCGCACCAGTTCCACCCGGTGCCCGCGCGCGCGCAGGCCTTCGCACAGGCGACCCAGGGTATTGGCCACCCCGTTGATTTCGGGAGGGTAGGTTTCGCTGATCAGGGTGATGTGCAGAGCTGTCGTCATGGCCCCAGTGTCGGCTGGGGCCATGTCGCGGTTGTGACATCCGGATGATGGATTTGTGACCGGCCGCCGCCCGGGTCAGGCAGGGGTGGCCAGACGCTCGGCGCCGCGCTCGCGCACCCAGAACAGCGTCGCGCCGGCCACGGCCGCCGGCATCATTAGGATGTTCACCAGCGGGATCATCAGCGCCAGGTAGACGACCCCGCCGAAGCTCATGCTCTGCCAGCGCTTGTGCCGCAGCCAGGCGAGCATTTCGTTCCAGCCCAGCTTGTGGTTGTCCGCCGGGTAGTCGATGTACTGGATCGCCATCATCCACACCCCGAACAGCAGCCACAGGGGCGCTGCGACGATGTTCACCACCGGAATGAACGAAAGGATGAACAGCCCCACCGCCCGGGGCAGGAAGTAGCCGAGCTTGCGCATCTCCCGGGCCAGGGTGCGCGGCACCATGGCGATCAGTTCGCCCCAGCTGAAGGCCGGGAAGTCGTCGGTGCCGCGCACCACCACTTCGACCTTCTCCGCCAGGAAGCCGTTGAACGGCGCCGCGATGACGTTGGCCAGCATCGTGAAGGTGAAGAACACCATCAAGGCCACCAGCACCACGAACAGGGGCCACAGGATATAGCTGAGAAAGCCCAGCCAGTCGGGCAGCGACGGCATCAGGGCGTCGACCCACAGGCTGAACTGATGGCCGGCCAGGTAGATCAATCCGACGAACAGCACCAGGTTGATCGCCAGCGGCAGCAGCACGAACAGGCGCAGGCCGGGGCTGAGAACCAGCTTCAGGCCTTCGCGCAGGTATTGCGGTCCGGACAGGACAGGGGCGGGCATATCGGGCTCCGAGCAAGGGAAAACGCGCCGACCTTACCGGCTTTGCCCGGCAGGCGAAAGCGCGGCGGTGGGATCGACATTCACTGTAACAAAGACGGCCGGCTCGTCAGCGTGTCCGCATAGAGACCACCTATGAGCTGGATTGTTAAACCGTATTTCCTTAATCTTGCCCCCCTCGATACGCTGCACCCAACTTTTTGCAGGACTGTCGAGCCCATGCCTTCCCCAAGGTTATCCACAGTCCTTTTTTATTCCCGCCGGCAGTCCGGCGTCCGCGCCAGTGGTTCTGGCCGGTCAACAGGAGCAGGTTCATGTCTGAAGTCCGTCATTCGCGAGTGATCATCCTCGGTTCCGGCCCTGCCGGTTACAGCGCTGCGGTGTACGCGGCCCGTGCCAACCTCAAGCCGCTGCTGATCACCGGCATGCAGGCCGGCGGTCAGCTGACCACCACCACCGAGGTGGACAACTGGCCGGGCGACGTCCACGGCCTGACCGGTCCCGTGCTGATGGAGCGCATGCGCGAGCACGCCGAACGCTTCGAGACCGAGATCGTGTTCGACCACATCAACGCCGTGGACTTCGCCTCCAAGCCTTACAGCCTGACCGGTGACAGCGGCACCTACACCTGCGACGCCCTGATCATCGCCACCGGCGCCAGCGCCCGCTACCTGGGCCTGCCGTCGGAAGAGACCTTCATGGGCAAAGGCGTTTCCGCCTGCGCGACCTGCGACGGTTTCTTCTACCGCAACAAGCCGGTGGCCGTGGTCGGCGGCGGCAACACCGCTGTCGAAGAGGCGCTGTACCTGGCCAACATCGCCAGCAAGGTCACCCTGATCCACCGCCGCGACACCTTCCGCGCCGAGAAGATCCTGATCGACAAGCTGCACGCCCGTGTCGCTGAAGGCAAGATCGAGCTGAAACTGAACGCGACCCTGGACGAAGTGCTGGGCGACAACATGGGCGTGACCGGCGCCCGCCTGAAGAACAACGACGGCAGCTTCGACGAAGTGAAGGTCGACGGCGTGTTCATCGCCATCGGCCACACCCCGAACACCTCGCTGTTCGAAGGCCAGTTGGAGCTCAAGGACGGTTACCTGGTGGTGCAGGGCGGCCGTGACGGCAACGCCACCGCGACCAGCGTCGAAGGCGTCTTCGCCGCCGGCGACGTGGCCGACCACGTGTACCGCCAGGCCATCACCTCGGCCGGCGCCGGCTGCATGGCGGCCCTGGACACCGAGCGCTACCTGGACGGTCTGCAGAACGCTGCGCACTAACACCGCAGAAACGAAAAAACCGGCCTTGGCCGGTTTTTTTGTGCCCGCGATTGCTTGGGCGATGCAATCCCGATGTGGCGGATGTTGCTCTGCGGTGGCTTGACTGACGCCATCGCCAGCAGGCTGGCTTCCACAGGGATAGTGTCTTTCGGGACTCAGCGGCGGGTCAGGGGCTGGGCTTCGAACTTCACGCCGGCCAGGCCGTGCTTGATCAGCGCGCGGATGTTGCCGTGGTCGCTGCCTTCCGGAGTCGCGACCACCGAACGGTAGTGCTCGCCGAACGCCAGCAGCGCCTCTTCGTCGCTCAAGCCTTCCAGCAGCGCCAGTCCGAGGGTCTTGCAGGAACCTTCGTTCTGCCCGGCCGCGTTTTCCACGCCGCCGTTGTTGAAGGCCTGCTGGCGATAGTCGTAGCCGGCGTCGATGAACGCCAGGGTGTCGGCGAAGGCGTGTTCGCCGCTCTTGAAGCTGGCGCGCAGGGTGTTCAGGTCACTCATTGGGTTTTCCTTTGGCGAACGCCGCCTGTTGTTCGGCGCTGGCTTCTTGCTGATAGTGGGCTTTCCAGTCGGCGTACGGCATGCCGTAAACCACTTCGCGGGCGTCATCGAGGCTCACCTCGATCTGGCGCTCGTCGGCGGCGGCCTTGTACCACTTGGACAGGCAGTTGCGGCAGAACCCGGCGAGGTTCATCAGGTCGATGTTCTGCACGTCCT
Organism: Pseudomonas sp. B3(2017); assembly: GCF_002113595.1. Taxonomy (NCBI): domain Bacteria; kingdom Pseudomonadati; phylum Pseudomonadota; class Gammaproteobacteria; order Pseudomonadales; family Pseudomonadaceae; genus Pseudomonas; species Pseudomonas sp. B3(2017). The sequence continues at coordinate 212,254 of NZ_NEIU01000006.1, forward strand.
TGCGGCTGTCCAGGTGGGCGACCAGCCGGCGGAAGGCGGCGGCTTCGAGTTCGAGGCGTTGTTGCTCGGTCATGATGGGCTCTGTGCAGTCAAATCGTGGCGCGGATGATAAAAGCCTGGCGCCCGATGCGCCAGTTACGCTCAGCGGCTGGCCGCCAGGGTGATCGACACCGATTCGGCGAACCGCAGCGCATGGGGCTTGTCGACCTCGACCTCGGCGTACTGCACCGCCGTGTTGGCCATCACCAGATCGAGCAGCTCCTGGGTCAGGCGTTCGAGCAGGGCGAAGCGGTTGCCTTCCACGTGGGCGATGATGGCCTTGGTGATGGTGCGGTAGTTGAGCGCATGGTCGATGTCGTTGTCGCGCACCGCTTCCTGGGCGGCGTACAGGATGGTCAGGTTGATCAGCACGTCCTGCTTGTTGAGGATCTCGTCCTCGTTGATCCCGATGAAAGTGCGCAGGCGCAGATCCTTGACCCGGATGCGCGCCGTTCCCGGCTGAAGTTGTGGCATTTACGTGCTCCGTCCAATCAATTGCAGGAACTCCTGGCGGGTGTTGCTCGACTCGCGGAAGGCGCCGAGCATGACCGAGGTGTTCATGGTCGAATTCTGTTTTTCGACACCGCGCATCATCATGCACATGTGTCGGGCCTCGATGACCACCGCGACCCCTGCGGCAGCGGTGACCTGTTCGATGGCCTCGGCGATCTGCCGGGTGAGGTTCTCCTGGATCTGCAGGCGGCGGGCGAACATGTCCACCAGCCGTGCGACCTTCGACGGCTCCAGCACCCTGCCTGTCGGAATATAAGCCACATGGGCCTTGCCGATGAAGGGCAGCAGGTGATGTTCGCACAGCGAGTACAGCTCGATGCCGGGCACGATGACCATCTCGTCGGTGTCGGAGGCGACCAGCGCACCGTTGACGATGGCCTCGACGCTTTGCCCGTAGCCGTCGCACAGGTAGCGCATGGCCTTGGCCGCGCGCTCGGGCGTGTCGAGCAGGCCCTCGCGGTCGGGGTCTTCGCCGAGGCCGACGAGGATTTCGCGGTAATGGCCGGACAGGGAAGGCGTCATGGTGATCCTCGCGGGCGCTTATTTGACGTGCCGCCCGCCGTTGACGGTCAGGGTGGTGCCGGTGACGTAGGGGTTGTCGAGCAGGTAGCGCAGGCTCTGGTAGACCACCTCGCTGCCGGGCTCGATGCCCAGCGCGGATTTGGCCAGTGCCTTGGCGCGGTACGCCGCGTCGTCGTCCGGGTTGAACAATAGCAGGGCCGGCGCGATGCCGTTGACCTTGATCGCCGGCGCGTAGCGGGCGGCGAAGGACAGGGTCAGGCTGTCGAGGCCGGCCTTGGTGGCGCAGTAGCCGATGTGCTTGCTGCTGCCTCGGCGGGTCACGTCGTCGCTGATATGGACGATGTCGGCCGGGCCGGACCTGCGTAGCAGTTCCTCGCAGTGCAGGTTGATAAGGTACGGCGCGAGCATGTGCACGCCGAACATCCGCGTGAAGTCCTGGCCCTGGCGGGCGTCGCTTTCCTCCAGCCATTCGGAGGCGTTGTGCACGATGGCCCGCAGGCTGTCGGTGCGGGTCTTCAGGTCAGCGATGAAGCTCAGGATGGAGGCTTCGTCGCAGAAGTCCGCCTGCAGGCCGATGGCGCCCAGGTCGCGCAGCGCCTGCACGCCGGGGCGTTCGGTGCGGTAGGTGAACAGGACGCGGTGGCCGTCTTCGAGCAGGCGCTGCGCGCAATGCAGCCCGACACGCTGGCCGGCGCCGGTGATGAGGATCGGGGCGGAGGTGGAGGTCATGAACGGCTCGCGTCGGGGGGAGAGCAAAAACTATAACAGCGGCGCGGGCGCAGACCTACGCATGGATCGGCAGGGGCGGGCCGGCCCGCCCCTACGCCGGGGGTTACGGGTTCTGGGTGGAGGGGGCGGCGGGGGCACGGCGCGCCGGCGTGCCGTTCAGCCAGTTGGCCAGCAGCCTCGTCGACAGCGGAATGAAGAAATAGACCATCAATGGCGTCAGGCACAGCGTGCTGACGAACACCCGCGGCAGCAGGCTCATGTCGGCGAGCAACGGGCCCAGCACGAAATTGAACAGCAGCGACACCGGAAAGAACGCCAGCCAGATCGCCACCGCTTGCTTCCAGCGTGGCGGCCGTTGTCCGGCGGCGCCGAACCAGCCTTCGATGCCGCTGACCCGGTGCTCCTTCGGATGGGCGAACAGATCGCTGCCGCGGGCAAGCCAGGCGGTGCGCGACGCGGAGTGCTCCCAGGCGTGCAGCGTCTGTTCGTCGGCGAAGCGGAAGATGATCTGGAATTCGTTGTCGTCGGGCGGCGGGGCGAGCACGCCGGAACCCAGGTAGCCAGGAAAGTCGGTGGCCAGTTGTTCGCCTTCGCGCAGCCAGGCGATCAACTCCTGATAACGGCCTTCGGCGACGCGGCGGGCGACCATCAGCGTGACGGGTGAAGCAGACATTTTGTATCTCCGTATTACAGATGCGTCGCTCCGGATAGGGGCAACGCCTGAACGCGGCGCCGGGGTGGTGGGCCGCGTTTTTCGACAAGCAAGGATTATTCCGGATTTCCCCGATAAAACCAGCCACATTCGTCGCCGTTCACGGCTTGAACCGGCACCGGGCATCAGGGGTAGAATGGGATCCAACTTTGCAGCCAACGCCAACAAGGACGTGCGCCCGCCAATGCCTGTCATCAACGAGCTTCGCCTTGCCTCGCAGGCCTCTGCCGCGCTCGAGCGCGAAGAGCTGTTCCCCATACGCGAAGTGGCTCGGCTGACCGGCGTCAACCCGGTGACGTTGCGTGCGTGGGAGCGACGCTACGGCCTGATCCAGCCGACACGCACCGAAAGCGGGCACCGCCTGTACTCCGTGCACGATATCGAGCGCGTGCGCAGCATCGTCGATTGGATCGACCGCGGCGTGTCGGTGAGCAAGGTCGGCAAGATCCTGGCCAGGACCGAGCCGAGAAAGGCGTTGGCGCACATCATTCCCGACGAACTGGTGCAGACCGATTACCTTCAGTGGCAAGAACAGGTGCGCCGGGCGGTCAGCTCGTTCGACGATCAGGAGCTGGACCGTGTCTACGGCCAGATCTTCTCTTCCTATGCGTTGCCCGTGGTGTTCCAGGACATCCTGATGCCGCTGTGGCTGCAGATGCTGCAGCGTCAGGACGCGTTCGGGCAGACCAGCGAATGGCTGTTCCTCGATGGCTTCCTGCGCGCCCGGGTGCTGCAGCGTGTCGTCATGCTGCGTGGCTCGCAGCCGCGCAAGGTGATCGTCAGCGCCCTGGCCGGGCAGTGCCGCGAACTCGAACTGCTGGTGGCGGCGCTGTTCCTCAGCGACAGCGATGCGGGGGTGCGGGTGCTGACCACGGGGCAGCCGTTCGACGAACTCACCTTGGTCTGCGAAAAGATCAAGCCTCAGGCGCTGGTGCTGTTCTCCAACCACGCGCCGTCGCCGGAGCTGCCGCGGCGCCTGAACCGTCTGGCCTTGAGCCTGGATTGCCAATTGATGCTGGCCGGTGACGCCGCGGATCTGGCGCAGGACAGCCTGGCAGGGTCGTCCATCGGTTGCCTGGGCAACGAGGGCGCGACCATGCGTCAGCGGATGGTGCAGTTCCTGGCGGGGAACCTGGATACCTGAACCTCAGGTGTGCAGGGCGGGGTGCGACAGACGATGCTGCTGCAGGATGAACTGGCGCAGGCGCTCGGTCTCGTCGGCGTCGCTCTGATTCAGCGCGTAGGCGTAGAAGCCATGCTCGGTTTCCCGCTCGAAGGTGCCGCGCAGCGAGATCCGCTCATAACCCGACGGGCTGAACCACAGAGCGAAGTGCTTCGGCGGCTTGGTCTTGTTGCGCACTTCGAGCAGGACGCCCTTGTGCGAAACCTCGTGCACCCAGAGCATGCCCGGCTGCCCCTTGGCGTTCTCCAGCGCCACCGGCTCTTCGAGGGCCAGGCGCCACGGACGCACCATGGGGCCGTCCTCGTAGATGCTCGGCACGCCCAGGCGCAGGTGCAGGGCGTGGAACTCATCCTCGACCAGATGCAAAGGGAAGGTCATCTGCTGGTTTTCGAAGTTGGCCTGGATGGTCACCTGCTCATGGGCCGCCAGGCGCGTGAGCAGGTCGCGGATCTGCGAACCGCCGTTGACCATGAGACTCGACGTCGCATCCCGCACGTTCAATTGCGGGTTGTGTTGCATGGTCTGGATGAAATCCAGCTCATCCTGGGTCAGGAGGGCGTCGCGTTGCATGGCTAACTCGAAATAAATAATTACAAAGTCATTGGTGATTGTAGTTAATGACCATTAGTTCGCCGCTTTGTTTGAACCGTTCGTCGCTTTCAGGGCGGCGAGCTCGGCCTCCAGCGCGGCCACCTGGGCCTCCAGCTGGATCACCCGCTGCTGCGCCTTGACCTGAACGGTCACGTCCTTCTGCACGCCGACGAAATACGTCTGCCCGTCTTCGGCGCCCTTGACGGTCGACAGGGACAGCTCGTTGTAGAACGGCGTGCCGTCCTTGCGGTAGTTGCGCAGGATCTCGCGGCACGAACCGCCGTCCCTGAGCGCGTTGCGGATCAGCGTCAGGTTGTCCTGGTCACGGTCGCCGGACTGCAGGAAGCGGCAGTCCTGGTAGAGGATCTCTTCGCTGGTGTAACCGGTCAGGCGTTCGAAGGCCGGGTTCACGTAGATCAGGATGTTGTCCTGTTCACCTTCGCGTTCGGCCACCACGATGCCGTCGTTCGACGCGTTGATCACCATTTGCAGCAGGTTGGCATTGATCATGGTTGAATCCTTTCAGGGTTGTCGACCGCTCGCATTCTAGAAGATCGCCGGGCGCTGTCTACTGGCCATCAGCGCTTGTTGAGAACCAATCGCAGCGTTGTGCGTCCGGCTGTTACTATCGCCGCTCATTTTTCAGTTTCGGGATCAGATTGATGAAAGTCGCCATTCTCTCCGGTTCGGTCTACGGCACCGCCGAAGAAGTCGCCCGCCACGCCCAGAGCCTCATGAAGGCGGCAGGGTTTGAAACCTTCTACAACCCGCGCGCGAACCTGGCCGACCTCCAGGCGTTCGGCCCTGAAGCGCTCCTGGCGGTGACCTCGACCACCGGCATGGGCGAGCTGCCGGACAACCTGCAACATTTGCATTCGGCGCTGCGCGATCAATTGCCGGCGGCCTGGCGCGGTCTGCCCGGCGCGGTGATCGCCCTGGGCGACGCCAGCTACGGCGAGACTTTCTGCGGCGGCGGCGAGCAGATGCGCGAACTGTTCGCCGAGCTGGGCCTGCGGGAAGTGCAGGACATGCTGCGTCTGGACGCCAGCGAAAGCGTCACCCCGGAAACCGACGCCGAGCCGTGGCTTGAAGGGCTGATCGCCGCACTCAAGGGCTGACCGCCCGCTCGCGCAGCAGCGCCAGCCAGGCCTGCGCCGCTTTCGACAGGTAGGCGCCGCTGCGCCAGATGAACGCGATGTCCCAGCGCAGGGTGTCCGGCGCCCGCAAGGTCAGGCGCACCACGCCCGGGCGCTCCAGGGCGCGGGCCACTACGCTTGGCAGCAGCACCACGCCTTGGCCGGCGGCGACCAGTGCGGCGAGAAAATCCGCCTGGCCGCTGCGTCCGCCTTCCGTCGGGGTGAAGCCCAGTTGCTGGCAGGCCTGAAGCAGGCGGTCGTTGAGCACGAAGCTGCGCTGATACAACAGGAACGGCGTGTCCGCCAGTTCCTCCAGGCCGATGTCTCCCTTGCCGGCCAACGGATGGTCCACCGGCAGCAAGGCATCCAGCGGTTCGTCGCAGAACGGCTGGAAGTCGAACTGCGGATCTTTCGGCAGCAGGCTGCCCCCCAGCTCCAGTTCGCCGCTGAGCACCGCCTGCTCGACATGGCGGCTGCCGCCCTCCAGCAAGTGAATGGCGATGTTCGGATAGCGCCGCCGGTACTCGGCGAACAGCCCGGCGAACAACGCGTCGCTGCCCAGCAGGGGCAGGCCCAGGCGCAGCTCGCCGCGGGCCAGTTGGCTGAGGTCGTCCAGTTCGCTGAGCAACTCGTTGCGCAGGCGCAGCATGCCTTCGGCCCGTTGCAGCACCACGCTCCCGGCGGCGGTCAGGCGCAACTGCGAGCCGAGCCGTTCCAGCAGCGCCGTGCCCAGGCTCTGCTCCAGCTGGGCGACTTGCTTGCTCACCGCGGACTGGCTGATGTGCAAGGTCTTGGCGGCCTGGGTGAACCCGCCCTGATGCATCACTTCGACGAAACTGCGCAGCTGTTTGAATTCCATGGCCTGATTCCGAATTGGAATGGCTGTGAGTCTAACAATTCGCTTCGGAGATGGCAGGCCGCTTCGTAAAATGGGCGCCTGCGAGGAGCGAAACCATGATCAAGCGTCTTTCCCGTCTATTGGCCGAACTGGCCGTGCTGCTGGGCCTGTATCTGCTCGGCTGCCGGCTGGCCGCGTGGCTGGCTTGGCCGATTCCCGGCGGGGTGATCGGCATGGCGCTGTTGCTGCTGGCGTTCGCGTCCGGCCGGGTCAAGCCGGCGGCGTTGCAGCTGGGCGCCGGGCTGCTGATGGCCGAGATGCTGCTGTTCTTCATACCCGCGCTGATGAGCCTGCTGGATCACGGCGTCTTGCTGCGCGATGACGGCTGGCGGATCGCGCTGGTGATCGGCGCCAGCACGTTGATGGTGATGCTGGCGACGGCGTTCACCGTGGAGCTGGCCGTGCGCCTGAGGCCTTCCCATGACGTATGAACCGATGCCGATGTTCTGGCTGGCCTTCACGCTGCTCGCGTACCTGTTCAGCCGTTGGCTGTACCGGCGCACCGGGCGTTATGTGCTGTCGCCGCTGATCCTGGTGCCGGCGCTGCTGCTGGCCCTCGCGGTGCCGCTGCACACCGCCTATGCCGAGTACTCCCGCGACACCCGCTGGCTGATGCAGGTGCTGGGGCCGGTCACCGTCGCGTTCGCGGTGCCGATCTGGCAGCAGCGGCGCCTGTTGGTGCGGCATTGGCCGGCCCTGTTGCTGGGCATGCTGGCCGGCAGCGCGGCGTCGGTCGCGACGTCGTTCGGGCTGGCCCGGGCGCTGGCGCTGGACAGCTCGGTGACGCTGTCGCTGGTGCCGCGCTCGATCACCACGCCGTTCGCCATGCCGTTGGCGCAGGATCTGGGCGGCGTGCCGGAGCTGACGGCGGTGTTCGTGATGTTCACCGGGGTGTTCGGGGCCATGCTGGGTGGTGTGCTGCTCAAGTGGCTGCCGCTGCGCAGCGCCCTGGCGCGCGGTGCGCTGTTCGGGGTCGGCGCCCATGGCGCAGGCGTCAGCCGGGCCCGGGAAGTGGGGGGTGAAGAGGGCTCCGTGGCCGGGCTGGTGATGGTGCTGACCGGGCTGCTCAATCTGTTCGCCGCCCCTTTGCTGGCGTCGGTGCTTTGACATGGATCCAAGGCCCTGGCCTTTCTGACCCGCTCAGTCATCAAGCTGGCTACCAATGCAACTACACGATCTTCGGCGGCTGACTAGACTGCTGTCACGTGCAGAACAATAAGAACGCAGAGGTGCATACAGTGAGCGTAGCCCCCGTCCCGTCGTCCCAGAATGTCAAAGACCAGGTCAGTGCCGCGGAGTGGCAGACCCGGGTCGATCTTGCCGCCTGTTACCGTTTGGTCGCCCTGCATGGCTGGGATGACCTGATCTTCACCCACATCTCCGCCAAGGTGCCCGGCACCGAAGATTTCCTGATCAACCCCTTCGGCCTGATGTTCCATGAGATCACGGCGTCGAGCCTGGTGAAGGTCGACCTGGCCGGCCGCAAACTCATGGACAGCCCCTACGAGATCAATCCCGCCGGCTACACCATCCACAGCGCCGTGCACGAAGTGCGGCACGACGTGGCCTGCGTGCTGCACACCCACACCGCGTCCGGCGTGGCGGTGTCGGCGCAGCGGCAGGGGGTGCTGCCGATCAGCCAGCAGTCGCTGTTCGTGCTGTCCAGCCTGGGCTATCACGCCTACGAGGGCGTGGCGCTGAACCACGAGGAAAAGGCCCGGCTGCAGGCCGACCTGGGGGACAGCAGTTTCCTGATGCTGCACAACCACGGCCTGCTGACCTGCGGCGGCACCATCGCCGATACCTTCCTGATGATGTTCACCTTCCAGCGCGCCTGCGACATCCAGGTGATGGCCCAGGCCGGCGGCGCCGAGCTGATTCCCATCGAACCGCAGATCCTGGCCGGTGCCCGGGCGATGATCGCCGGCGTCACCAAGAGCGCCCAGGGCATGGGCGGCGCGCTGGCCTGGCCGGCGCTGCTGCGCAAACTCGATCAACACGACGCGGGATACCGACTCTGATGCCTCTGACCGAGATTCCGCTGAGCGTCTGGCGCAAGCGCAGCCGCACGTTTGTCTTCCGTGGCCAGCCGATCCGTTACTGGACGTGCGGGCAGGGCGAGCCGCTGCTGCTGATCCATGGCTTTCCGACCGCCAGCTGGGACTGGCATTACCTCTGGCAGCCGCTGGCCCAGCGCTACCGGGTGATCGCCTGCGACATGCTCGGTTTCGGCGATTCGGCCAAACCCCTGAACCACACCTACAGCCTGCTGGAGCAGGCCGACCTGCAACAGGCGCTGCTCGCGCACCTGAAGGTCGAACAGCCGATCCACGTGCTGGCCCACGACTACGGCGACAGCGTCGCCCAGGAATTGCTCGCCCGGCACGGCGACGGCCTGATCGAGGTGGCCAGTTGCGTGTTCCTCAACGGCGGCCTGTTCCCGGAGACCCACCGGCCGGTGCTGATGCAAAAGCTGCTGCTCAGCCCGTTGGGCTGGATGATCGGCCGTGCGTTCAGCCGCGAAGGCCTGGCGAAAAGCTTCCGGCAGATCTTCGGGCCGCAGAGCCGTCCCAGCGAAAGCGAGCTGGATGACTTCTGGAGCCTGATCGAGAGCAACCGCGGGCGGCGGATCATGCACAAGCTGATCGGCTACATCCCCGAGCGACGGCTGCAGCGCGACCGTTGGGTCGCGGCCATGCAGCGCGGCGACATCCCGTTGCGAGTGATCGACGGCGAAACCGATCCGATCTCCGGCGGGCACATGGTCGAGCGCTACCGCCAGCTGATTCCGGACGCGGACGCGGTGCTGTTGCCGGGCATCGGCCATTACCCCCAGACCGAAGCGCCGGCGCTGGTGCTCAAGCACTACCTGGCGTTTCGCGACCACCTCGCGCTGCCGCCCCTCAAGGCCGCGTGCTCCTGAACGCCGCGCAGCGGCGCGCGTGCTGCCGCTCGCTGCGCCGCAACGCAAACGCTCCCGTCTGATCATCCTTGCGCCTTATCGGCCGCCATTCAGCGCCAGCCGTGTTCGTTGTGACCGCAGCGCCTGTGCCTGACACTCGGGCTCTCTGTCCCTCAGGCCTGCTGGAGTCCCTGCCATGAATGAAGCTGTGCGTTTCGAAGACAAAGTCGTGATCGTCACCGGAGCCGGCGGCGGCCTGGGGCGGGCCCACGCGTTGCTGTTCGCCAAGCAGGGCGCCAAGGTGCTGGTCAACGACCTCGGCGGCTCGACCCAGGGCGAGGGCGCCAACGCGTCGGCGGCCGACCGCGTGGTTGCGGAGATCCGCGCGGCCGGCGGCATCGCCGAGGCCAACCACGATTCGGTCACCGACGGCGACAAGCTCGTGCAGAACGCGCTGGATGCGTTCGGCCGCGTCGATGTGGTGGTCAACAACGCCGGGATCCTGCGCGACAAGTCCTTCCACAAGATGGAGGACGCCGATTGGGACCTGGTCTACCGCGTCCATGTCGAAGGCGCCTACAAAGTCACCCGCGCTGCCTGGCCGCACCTGCGCGAGCAGAATTACGGACGGGTGATCTTCACCGCGTCCACCTCCGGCATCTACGGCAACTTCGGCCAGTCCAACTACGGCATGGCCAAGCTAGGCCTGTACGGCCTGACCCGCACCCTGGCCATCGAGGGCCGCAAGAACAACATCCTGGTCAACGCCATCGCCCCCACCGGCGGCACCCGCATGACCGAGGGCCTGATCCCGCCGCAGGTGTTCGACCAGCTCAAGCCCGAACTGGTCAGCCCGCTGGTGGTGTACCTGGCCAGCGAGAACTGCCAGGAGACCGCAGGCCTGTTCGAGGTCGGCGGCGGCTGGATGGGCAAGGTGCGCTGGGAGCGCAGCCTGGGCGCCGGGTTCGATCCGAACGCGGGCTTCTCGCCCGAGGATGTCGCGGCGCACTGGCAACAGATCTGCGACTTTGAAGGGGCGGCGCACCCGAAGGACAACATCGAGGCGCTGAAGGAAATGATGGGGAATCTGCAGAAGTATTCGTTGTGATCCAAGCCGGCCACCGGGGTGATCCCTGGTGGCCGTTTGCTGTTGCGCGTACCGGTCGTTCAACATGAATGTTGGCGTTGTCCGGTTCTGCCCCTCCCGCTGACCTGTGCACCCTTCTCAAAAGGCGTCGCGTAGGTTTTCAGCCGTTCACCGCTTGCATTGACCTCGTGCCGTTGGCGTCCGGACATTCTGTCCGGCGACGCCAAGGCGCAGCAGAGGGCAAGCCCCTCCCTGAACGCAACACCGATTCCTGCTGACGGGTACCGGGACCGAACGTGTCCGGTGTGGCAGGAGGACTGATCCGCAGACAAAAAAAAGGCCGCTGCATCAGCAGCGGCCAAGGTAAGACGTTGGATCAAGGAGCTACAAATCAACGTCAGTGAACAGCGGGTCGAGGGAGCGCAAGCGTTGCGCACCGTCTGAAAACGGTTGCCGATGGCCCTCAGGCTACGGACTTCTGGCTTCAAGGCTGTTCGCCGTGAAAGCCCGTTCAGAATAAGCGCACGGGCCTGTGGGAAAAATACCGATTCCGGACATGCACTGTTGCGGGGCATGCAACAGTCCGGTGCACCGCGATGAGCATCATGCCCGGCATTGATCGTAGACCATCCAGCCCGTTCATGATCGGCGAAGAGGCCTGCCCGGCAAGGGCATTCATCCTTTCGGGCGACAGCGTGAATACCTCCTTGGTGCGCTTATCGGGCGCGGCCGCCGGGCAGTAGGGTGGAGCCTCCTGTCACTCACCGGGGAAGACGCATGACAAAAACAACAATGCGCGCCATCTTCACACCGCAGGCGTTGGCCGTTGCGGTGGCCTTGGGATGCTGCGCCCAGGCGCAGGCGGTTTCGTTCAACATCGGGGAAATCGAGGGCACGTTCGACTCGTCGCTGTCGGTCGGTGCGAGCTGGGGCCTGCGCGATGCCGACAAGTCGCTGGTGGGGACGGTCAACGGCGGGACGGGGCAGTCCTCGACCGGGGATGACGGGCGCCTGAACTTCAAGAAAGGCGAAACCTTCTCCAAGATCTTCAAGGGCATCCACGACCTTGAGCTCAAGTACGGCGACACCGGTGTGTTCGTGCGCGGCAAGTACTGGTACGACTTCGAGCTCAAGGACGAGGACCGCGAGTTCAAGCCGATCAGCGACAAGGGCCGCAAGGAGGGCGCCAAGTCCTCGGGCGCCGAGATCCTCGACGCCTTCGTCTACCACAACTATTCCATCGCCGACCTGCCGGGCACCGTGCGCGCCGGCAAGCAGGTGGTGAGCTGGGGCGAGAGCACCTTCATCGGCAACTCGATCAACAGCATCAACCCCATCGACGTGTCGGCGTTCCGCCGCCCTGGTGCGGAGATCAAGGAAGGCCTGATCCCGGTGAACATGCTGTTCGCTTCCCAGGGCCTGACCGACAAGCTCACGGTCGAAGGCTTCTATCAGCTGGAGTGGGATCAGACGGTGCTGGACAACTGCGGCACATTCTTCGGCGTCGACGTGGCGGCGGACGGCTGCACCACCGGCTACACCGTCGGCAACCCGGCGATCGCGCCGCTGGCGCCGTTGGCGGCGGCGTTCGGGCAGCCGATCCAGGTGACCCGCGAAGGCGTGGTGATTCCCCGGGGCGGCGACCGCGACGCGCGGGACTCGGGGCAGTGGGGCACGGCGCTGCGCTGGCTCGGCGAAGACACCGAGTACGGCCTGTACTTCATGAACTACCACAGCCGCACGCCGACCGTCGGCACCACCACCGCCGGGCTCTCGACCCTGGCGGCGTTGCCGGGGATGGTCGGGATCGCCAACGGCATCGCGCCGGGCGCCGGCTCTGGCCTGGCCCAGAGCGTGATGCTCGGCCGCGGCCAGTACTACCTCGAATACCCGGAAGACATCCGCCTCTACGGCGCGAGCTTTTCCACCACGCTGCCCACCGGCACCGCCTGGACCGGCGAGATCAGCTACCGGCCCAACGCCCCGGTGCAGGTCAACACCAACGACCTGACCCTGGCGATGCTCAACCCCATCGCCGGCGGCGCGGCGTCGCCGCTGGCCACCCGCCCCGGCGCCGACAACAAAGGCTACCGGCGCAAGGAAGTGACCCAGGTGCAGAGCACCCTGACCCACTTCTTCGACCAGGTGCTGGGCGCCGAACGCCTGACCGTGGTCGGCGAGGCGGCGGTGGTGCGGGTCGGCGGGCTGGAGCCGCGCAGCAAGCTGCGTTACGGCCGCGACTCGGTGTACGGCCAGTACGGTTTCGGCGGCGACACCGGCGGCTTCGTCACGTCCACCTCGTGGGGCTACCGGGCCCGGGCGATCCTCGACTACGCCAACGTGATCGGCGGCATCAACCTCAAGCCCAACCTGTCCTGGTCCCACGACGTCGCCGGGTACGGCCCCAACGGGCTGTTCAACGAAGGGGCCAAGGCGGTCAGCGTCGGGGTCGATGCCGACTACCGCAACACCTACACCGCGAGCCTGAGCTACACCGACTTTTTCGGCGGCGACTACAACGTCCTCGAAGACCGTGACTTCGTGGCCCTGAGCTTCGGCGTGAACTTCTGACCTGCCCGAATAAGGATGAATCCGATGCGCAAGATGATTCTGCAGTGCGGCGCCCTGGCCTTGAGCCTCCTGGCGGCCAACGTGATCGCGGCGGTGTCGCCGGAAGAGGCGAACAAGCTCGGCACCAGCCTGACGCCGCTGGGGGCCGAGAAGGCCGGCAATGCCGACGGCTCGATTCCGGCGTGGACCGGCGGCATCCCGAAGAACGCCGGGGCGGTGGACAGCAAAGGGTTTTTGGCCGATCCGTTCGCCGGCGAGAAGCCGCTGTTCACCATCACCGCCGCCAACGTCGAGCAGTACGAGGGCAAACTGTCCGACGGCCAGGTGGCAATGTTCAAGCGCTACCCCGAAACCTACAAAATTCCGGTCTACCCGACCCACCGCACCGTCGCCGCGCCGCCGGAGATCTACGAGTCGGCCAAGCGCAGCGCGCTGAACGTGACCACCATCAACGACGGCAACGGCCTGGCCAACTTCACCGGCAACCGCTACTACGCCTTCCCGATCCCCAAGAACGGCGTCGAGGTGCTGTGGAACCACATCACCCGTTACCACGGCGGCAACCTGCGGCGGATTATCACCCAGGTGACGCCGCAGACCAACGGCAGCTACACGCCGATCCGCTTCGAGGAAGAGATTGCGGTGCCGCAGTTGATGAAGGATCTGGATCCGGAGAAGGCGGCCAACGTGCTGACCTTCTTCAAGCAGTCGGTGACCGCCCCGGCGCGGCTGGCGGGCAACGTGCTGCTGGTGCACGAGACCCTCGACCAAGTGAAGGAGCCGCGCCTGGCCTGGATCTACAACGCAGGCCAGCGCCGGGTGCGCCGCGCCCCGCAGGTGGCCTACGACGGGCCGGGCACGGCGGCGGACGGCCTGCGCACCTCGGACAACTTCGACATGTTCTCCGGGGCGCCGGACCGCTACGACTGGAAACTGATCGGCAAGAAGGAAATGTACATCCCCTACAACAGCTACAAGCTCGATTCGCCGAGCCTCAAGTACGACGACATCATCAAGGCCGGGCACATCAACCAGGACCTGACCCGCTATGAGCTGCACCGGGTCTGGGAGGTGGTCGGCACGGTCAAGCCGAGCGAGCGGCACATCTACGCCAAGCGCCACATGTACCTGGACGAGGACAGCTGGCAGGTGGCGCTGGTCGACCACTACGACGGCCGCGGCCAACTGTGGCGGGTGGCCGAGGGGCACGCCCAGTACTACTACGATCACCAGGCCCAGGCGTACACCCTCGAAGCGCTCTACGACATCATCGCCGGCCGCTACATCGCCCTGGGCATGAAGAACGAAGAGAAGCACAGTTTCGAGTTCGGCTTCGACGCCAAGGCCGCCGACTACACGCCGTCGGCCCTGCGTTCGGAGGGCGTCCGGTAACGGTCGCGATACACAAGGCGTACAAAAGGCGACCGGGCGGTCGCCTTTTTTATGGGGGCCGATCAGCCGCTTGAATACTTATCAACAAGCGCGCGGGACAGAGCTAGGGTGACGGCACAACGATAAGAAGGCTCGCACGATGACCGCCATGACGCCGTGTCTGGATCCGCCCCGTTTTCTGCCCAGGCTGTCTGCCCATCACCAGTTGCGCAGCCGTCTGAGCGGGCCGCTGCTGGAGACCACGGCACGCATCCGCTTGCTCTGCGCGCCGCCCGGCAGCGGCAAGACGGCGTTGATGAGCGAATGCCTGTTGCAGGTGCCGGCGGGCTGCACGGTGCATTGGCTGCCCTTGGCGGGCGCGGCGTTGTCCGTCGACGGGTTCTGCCGGCGGCTGGCCCAGGCGCTGGGCGCGCAGGGTTCGGACGAGGCTGCGCTCACCGAGGAACTGGCCCGCTGGCGGTCGCCGGCCTGGCTGATGATCGATGACTATTGCCGCCAGCCGGATCCGTTGCTGGACGCCTTGCTCGACCGTTTGCTGGCGGCCAGCGCCCCGACGCTGATCTGGTGGATCGGCACCCGCCGGCGTCCGTCCTGCAATTGGCCGCGCCTGCTGCTCGACGACGCGTTGCATGAGTGCGAGGCGGCGGCGCTGGCGCTCACGCCGCAGGAACTGGCCCCGGTGCTGCGGCACCTGCCGCCGGAGCAGGCGGGGCTGGCGGCCGAGCGCATCGTGCGGCGCACCGGCGGCTGGTGTGCCGGCGTGCGCATGGCGTTGCTGCAGAAATGCGACTGGTCGCAACGGGAACTGCCGCAGCAGCGTGCCGACACCTTGCTCGATTACCTGCAGCGCGAACTGTTCAGTGGCCTCACCCCCGAGCTGGCCGAAGCCTGGCGGGTGCTGGCGCATTTTCCACGGTTCAATGCCGGGCTCTGCGATCACTTGTTCGGCGCCGGGGAAGGCACTCAGTACCTGAGCGACTTGCAGGCGCTCGGTTGCTTCATCGAACCCTGGCAGGGCTCGGCCGACTGGCTGCAGGTGTTCCCGGCGCTGTCCCGGTTGATCATTGACGAGCACTGGCCCCAGGGGCGTTCGTGGCATCGGCGGGCCTGTCAGTGGTTCGCCGCCGAACAGGACTGGAAGTCGGCCTTCGAACAGGCGTTGCTCGCCGAGGAGTTCGAGGTGGCGGTCAGCCTGTTGCAGCATTTCACCTTCGAGCACCTGTTCGAGGACCGGGCCGTGGTGCTCCTGCTGAGCCTGCACGAGCGCCAGGGCGAGGCGCTGATGCTCGGCTCGCCGCAACTGATCGGCCTGATGACCGCCGCCTTGCTGTTTGCCGGGCGATTCAGCCAGGCGACGGCCTGGATCGGGCATCTGGGGCGCTTCCTTCCCCAACCGTCGGCGGTGCGCCAGCAGCAATTGATCGCCCGCTGGCAGGCGCAGCAAGGGTGGCTGCTGCACTTGCAGGGGCACATGGACGCCGCCCGCGAACATTTCGAGCAAGCGTTGGCGGCGTTGGCGGATGACGCCTGGCCGGCGCGCTTGCTGTGCCTGTCCGGGCAGACGCAACAGGCGCTGCTGTGCGCCGAGATGGACCGGGCGCAGGCGATCAACCGCGAGGCCCTGCGTCTGGCCCGGGCCTGCGGGTCACTGCTGTTCGAGGGCTTGCTTGAGCTCGATCACGCCCAATGGCTGGAGCAGCGCGGCGCGCCGGGACGTGCCGACAGCCTGTTGGCGCAGATGGAGCAATTGTTGAGCGCGCGGGACGAACGTCCGACGCCCTTGCTGGGGCGCATCGCCTTGCGGCGGGGGCGGTTGGCGCTGGGCATGGGGCAGCAGGCGCAGGCCGCCGAATGCTTCCGGCAAGGGCTGGACGATTGCCTGCGCAGCCACGACAAACGCGTGCTGTATGGCTTTCTCGGCCAGGCGCAACTGGCCGCCAACGGTGGGGACTATGCCCAGGCCTTCGAACGATTGCGCGACGCGGAACGGCTGATGCAGCAGCGGCAGATTCCGGACACGGTCTACCGCGGCGCGCTGCTGCAGGTCAGCAGCCATTTCTGGTTGCAGCAGGGGCGGGCGGAGCTGGCGTGCGAAGCCTTGAGCCGGGTGCTCAGGCACTATCGCGGCCCGCAGGCATTGCAGGCTCCGCCGGCGACGCTGGAGCTGATTGCGCGGATCGAGTATTTACTGATCCTCGCCATGGCCAGATCGCTGTCGGCACCGAGCGATGCGGCGGCGCAACTGGAAGGCCTGATGAACCGGGCGCAGGCGCGGGGCATGTGGGCGCTGTTCACCGAGCTGCAGCTGGCGACGGCCGAACTGTTGTGGCTGGAGGGTCGCCCGGCCGACGCGAAAGCGCGGCTGCACGAAGGGATGGACAGCGTGACCAAGTACCAGGGGCAGCAGGCGCTGAGCGAACTGCGCCTGCGCGTACCGGCATTGCTGCAGGCCTGCCACGAAGTGCGGGGTGAGGAAACCGACGCGCTGTCGGATCAGACAGGCACGTTGAGCCAACGGGAGCGGCAAGTCCTGAAGCTGATCGCGCTCGGCCATTCCAATCAACAGATTGCCGATGCGCTGTTCATTTCTCTGCACACCGTCAAGACCCATGCCCGGCGGATCAACGGCAAGTTGGGGGTTCAGCGCAGGACGCAAGCGGTGGCCAAGGCGAAGTCGACGGCGCTATGGCAATGAGCGGGCCAGCCTTTGCGGCGGCGGTGGCCGGATGCTGAAAGGCTGAGTCAACCCTTCAGGCCGTCGCCCTGATAGCCCATCCGCCAGCTCACGGCCCGCGCCGCCGCCAGCAACCGCCGGGCCGCCGGGCCGTTTTCGTCGGCGTGGAACAGCGAGGTCGGGCCGACGATGGTCAGCACGGCGGCGATCTGCCCGACCGCGTTGAACACCGGGGCCGACAGCGCGTCCACACCCGGCATCAGCAAGCCGTGCACGTGGTGCAGGCCCCGTGCGCGGATCTGCTGGCACAGGTCCGCATAAGCCTTCTCATCCGCCAGCGGATGCTCATCGACAGCGGTTTCCCGCTCGCGCAGTTCGTCGGTTTCGCGGTGCGGCAGGTAGGCGCTGAAGACCAGGCCGGTGGAGGAACTGAGCAGCGGCAGCACCGAGCCCAGTTGCGTCACCACCGTCACCGCCCGCACCGCCGGCTCGATGTGCACCACGGTTGCGCCCTGGTTGCCCCAGACCGCCAGAAAGCAGGTTTCGTTGAGTTCGTCGCGCAGTTCCGACAGCGGCAGGGCGGCGACCTTGAGCACGTCCATGCTGTTGAGGGCGGCCAGGCCCACGCGCAGCGCCTCGCGGCCCAGCCCGTAGTGGTTGGTGGCGGCATCCTGCTCGGCGAACCCCGAGGCGATCAACGCCTGCAGGTAGCGGTGCACCTTGCTCGCCGGCATCTGCACGTGCTCGGCCAGGCGCGACAGCGACGTGGCGGGCGACAGTTCGGCCAGCGCCTTGAGGATGTCGGTGCCGACCTCGGCGGAGCGCACTTTCTGTTTGCCGTTGCTGTCGCTGGTTTTTTCCATGGTGGCGCCGTGTCCCGGATCGAATGGGCGTCTTTATAGCTTGACGCTGGATAGCGAGCAAATTACGTTATGCGTAATCGAATTACGACAATAACAACCCCGGCGTGCCAGCACCTCTGATCCAGAGCGACGGGCCATGCCGACTCCCTGTTCAGGAGGCTCCATGAACCTCGATTCAGCCCTGGCGTACCAGTCGGGTTTCGGCAACGAATTCAGCAGCGAAGCGTTGCCGGGTGCTTTGCCCGTCGGCCAGAACTCCCCGCAGAAAGCCCCCTACGGCCTCTACGCCGAACTGTTTTCCGGCACCGCCTTCACCATGGCCCGCAGCGAAGCGCGGCGCACCTGGATGTACCGGATCAACCCGTCGGCCAATCACCCGGCGTTCGCCAAGCTGGAGCGGCAACTGGCCGGCGGCCCGTTGGGTGAGGTCACGCCCAACCGCCTGCGCTGGAACCCGCTGGACATTCCGTCCGCCCCCACCGATTTCATCGACGGCCTGGTGAGCATGGCCGCCAACGCCGGCGCCGAAAAACCGGCCGGCATCAGCATCTACAGCTATGCCGCCAACCGCTCGATGGAGCGGGTGTTCTTCAATGCCGACGGCGAGCTGCTGCTGGTGCCGCAACTGGGGCGCCTGCGCATCGCCACCGAACTGGGCGTGCTTGAGGTCGAGCCGCTGGAGATCGCCGTGCTGCCGCGGGGCCTGAAGTTCCGCGTCGAGCTGCTGGACGCCCAGGCCCGCGGCTACGTCGCCGAGAACCACGGCGCACCGCTGCGCCTGCCGGACCTGGGGCCGATCGGCAGCAACGGCCTGGCCAACCCTCGTGACTTCCTGACCCCGGTCGCGGCCTACGAGAACCTTCGGCAGCCGACCACCCTGGTGCAGAAGTTCCTCGGCCAGCTGTGGGGCGCCGAGCTCGGACACTCGCCGCTGGACGTGGTCGCCTGGCACGGCAACAACGTGCCGTACAAATATGACCTGCGCCGGTTCAACACCATCGGCACGGTCAGTTTCGATCACCCGGATCCGTCGATCTTCACCGTGCTGACCTCGCCGACCAGCGTGCACGGCCTGGCCAACCTCGACTTCGTGATCTTCCCGCCGCGCTGGATGGTGGCCGAGAAGACCTTCCGTCCGCCGTGGTTCCACCGCAACCTGATGAACGAGTTCATGGGCCTGATCCAGGGCGAGTACGACGCCAAGGCCGAAGGCTTCGTGCCCGGCGGCGCGTCCCTGCACAGCTGCATGAGCGCCCACGGCCCGGACGGCGAGACCTGCACCAAGGCCATCAACGCTGACCTCAAGCCTGCGAAGATCGACAACACCATGGCGTTCATGTTCGAGACCAGCCAGGTGCTGCGCCCGAGCCGTTTCGCCCTCGACTGTCCGCAACTGCAATCCAATTACGACGCCTGCTGGGCTACGCTGCCTGTCACGTTCGACCCGACCCGGAGATAACCCATGACTCAGACTTCCATCGCCCGCAGCTGGGTCGCCTCGGCCAACGGCCACGCGGACTTCCCGCTGCAGAACCTGCCGCTGGGCGTGTTCAGCGCCGACGGTTCGGCCCCGCGCAGCGGCGTGGCCATCGGCGACCGCATTTTCGACCTGGAGGCGGCGCTGGACGCCGGCCTGTTCGAAGGCGCCGCCCGCGCGGCGGCCGAAGCCACCCGCGGCGGCCAGTTGAACGCCTTCTTCGCCCTCGGCCGCGAGGCGCGGGTCGCCCTGCGCGCACGCCTGCTGGAGCTGTTCAGCGAAGGCAGCGCCCTGCAGGCGAAGATCGAAGCCCCGGGCGCCAAGCTGCTGCCGCTGGCTGCCGACTGCCAGATGCACCTGCCGGCGCGGATCAGCGACTACACCGACTTCTACGTCGGCATCGAGCACGCGCAGAACGTCGGCAAGCTGTTCCGCCCGGACAACCCGCTGCTGCCCAACTACAAGCACGTGCCGATCGGCTACCACGGCCGGGCGTCCACCGTCCGCGCCTCCGGCACCGATGTGCGCCGTCCGAAAGGGCAGACCCTGCCGGCCGGCGCCAGCGAGCCGACCTTCGGCCCTTGCGCCCGCCTGGACTACGAACTTGAGCTGGGCATCTGGATCGGCCAGGGCAACGAGATGGGCGAGCCGATCGCCATCGGCGACGCCGCCGAGCACATCGCCGGTTTCTGCCTGCTCAACGACTGGTCGGCCCGCGACATCCAGGCCTGGGAATATCAGCCGCTGGGGCCGTTCCTGTCCAAGAGCTTCATCACCAGCGTCTCGCCGTGGGTGGTGACCGCCGAAGCGCTGGAGCCGTTCCGCACCGCGCAGCCGGCGCGTCCGCAAGGTGACCCGCAGCCACTGCCGTACCTGCTCGACAATCGGGATCAGGCCGGCGGCGCGTTCGACATCGAACTGGAAGTGCTGCTGCTCACCGAGGCCATGCGCGAGCAGAACCTGCCGGCCCACCGCCTGACCCTGAGCAACACGAAATACATGTACTGGACCGTCGCACAGATGGTCGCCCACCACAGCGTCAACGGCTGCCAGCTGCAGGCCGGCGACCTGTTCGGTTCGGGCACCTTGTCGGGGCCGGAAAGCGGCCAGTTCGGCAGCCTGCTGGAGATCACCGAGGGCGGCAAGAAACCGGTCGAGCTGGCCACCGGCGAAGTGCGCAAGTTCCTTGAGGACGGTGACGAAATCATCCTGCGCGCCCGTTGCGCCCGTGACGGTTTCGCCTCCATCGGCTTCGGCGAGTGCCGGGGCAAAGTGCTGGCGGCACGCTGACAGGAGCGGCTCATGGATCTCTACACTTACTACCGTTCCACCTCGTCGTACCGGGTGCGCATCGCCCTGGCGCTCAAGGGGCTCGACTACCGGGCGCTGCCGGTCAACCTGATCGCGCCGCCGGGGGGCGAGCACCGGCAACCGGCGTACCTGGCGATCAATCCGCAGGGCCGTGTGCCGGCCTTGCGCACCGATGACGGCGAGCTGCTGATCCAGTCGCCGGCGATCATCGAGTACCTGGAGGAACGTTATCCACAGGTGCCGCTGCTGCCGGAAAACCTTGCCGCCCGCGCCCACGTGCGCGGCGTGGCGTCGGTGATCGGCTGCGACGTGCATCCGCTGCACAACGTCAGCGTGCTCAACCGGCTGCGTCAGTCGGGTCACGACGAATCCCAGGTGACGGAGTGGATCGGCCACTGGATCGGCCAGGGGCTGGCGACGGTGGAGCAACTGATCGGCGACGAAGGCTTCTGCTTCGGCGAATGGCCGTGCCTGGCTGACGTGTACCTGATCCCGCAGCTGTACGCCGCCGAGCGCTTCAACGTCGCGCTCGACGCTTACCCGCGCATCCGCCGGGTGGCGGCGTTGGCCGCTGCGCATCCGGCGTTCGTCAAGGCCCATCCGGCGAACCAGCCGGACACCCCTTGAGGCCTGGCGCCGCTCAGCCGTAGGCGCCGATCTGCTGGCAATCGCGACCTGTCGGATTCATCCGGGATGACTGACATGCCGCCATCGCCAGCAGGCTGGCTCCCACAAGTAACACCGGTTCTGTCGCAGCAAACAACCATAAGAACAAAACAGGTACCTTGCGATGCACAACCAGATTGCCAGCTTCCGGGCGGCGCTCGACGCCCGTCCTGTGTCCCGTTTCCAGTGGTCGCTCCTGATCCTGCTCGCCTTGCTGCTGGTCACCGACGGCTACGACGCCCAGGTGCTCGGCTATGTGGTGCCGGCGCTCGCCCAGGACTGGGGGCTTGAGAAAGCCGCGTTCGGCCCGGTGTTCAGCGCCAACCTGCTCGGCCTCACCCTGGGGTCGCTGGCCGTGACGCCTTTGGCCGACCGCTTCGGCGTGCGGCGGATCCTGCTGGCCTGCGTGCTGATCTACGCCAGCCTGACTGTGCTGATGATGTTCGCCGATTCCCTGGACACCCTGATGGTCGCGCGCTTCATCTGCGGGATCGGCATGGGCGGGGCGATGCCCAGCGCCATGGCGCTGATGTCCGAATATTCACCGCCGCGCCTGCGCACCTTGATGGTGACACTGGCCGCCTGCGGTTTTTCGTTCGGCGGCGCTGCGGGCGGGTTCGTCGCCGCCGGCTTCATCGACCGCTTCGGCTGGCAGGCGGTGTTCCTCGCCGGGGGCGTGACGCCATTGCTGCTGTTCCCGTTCCTGTGGTGGCTGTTGCCCGAATCGCTGCCGCGGCTGCTGCGCGATGCGCCGCCTTACGCACGCCTGCGCAAGGTCACTGCGCGGATGCTCCCGGACTGGCAACCGCCGGTGGCGTCCGTTGAACAGAACGAGCGCGAGCAGGGCAGCAAGCTGACCGTGGTCGAGCTGTTCCGCAACGGCTATGCACGGCCGACGCTGCTGATCTGGTCGACCTTTTTCGTCAGTCTGATCCTGCTGTATTTCATGATCAGCTGGCTGCCGTCGCTGCTGCTGGAAAGCGGGCTGGCGCTCAAGGAGGCGAACCTGGTGACGTCGATGTTCCTGTTCGCCGGCACCGTGGGGGCGATCTGCATGGCCTGGTTCGCCGACCGCCTCAAGCGCAAGGTGCGCCTGCTGTCCGGCGTGCTGGCCGGGGCGGCGTTGTGCACGGTGCTGCTGGGGCTCAACCACGACAATCCCCGCTATCTGGTGGCGTTCGTCTTTGCGGCCGGGTTCTGCATCATCGGCGGGCAACTGACGCTCAACGCCTTCGCCAGCAACTTCTACCCGGCGCACGTGCGCGCCACCGGCACCGGCTGGGCGCTGGGGGTCGGGCGCTTCGGTTCGATCCTAGGACCGCTGTTCGGCAGCCTGCTGTTGGCGATGCACATTCCGGTGCAGCAGATTTTCTTCTTCTGTGCGGTGCCGGCGGTGATCGCCGCACTGCTGATCATCCAGGTGCGCTCGCCCGCCGAGCCCACCCGATCAGATGTGGGAGCCCGCCTGCTGGCGAAGAACGATAACGCGGTTTGACTGACAGTCCGCGGCGCCTGGAATCGCCAGCAGGCTGGCTCCCACAAAGGCTTGCGCCTATAGGGTTCAGTGGACGATGGCGTTGGGCGGCAGGTGGCCCAGGCGTTCGGTCAGGCGCAGCCGCTGGATCGGGTCGTCGCTGAGCAGCAGCGCACGCTCCAGGTCGAAGCGCTCGGCGTTGGGGCAGTCGAGGCGCTGGTACAGGCTGGCGCGGGCCAAGTAGTCGGCGGCGTTGGCGTTGCCCAGTTCGAGCACGCGTTCGGCGTCGATCAGGGCGGCGATGAAGTCGTCGTGGGTCAGGTGCAGCTGGCGCAGGTTGCGCGACAGGCGCTGCAGCATCTGCAGCGGCTCGGCGGTCTGCAGGTGCTCGGCGTTCAGTTTCATCTCAGGCCCGTACTGGCGGTGCAGCAGGTCGCGGCAATCGTTGGGGTAGAGCCGACGTCCGCCGCAGGGGTCGAGCAAATGGTCGGCGCCAGGCACCCGCAGCAGGAAGTGCCCGGGAAAGTTGACGCCGGCCAACGGGATGCCCAGCCCGCGGGCCAGCTCCAGGGCGATCAACGCCAGGGCCAGCGGCTGGCCGCGACGGGTCTGCAGCACCTTGTGCAGCAACGCCGCCTGGGGGCGCAGCGGCGAGAAGTCGTCCTGGGCGAATCCCAGGTCGTTCATCCGCCGCAGCAGCGGCTGTGCCAGTTCGCCGGCCGGCAGCATCGGCAGGCCGGCGCCGACCTTTTGCTGCAGCTCTCTGAAGTCCCGCAGCAGTGCTTGGGGATCGACGCCGTTGTCGTGTTCGGCCGCGATCCACAGCGCGGCTTCGAACAGCGCGGGCGGCGAACGGTACAGGCAGTCGAAGAAACGTTGGCGCGGGTTCATCACAATCTCCGTCGGATGCCTCGTTGTAGCCCCGTCCTCGCCATTCGTCCAGTGCGCCGCCGCTCTGGCGCCGGGTTATGCCGCGAAGCATCGGCGCACGCCTGCGCTTATTCCGGCGCGCTTCAGCAATTTTCAGGCGCAAGCCTATACTGGCGACTACCGCAAGTGATTCGGGAGCCCGTCGATGTTCGCTCTCATGCAAAGCACTCGCCTGGAATCGCTGCACCTCAGCGTCGACCCGCAATCCGGGTTGAAGGCGGTGATTGCCATCCACAACAGCCGCCTGGGGCCTGCCTTGGGCGGGTGCCGTTACTTGGCCTACCCCAACGACGAGTCCGCGGTCGAGGACGCCGTGCGCCTGGCCCGGGGCATGAGTTACAAGGCCGCCCTGGCCGGCCTGGCCCAGGGCGGGGGCGTGGCCGTCATCGTGCGACCGGCCCATGTGGAAAACCGCGCCGCGCTGTTCGAGGCCTTCGGCCGCTGCATCGATCAGTTGGACGGCCGCTACATCACTGCCATCGACAGCGGCACGTCGGTGGCGGACATGGACTGCATCGCCCAGCACACCCAGCACGTCACCAGCACCACGTCCGCCGGCGACCCGGCGCCCCATGCCGCGATGGGCGTGTTCACCGGCATCCGCGCCACGGCCATGGCGCGGCTGGGCAGCGACAACCTCGAAGGCCTGCGTGTGGCGATCCAGGGGCTGGGCAATGTCGGCTTCGCCCTGGCCGAGCAACTGCACGCCGCCGGTGCGGAGCTGCTGGTCTGCGACATCGACCACGGCAAGGTGCAGTTGGCGATGGAGCAGCTCAACGCCCATCCGATCGCCAACGACGCGCTGCTCAGCACCCCGTGCGACATCCTCGCGCCGTGCGGCCTGGGCGGCGTGCTCAACAGCCACACCGTGCCGCAGCTGCGCTGTTCGGCGGTGGCGGGCTCGGCGAACAACCAGTTGTCGCACCTGGACATGGCCGACCAGCTGGAGCGGCGGGGCATCCTGTACGCGCCCGACTACGTGATCAACGCCGGCGGGCTGATCTACGTCTCGCTCAAGCACCGGGGCGAGGAATTGCCCACCATCACCGCGCACCTGTCGAAGATCAGTTCGCGGCTGACCGAAGTGTTCGCCCACGCCCAGGCGGAAAAGCGCTCCCCGGCGCGGGTGGCCGACGAACTGGCGGAAAGGGTGCTCTACCGTTGAAGCTTGGGTTTGCCCGGACATGAAAAGGCCCCCGGACCGTTCGGTCCGGGGGCCTTGTTCAATTCGGGCTGCGGTTACTTGGCGGCCTTCGCTGCCTTGACCGGCTTGGCCGGCGTCTCCACCGGTTCGGCCGCTTCGCTCGGTTCGGCCTCCGGGGCTTTCCCGGCGGGCGCCGCCGGCGCGTTGATCAGTTCCGACAGCGCATCGGGCTGGCTCTTGAACGCCTTGGCGAACACGTCGCGGTTCTTCGCCATGTAGATCCCGACTTCTTCCACTTGCTGCTCGTTCAACGACGGAACAGCCTTCTGCAACACTTCGGACAGCAGTTCCGCCAGTTCGAGCATCTTGTCATGACGGTCAGCTTCGGCTTTATCCATGAACAAGCGCTCCAGGTCTCGGCTGCTGCGGTATACCACTTCGACGGCCATTCACCACCTCACATGCCTTCACGTTGGTTGTACTGTATCTATATACAGCGAAAAGGATAGGCGAATCCCTTCGCTTTGGGTAGTGGCTTTTCAATGTAGACCGGATCCGGTGATTTTCCCGGGCGCAAACGCAACGACCCGCCGTGGGCGGGTCGTCGGGCAGGAAGGGGCCGGGTCAGAACTTGCCGCTGGCGTACCCTCCGTCGATGGGCATGATCACGCCGGTGACGTAGGACGACTGGTCGCTGAGCAGCCAGAGCACCGCGTTCGCCACTTCGTCGGCGGTGCCGAAGCGCTTCATGGAGGTGACGTTGATCTTGCGCTGGGTGTTCTCCGGCGCGGCCTGCAGGCGGGCCTCGCTGTTCATGCCGCCGAGGATCGGGCCGGGGGCCACCGCGTTGACGCGGATGCACCCGCCGTCCGCCAGCCGGGCGTTTTCGATGGACGCCACCTGCGTCATGCCGTTGATCGCCTGCTTGCTGGCGACATAGGCCACCTGGCCGCCGATCGGCACCACGCCGGCGCAGGACGACGTATTGACGATGGAGCCCCGGCCCTGGTCGAGCATCAGCCGCAGTTCATGGCGCAGGCTGTGGTAGGTGCCGTTGACGTTGATGCTCATCACTTTCGCCCAGTCGTCCGGGCACGACTCCGCCACGGCGCCGTAGCGGGCCGTCACGCCGGCGTTGTTGAAGGCGCAGTCGAGCCGGCCGTAGAGGGTGCGGATGCGCCCGAAGGCCTGTTCGACCTGCGCCGGGTCGGCGACGTCGCACGGGATGAAGCGGCAACGCTCGCCCAGCCGGTCCGCCACCTGCGCCCCCTTTTCCTCGTCCCGGCCGAACACGATCACTTCGGCTCCGGCCTTGATCAGGCGTTCGCTGACGGCTTCGCCGATCCCGCTGGTCCCGCCTGTCACCAGGCACACTTTTGCTGTGAAGTCGTACATGGTCACGTCCTTATGCCAACGAAGGCCTCAAGTATTTGGGGTTCACGCAGCAATACACCCGGTCCAGGCGCGGATTGCTCTTGTCGCTGAAGCACTGGCTGTCCCAGCGGCATTTGTGGATCTCGGCCGAACGGCCCTGCAGGGTCTTGTTGATCAGGTCGTTGTCGGCGAACAGCGCGCGGGACATCCCCACCCAGTCGCACACGCCTTCGCCCAGCAGGCGTTCGGCCTTGTCCAGGCCGTCGGTGAACCCGGCGTAGCCCACCGGCACCGTCGACACGGCCCTGATCGCCTTGACCCCGGCCTGCAGGTAGTCGTCCATGGCCGAGGAGTGATGGATCAACTGGCCGAAGGTCGCGCCGATGCACATCGAGCATTCCAGCGCCGCCACGCCGGCCTGGCAGAGGGCCTGGACGGTTTCTTTGATGTCCGGGTATTGCAGGCCCTCGTCACCCAACTGGTCGTCGATGCCCAGCCGGATGGTGACGATCAACTTGCCCTGGGTGCGCTCGCGGATGGCGCGGACCACGTCGAGCAGCAGGCGCGCGCGGTTTTCCTGGTTGCCGCCGTAGCGGTCCGTGCGCTTGTTGGTGTGGGGCGACAGGAAGCTGCTCAGCAGGTAGCCGTTGGACGCCTGCAACTGCACCAATTGCGCACCGTTGATCCAGGCCAGCCAGGCCGAGTGGGCGAACTGCTCGATCACCTGGGCGATGTCCGCTTCGT
This sequence comes from Pseudomonas sp. B3(2017), assembly GCF_002113595.1. Lineage (NCBI taxonomy): Bacteria > Pseudomonadati > Pseudomonadota > Gammaproteobacteria > Pseudomonadales > Pseudomonadaceae > Pseudomonas > Pseudomonas sp. B3(2017). The sequence continues at coordinate 239,186 of NZ_NEIU01000006.1, forward strand.
CCATGACCCGCACCCGGTAATCCGGATCGAGCTTGGACACCCGCGGACAAGGCACGCCGCTGGGCGTCAGCACGGGCACCCCGGTGTTGGTCGTGGTGCCCTGGCCGCCGTAGTGCTGGAGCTGGACGCCCACCGGAGTGCCGACGCGTTCGGCCATCTCGAACATGGCCTTGAGCGATTCGCCCTGGTGCGGCTCGAACAGGGCCAGGCCGGTGCTTTGCAGGCGCGACTGGGGCGACACCGTGGCGTTGCACAGGAACGCCATCGAGCAGCCGCCCTCCATGATGCCCTGGTAGAACTCGACCATGGCGGGCGTCACGCAGCCGCTGCGGTCGGCCAGGTCTACGCCCATCGAGGCGAAGAACAGCCGGTTGCGCAGCGTCAGCCCGCCCTTCAGGTGCAGCGGTTCGAGCACGTTGGGGTAGTGGACGGTCATGGCTCTGTCCTCTGCTCGGGCATCGCCGACGTCGGGTTCAGGTTCATCCACAGCGGTTGCCCGAACTCGGCGGGCGCCACGGTTTCCTCATGGGAGAAGTAGGTGAACTGCTTGAGCACCTCCCGCCACTTGAACCGCAGCTGGGAATCCAGCTCCGCCAGCTGCAGCCGCAGCAGTCCGTTCGTCGAGGCCGCGTGGGCCCTGACGGTCTGCACCGGCAGGCAGACCATGCCTTCGTTTTCCAGGTACAGGTACGCGTGGCCCTGTGCGGGAGCGTCGATCGGGCTGTCGCTGCGCACTTGCAGGCCGCCCATCGACAGCAGCTCCAGACGTCCGGTCAGGTGGCGGCCGGACTCCAGGCGCACCAGCACTTCCTGGCGGATGCCCTTGAGCGGCCGGAACCACAGGGACGGGTCGATTTGGATGTTCCGCATGCGCTTGAACACGGGCATCTTGATGACTTCGCCGTGGAGCCGGATGTCGGCCACCAGTTCGCCGCGCTGGTAGAACCGCGCGCGCTTGTCGACCTTGCGCGCCCGGGCCGGCGCGAGCCCGTCGTAGTCGCCCACCAGCACGTCGACCTGGAAGGACGACTCGGTGTAGCGGGGGAAGCTGGATATCAGGTCGACGATGGAGATCGACACCTCGCCCCGGGCATAGCCGCTGTGCTCGTAGAAGTGCGCGTACATGGCCTGCCGGGCGACTTCGATCAGCATCAGGCCGGGCACGTGCTCGTGGTGCTTGCGGTAGAAGAAGTAGTTGGCGGTGTCGTTGAACAGGGTGAAGCACTGCAAGCCTTGCTGCGGACAGCCGTCCAGCTGCTTGAGCACGTCATGCACCCGCCGCTTCTGGCCGACGTCCAGCGGCGCCTCGCAGCCCGGCAACTGCGCCAGTTTGGCTTCGGTGCTTTCCGGTATCCAGACGCCCGTCAGGATCAGGTGGTCGGTGGCCTTCTCGTAATGGAGCAGCAGCTCCGGGAGTTCCGCCGACAGGCCGGCCTGCTCCAGCTCGTCCAGGCCGACCACCGTCGGCAGCGAGCGCAGCACCAGCCGGTCGCTGTCGGCGCGGTACGCCAGGTCCACGGCCTCGCTCTGCGCCGGCCCCAGGTTCGCCCGTGCGACGATCCCGGCATCCAGCCAGGCCGGCAGCAGGTGGCGGGCGTCGTATATCAGCACGTCGTCATCGTGGCCCTTGTGCACGATGTCCTTTGCGACTTTCCTTTCCATGTCGATCATGATCATCCCTCAGTGTTGAACGTAGGTTTTCGGCAGTTGCTATCCATGTCGCAAGTTCGATCCACACCGACAGGAACCGTTGGGCTCGTTACAGCGGCTTGCTGGGTTTCTTGTTGACTCGGGGCCTCACTGCACCGTGATGCAGCAGGCGCCCAGGATCCGGTTGTCGACCGCCCGGGGCGGCGCCAGCCATTTGAAGTCGATGCCGCCGCGCCGCAGCAGGCGCCCGACGGCAAGCGGGGACACCGACACCAATTGGGAAACGCCGCAGGTGCGGGCGTAGTCCAAGGTGGCCATGAACAGGCCCACGGTGTTCTCGTCGGACATCATCTGTTCGTCCCGGCCGGTCTGGGTGTCCAGGTCCAGGGAGGTGAAGCGCGACAGCTCCCAGATGTCGTCCCGGCTCGGTGCGGGCACATCGTCCAGCAACGAGGTGAACACCTCGCTCAGCAGGTACGGCTGGGTGGTGGGCAACAGGCGGGCACAGCCCTTGATGTTGCCGTCCTCCTGTTCGGCGACGATGTAGTGGGTGCCGCTGTGGTCGAACTGGTCGAACTCGAAGTCGGCGGGCGTCGACAAGTCCCAGCCGAGCCGTTCCACAAACACCTGATACCGATAGTGCGCCAGGCGCTGACGCCCGGCGGGCGTCAATTGGTCGTAACGTCCGGACAAGTAATCCATCACAGTTTCCTTTTAGTGATTGGGCTGGAGTTAATTAGAAGGCACAGCGAGTTCACGAACTACCTGTCACCCTTGACAGCTATCGCAATATTTTGAAATATGTTATGGGCGCCGGCACGAAGCCGCTTGCAATAAGTATGAGAAAGGAATCTCTATGTCGCACTGGCAGGCTGAACTGTTGGAAAAGGCTATGTCCGCCACGGATGTCGAAGTATTGTTCGACAATCTAACCAGCGTGGCCAGACAGTTGGAATTCGATTATCTGGCGTATGGTTCCAGAAGACTTTTCCCGATCACCAAACCCCGTCTTTTTCTCGTCAACAACTATTCGCCCGCCTGGCAGGCTGCCTATTCGGACAATCGTTACCTGGAGATCGACCCGTACGTCATCCGCGCGCTCAGAAGCGTGAAGCCGGTGCTGTGGGACGCCGAACTCAAGGCCCGGGCGCCGGATTTCTGGCAGGAGGCGCACAGCCACGGGCTCTCGGAAGGGTGGGGGCAAACGCTGCTCAACAGCGAGGCCCAGGGGCTGGTGACATTCGCCCGGGGCAGCCAGCCGATCAGCGCGCTAGAGCTTCAGACCAAGCAGGCCGAGCTGTCCTGGCTGGCGCAGATCACCCACCTGGGCCTCACCCGGCTGCAGCTTTTGGGCGCCGAATCGGTGCAGCCGGTGCCCATCGAACTGTCGCAGCGGGAGAAGGAAATCCTGCAGTGGACCGCCGACGGCAAGTCGTCGGACGACGTGTCCATCATCCTCGGCATCTCCAAGCGAACGGTCAATTTCCACATCAACCACTGCCTCAAGAAGCTGGGTTGCCAGAACAAGATCGCGGCGGCGGTCAAGGCCTCGCTCATGGGATTGTTATGGAACTAATGTTAAGTGCCGCACAGTTTTATGGCAGCGCCGATAGTGTGATCTTCCCTCTGCGTCATATCGGTGCATGGCGAAACTAAGTATTGGACGCTTGATCAGTTTTTTATTGAATAAACTTATGCCGTAATCGTATTGGCTGTCGGATGTCATGTAACCGTAAGCCGGATGAAGTTACAGCTTCACAATTAATCAGGCCCGTTTCTCTGTAAATATTTGTAATGGAAACCGGTGTTGCGCCGAACGCCGGTTCAAGTTCGCTGCACATGTTTGCCGTGCGCGGCGCAATGTTCGGCCCTCCCGTTTGCCTCTTCCCGCCACGCCTTTCGCTTCGGCGTGGCCCGGTGCGACCAAACGCCACGGCGCGGGTTTGCCCGCCGCTCGCCATGATGCGTGGCCCTGTTTCTGCATGGCTGGGGCCGCGTGCAGAAAAACCGTCATGTCGACCCCGCATCATCCGCTCGTACCGGGCTAAGGAACCTTCACCGTGAAAATCAACTGGGCCGAAAAACTGCGGCAGAACGTGCATCAACTGGCCGAGTCCCTGGGCAACCTGTTCGTCGAGACGTTCCACTACCTGGCGCTGTTCGCCATCGGCGCGGTGACCGCCTGGGCGGCGGTGATGGAGTTTCTGACGATGGTCGAAGAGGGGCACATCAAGATCGACGACATCCTGCTGCTGTTCATCTACCTGGAACTGGGGGCGATGGTCGGGATTTACTTCAAGACCAACCACATGCCGGTGCGTTTCCTGATCTACGTGGCGATCACCGCGCTGACCCGGTTGCTGATCTCCAACGTCTCGCACCACAACCCGCCGGACATGGGCATCATCTACCTGTGCGGCGGGATCCTGCTGCTGGCGTTCTCGATCCTGGTGGTGCGCTACGCCTCTTCGCAGTTCCCGTCGGTGAAGATCGAGCACCCGCACCGCAAGACCGGCGCGGGTTCCGGCGAACATCCGGAAGTCGAGAAGGGCGAGCTCTAAAGCCGGCTCGCCGGCCGCGCCGGGCCATTGCTGCGGGGCGGCGGCGCAGGCAGGGCGTCGCCGTGGGTCATCGCTTCGAGGATGGCCAGGGCGCTGTGGCCCTGCTCGATGGCGATGCCGAACTGAATGCTCTGCACCAGACGCGCGAGGCGTTTGGGGTCGTTGCGCTGCTCGGCGCTGATCATGCGCTTGGCCGCGACCCGGCCGTTTTTGGAGAGGGTCAGCATGATGCTGCCGTCCAGGCCCTGAATGCTCAGGTTGATCTGATAGTCCGGCGCGAAGGCATCGGTAATGATCTGAAAAGGATTGTCCATGATGCGTCACCGCCTGATTGAACGTGCAGTTGTTGACCGGCCGGGGTCGGGTTGGTTCGCCCGGCCAGACCGTCGGCCTGTCGCTCGCTTGCGTTTGCAAAGTCCGTTTGCAGCGCAAGGGCGGTAGCAAGGGACATGCCGGAACGCGTGCCGAACGCGGTTTGCGGGCAAAAAGAAGGCGAGCCCGGGGCTCGCCTTCTTTTTGGGTGGCCCGTTTCAGGGCAGGAACGAAAAGATGATCGCCGACAGTGCAATCAGGCCGACCAGCACCACGAACACGTTCGAGGCCTGGCCCGAGTACGGGCGCAAGGCCGGCACGCGGCGGATGGCGTACATCGGCATCAGGAACAGCAGGCAGGCGATCACCGGCCCCCCGAGGGTTTCGATCATCCCCAGGATGCTCGGGTTGAACGTCGCCACGGCCCAGCAGCTGAGGATCATGAACAGTGCGGTCGCGCGGTTCAGCCAACCGGCCGACACCGCCCGGCCGCGTCCGCGCAGGCTCTTGACGATCATGCCCTGGAAGCCTTCGCTGGCGCCGATGTAGTGGCCGAGGAAGGACTTGGTGATCGCCACCAGCGCAATCAGCGGCGCGGCGTAAGCGATGACCGGGGTCTGGAAGTGGTTGGCCAGGTACGACAGGATCGAGATGTTCTGCGCCTTGGCCGCCGCCAGGTCCGCCGGCGACAGCGCCAGCACGCAGCTGAAGCAGAAGAACATCACCGTCACCACCATCATGCCGTGGGCCATGGCCAGGATGCCGCTGCTCTTGCGTTCGGCCTGGGCGCCGTAGCGCTGCTTCTGGTCGAGGGCGAAGGCGGAAATGATCGGCGAGTGGTTGAACGAGAACACCATCACCGGGATCGCCAGCCACAGGGTCTTGAGGAACACCGACATCGGCATGGCGTCCTGGGCGCTGGCGAAGAACGCGCCGTTCCAGTTCGGGATCAGGCTCAGGCCCAGCAGCAGCAACGCGGCGACGAACGGATAGACCAGCACGCTCATGGCCTTGACGATCACGCCCTGGCCGCAGCGCACGATGGCCATCAGGCCCAGGATCAACGCCAGCGACAGCACCGCGCGCGGTGGCGGGGCGATGTGCAGCTGGTGTTCGAGGAAGCTGCTCAGGGTGTTGGTCAGCGCCACGCTGTACACCAGCAGGATCGGGAAGATCGCGAAGAAGTACAGAAGGGTGATCAGTTTGCCGGCCCCGGTGCCGAAGTGTTCTTCCACCACTTCGGTGATGTCGCCGGAGCGTCCCGACAGCACGAAGCGGGTCAGGCCGCGGTGGGCGAAGAACGTCATCGGGAAGGCCAGCAACGCCAGGATCAGCATCGGCCAGAAACCGCCGACGCCGGCGTTGATCGGCAGGAACAGCGTGCCGGCGCCGATCGCCGTGCCGTACAGGCCCAGCATCCAGGTGGTGTCGGCCTTGCTCCAGCCCTGGCGGGTGGCGTCGTTGTCGCGGGTAAGGTCTGCGGAGGGGTTTTCGGCAGCGGGTGTACGTACATCGGTCATCGTTTTTGCCTCGTTATTATTCTTGCTCGGGCTCACGGTTGGCCGGCCGCGCGAGGCGGCCGGCCGGGGCGGTCAGGGAAGGCGCGTCAGCACTCCACCCAGCTCACGGCCAGGCCGCCCCGTGAAGTCTCTTTGTATTTGTCATGCATGTCGGCGCCGGTGTCGCGCATGGTGCGGATCACCCGGTCGAGGGAAATGAAGTGTTTGCCGTCACCGCGCAGGGCCATCTGCGTGGCGTTGATCGCCTTCACGGCGGCGATGGCGTTGCGCTCGATGCACGGCACCTGCACCAGGCCGCCGACCGGGTCGCAGGTCAGGCCGAGGTTGTGCTCCAGGCCGATTTCGGCGGCGTTCTCCAGTTGCTCCGGGGTGGCGCCGAGCACTTCGGCCAGGCCTGCGGCGGCCATGGCGCAGGCCGAGCCCACTTCGCCCTGGCAGCCGACTTCGGCGCCGGAGATCGAAGCGTTTTTCTTGCACAGGATGCCGACGGCGGCGGCCCCCAGGAAGAACGCGACCACGTCGTCGTCCGACGCCTGCGGATTGAATTTCATGAAATAGTGCAGGACCGCGGGAATGATCCCCGCCGCGCCGTTGGTGGGCGCGGTGACCATGCGCCCGCCGGCGGCGTTCTCTTCGTTGACGGCGAGGGCGAACAGGTTGACCCATTCCATCGCCGACAGCGTCGAGCTGATCACGTTGGGCTTGCCGATCTCCAGCAGGCTGCGGTGCAGTTTCGCCGCGCGGCGGGGCACGTTCAGGCCGCCGGGCAGCACGCCTTCGTGGCTCAGCCCTTGCTCGACGCATTCGCGCATCACCGACCAGATGTGCAGCAGGCCCTGGCGGATCTCGGCGTCGCTGCGCCAGGCCCGTTCGTTGGCCATCATCAGCTCGGACACCCGCAGGTTGTGCTGCTTGCACAGGGCCAGCAGTTCGACGGCGCTGGAAAAGTCGTAGGGCAGGGTCACCTCGCCGGCCGCCGCCGCGCCGGACTCGACTTCGGCTGCTTCGACGATGAAACCGCCGCCCACCGAATAGTACGTTTGGCTGAACAGCTCGCCCGTCGCGGCAAAGGCTGTCAGCGACATGGCGTTGGGGTGGTAGGGCAGGCTCTCGTCCAGCAGCAGGAGATCGTGTTGCCAGTTGAAGGCGATCGACCGTTGGCCGGCGAGGGGCAGTTGGCCGGTCTCGCGCAGCCGCTGGATGCGCGGTTCTATGGTGGTCGGGTCGATGCTGTCCGGCCATTCGCCCATCAGGCCCATGACGCTGGCGCGGTCGGTGGCGTGGCCGACGCCGGTGGCGGACAGCGAGCCGTAGAGGCGCACTTCCACACGCTCGACATCGTTGAGCAGACGGCGGTCGGTCAGGGCCTGGACGAAGGTCGCGGCGGCGCGCATCGGGCCGACGGTATGGGAACTGGACGGACCGATGCCGACTTTGAACAGATCGAAAACACTGATAGCCATGCTAAACCCTTACAAGCAATGGAGTAGGAATCGCTGCCATTTTTTGTAGGACAAGCGCAATGTCGGCGATACTGCCTACCTAGGTTCAACGTGACCAACGAAACTTCCTAAGAAAGCCTTTAGCAGGACTAAACCATGAGTCGTCAATTGCATGCCCAGACTTACGTCTGGCTGCAGGTGTTTTCCTGTGCCGCCCGGCACCTGTCGTTCACCCGTTGCGCCGAGGAACTGCACATCACCCCGGGGGCGGTGAGCCAGCAGATCCGCCAACTGGAGGAACGCCTGGGACTGCGCCTGTTCCATCGCCGGGCCCGGGGCGTGGAGCTCAGCGCCGAGGGCCAGCGGCTGGCGATGACGGTCAACGAGGCCTACGGCAGCATCGACGCGGAGCTGCGGCGGCTCGATGCGGGGATGATCAGCGGGATCCTGCGGGTGCGCTCGATTCCTTCGTTCCTCAGCAAATGGCTGACGCCGCGCCTGCCGCGCCTGCAGCAGCGCTACCCGGACATCCAGCTGCGGCTGGTGGCGGAGGACAGCAGCGTGCCGCTGCACGAGGGGGATTTTGACCTGGCCATCGACCTGAACGACGGCAGCTATCCGGGGCTGTTGTCCACAGCCCTGCTCGACGAGCAGATCTTTCCGGTGTGCGCGCCGGGCCTGCTGCGCGGGCGGCCGCCGCTGCACGGTCCGGCGGACCTGGTGCATTTTCCGCTGCTGCACGACATCACCGCCTGGCGCGGCAGCTACGAATACGCGGAATGGGAGTTCTACCTCGACGCGATCGGCTTCGAGGGCGCCGATGTGAGGCGGGGGCATACGTTCAACCGCAACCACCTGACCATCGAGGCGGCCATCGCCGGTATGGGGGTGGCCATCGCCCGGCGCACCTTGCTCAACGACGAGCTGGAGCGGGGCACGCTGATCGTGCCGTTCGGCCAGTCGGTGCCCAACCACAAACGTTATGTGCTGCTCTACGCGCCGGGGGCGCTGAGCCATCCGGGCGTGCGTGCGGTGCATGACTGGCTGGTGGAGGAGGCGGGCATTTTCCGGGGCCTGCACCCGTTGAGCGACGGGAGTTTGTGACCGGATTTTTCAGCAAGGCGGATCGAGGCAATTCCCGACCATACCAGTGCTTTTGCCCGTTGTCCGGCTTTTTTTGCGTACGGATATTTATCTTTTTCAGGGGGTTGAAATGTTCGGCGCACGGGCCGATTGTTGTCATCAAGAGGTCACGGAAATCCTGTTCCGGGCCTCTTGAGAGCAAGCTGAAATAAGGGATGAACTATGCAAATCCAAGTCAACAGCGACAACCATGTTCAAAGCAGCAAGCGACTGGAGGAGTGGGTACGTACAACCATTGAGAGCACGCTCGAACGTTATGAGGAAGACCTGACCCGCGTCGAAGTCCATCTGGGCGACGAGAACGGCGACAAGCCCGGTCCCCATGACATGCGCTGCCAACTGGAAGCGCGGCCAAAAGGCCATCAACCGATTTCCGTGACCCACAAAGCCGATACGCTGGAACAGGCGATCGAAGGGGCCAGCACCAAACTGGAACATGCACTGGAGCACCTGTACGGCAAGCTGCGGGCCAAACGCGCCAATGTGGTGAGGCTCGAACGCGGCACCCATGCCGACCGGCTGCTGGAGGAAGAATTCCTGGAGAACGAACAGGCAGCGATCAACGGCTGATCCGCTGATTCACCTATCCACCCAACGAAAACGGGCCTGCGATTGCAGGCCCGTTTTTTTTGCCCTGTCTGTCAGGGCAAACGGCTGCCTGGCCATGAACCGTGGCGAGGGCGTTTGCTGCGGCTGGGAAGCGCAGCAGCCCCGATCCCGTCCATGTGCAATCACCCTGTCGGACGACTGAAGTCCGCCACACGGAAATCGACCTCCTTTGCACATGAGAATATTTATCATTAATATTGCTCGCCATTGATCCGGCCTTTCGGTCGGACGTTTTCGTTTCAGGGTCGAAACATGAAAGGCAAATTCGCCGCACTTCCCATGTCCTATCGTCTGGCCGTCACCTCCAGGGTGTTGGCGGCGGTGTTGGGCGGCTATCTGGTCGCGGCGCTGGCCAGCGTCACGCTGACGTTGTGGCTGCCGCTGGAGCGCGGCGAAGCCGTGGTGACCGGCATGACCGTCTCGTTCCTCGTCTACCTGGTGGCCGTGCTTTGGTGCTTCGCCTGCCGCACGGCGTGGTCGGCATGGGTCGGGCTGCTGGCGCCGAGCGTGATCCTGGCGACCGTCACCGGCGTGGCCCGGGGCCTGGGCTACGTATGAAGGAAGGTTTCCGGCAGTCGATGGCCTGGCTGCACACTTGGAGCGGCCTGGTGTTCGGCTGGCTGCTGTTCGCGATTTTCCTGACCGGCACCCTGGCCTACTTCAAGGACGAGACCAGCCGCTGGATGCAGCCGGAAATCCCCGTGCGCGCGCTCAACGCCGAGGCGAGCCTGACCCAGGCCCAGCACTACCTGCAACGCCACGCCGCCGACGCCTCGCGCTGGGTGATCGATCTGCCCGACGCCCGGGATCCCGGCCTGACTGTGCGCTGGCAACAGGCGCCGGCGGCTCCCGGCGAGCGCGGCCGTTTCACCCGGGCGACCCTGGACGCGCAGACCGGTGCCGCCGTGCAGCCCCGGGAGAGCGCGGGCGGCGAGTTCTTCTACCGTTTCCACTTTCAGCTGCAGATGCCCTATCCCTGGGGCCGCTGGCTGGCGACCGCCGCAGCCATGGTGATGTTCATCGCCCTGATCACCGGCATCGTCACCCACAAGAAAATCTTCAAGGACTTCTTCACCTTCCGCCCGCGCAAGGGCCAGCGCTCGTGGCTCGACGGCCATAACGCGGTGGGCGTGCTGGTGCTGCCGTTCCATCTGATGATCACCTACAGCAGCCTGGTGATCTTCATGTCGATGGTGATGCCGGCCAGCATCCTGGCCACCTACGGCAAGGACGTCAGCGCGTTTTACCAACAGGTGTTTCCGCAGGTGCCGCTCCCCGAACACGCCGGCCAGCCGGCCACGCTGCCAGCGCTGGCGCCGCTGCTGGCCCGGGCCGGCGAATATTGGCCGGGCGGGCAGGTGGCGCGGGTGACGGTGGACAACCCCGGCGATGCGAACGCCGCCGTGGTGATGACGCGCTCCAGCGGCGACCGCGTGGTGTATGACTACGGGCGTGAGCTGAGCTTCAACGGCGTCACCGGGCAACTGCTCGGCCAGACGCCGGAGCAGTCGCTGCCGATGGCGGTCGCCGGCGGCTTCTACGGCCTGCACATGGGCCGGTTCGCCGGGGCGCCGCTGCGCTGGCTGTACTTTTTCTGCGGACTGGCGGGCACGGCGATGATCGGCACCGGGCTGATGATCTGGTTCGGCAAGCGCCAGCTCCAGCATGCCAAGAAGGGCACCGCGCCGTTCGGGCTGCGGCTGGTGGAGGTGCTGAACATCGCCGGCATGGCCGGTCTGGTGACGGCGGTGGCGGCGTTCTTCTGGGCCAACCGGACGTTGCCGCTGGATCTGCCCGCCAGGGCCGGCTGGGAAGTGAATGCCTTCTTCATCGTCTGGGGTTTGAGCGTGGCGCATGCGGCGCTGCGTTGCGGGCGCCAGGCCTGGGTCGAGCAATTGAGCGCGGCCGCCGTGCTGTTCGCCGCGCTGCCGCTGCTCGACTGGGGCACCGCCGGCCGTTACCAGATTGCCGCGCTGGAGCAGGGCGACTGGACGCTGGTCGGGTTCGACTTCACCTGCCTGGTCGCCGGCCTGTTCCTGGCCTGGGCCGCCAGGAAAACGCAACGCGCCGGGCTCGCCGCGAAGGCCGGCCGGCCCCGTCGCGAGACGGCGCGCCCGGCCGTCCTCGAACCGGGGGCGCACTGAATGCTGGCGACGTTCCTGCTGTGCTACGGCGGTTTCACGGCCCTGTGCCTGTCGATGGCGCGTCACCATGACGATCTGCTCGGCCGCAAACCGTCCTTGCGCCGCCGCCGGGGCCTGAAGCTCGCCGGCTGGGGGCTGCTGGGCCTGTCGCTCTGGTCGGCGGTGGCCGGCAAGGGCTGGGGCTTCGGCCTGGTGGACTGGTTCGCCGTGCTGATGGCCAGTGGGTTGGCGCTGGTGTTTCTTCTGCCTTATCGCCCGCGTTTGGCGTTGGCGCTGGCCGCCTTCGGCCTGCTCGCCAGCCCGGCCGCCGTCTGGGGGCTGAGCTGAGATGCTGGTCAGCCTGCCGCCGGAATCCCGCGACGATGAGCCGCGCGGGGCGCGTGCGCATTTTCTTCAGGTGTTCCTGTCCCAGCGTTCGCAGATGGAAGCGCTGGTGAACCGGCGCGTCGGCTGCCGGGCCACGGCGGCAGACCTGGTGCAGGATCTGTTCCTGCGGTTCTGGCGCCGGCCCCTGGTGCAGGTCGAGGAACTGAGCACCTACCTGCTGCGTTGCGCCGGCAACATCGCCATCGACCATCTGCGCAGCGAAGGCGCGCGGCTGCGGCACAGCGAAGGCTGGCAGCCGGAAGAGGCGACCGGCAGCGAGCCCCAGGCGGCGCTGGAGGCGGGCAACGACCTGCGCCATGTCGAGGCGGCGTTGCGCGCCTTGCCCGAGCGCACCCGGCAGATCTTCTTGCTCAACCGCATCCACGGGCGCAAGTACGCCGAGATCGCCAAAGCCATGGGCCTGTCCCAAAGCGCCGTGGAAAAACATATGATGCGCGCCCTCGAGGCCTGCAAGGCCAGCCTGCGCGAACCCGCGCCACGCACGCCAGGGAATGCACCGTGAACCCCAACGACCGCGTCACGCCGACGCCCGAGCAGGAACAGACGGCCCTTGCCTGGCTGAGCCTGTTGCACGACCGCCCCAGCACCGGCGACCCACTCACGTTCAGCCAGTGGCTGCGCGCCGACCCCGCCCACGCCGAGGCCTATGCCCGGGCGCAGGTGGTCTGGGAAATTAGCGAAGGGCCGGCGCGTACGCTGGCCGATGAGGAGGCGCTGGCGCTGCAGGGCTATCTCGACGCCATGGACCGCCCGCGCCGTGCGCCGCTGCGGCGTTGGGCCCCCGCGCTGGCGCTGGCCGCGTGCCTGGTGCTGATGATCGGCCTGGGCAGCGGTTGGCAGCCGCAGCGTTGGGTCGATGACCTGGGCGCGGATTATGTCTCGGCCCCCGGTGAGATCCGCACGGTGACGCTGGCCGATCAATCGCAAGTGACCCTGGACGCCGACAGCGCCATCGCCGTGGATTTCAGCCAGGGCGAACGGCATGTGCAACTGCGCCGGGGCGCCGGGTTCTTCAGCGTGACCCACACCGGAGAGCCGTTCGTGGTCGAGGCCGAAAAAGGCCAGGCGCGGGTGCTCGGCACCCAGTTCGAAGTGCGCCTGCAACCCCATGGCGCGCAGGTCACGGTGCTGTCCGGGCGGGTCGGCGTGACGGCAGGCGGGGAGGCGCCGCAGCAGATCCTCACCGCCGGCCAGCAAACGGCCTACGCCAACGGCACCGCCCAGCCCTTGCGGGCGGTGGACAGCGAAGCGCAATTGGCCTGGCGTCAGGGTTGGCTCAACTACTACAAGGCGAGCCTGGCTGACGTGGTGCAGGACCTGCGGCGCTACTACCCCGGGCGGATCCTGTTGCTCAACGACGGGCTGGCGGCGCGCAAGGTCAGCGGCAGCTTTCCCGGCAAGGATCCGCGGGCGGTGCTCGACTCCCTGCAAGGGGTGCTGGGGTTCGAGCAGCACCGGATCTTGGGGCAACTGATCATCCTGCGCTGAGGCCGGTAATGCCCGCATCTCTGTTGCCTGATCCACCGCCATCGCTGGCAAGCCAGCTCCCACAAGTATCTCGGGTGTTCACAAGATCTATGCACACCACCAAAAACGGTGGGAGCCAGCCTGCTGGCGATGGCGGCAGCACGGCCAACACCTTCTCAGAAAATATTTTCAAGAAACCGGTGAGGTAATTCCGGGCAGCAACCGTGTAGTGACAGAAACTGCGAGTCATTCGCATCCGTTGCGGTTCTACACAGGTCATGAGCAATGAAGTCCAGGGCAAAGTCGGGTTCGGTCAAACAGTGGTTCAGCGTGTCTGCATTGAGTCTTTCGGCATTGGCCTTGCTGCCTTCGGGTGTGGCGCTGGCCGCCGAGGCCGTCGGCAGCCAAGCGCAGCCGTTGTTCAGTTTCAACCTGGCGGCCAAGCCGCTGCCCCAGGCCTTGAGCGACTTCAGCCGCCTCACCGGGCAGAGCGTGGTCTACACCGATGAGGCGCCCTACGGCCTCACCGCGCCGGCGGTAAACGGCCGGATGAGCGCCGAACAGGCCCTGCAACGCCTGCTCAGCGGCTCCGGCATGACCTTGCGCCGCACCGACAGCCACACCCTGGCGCTGGAGCCTGCGCCCACCGAAGGCGCACTGAACCTCGGCGCCACCACCATCACCTCGGTGGCGGCCCAGCCGATGAGCTACCAGCCGCCGGCCACCAGCTCGGTGATGCGCTCGTCCGCGTCGCTGCAGGAGATTCCCCAGACCGTCAACGTGATCCCGGCCCAGGTCATCCGCGACCAGGCGCCGCGCAACCTCGACGACGCGCTGGCCAACGTCAGCGGCATCACCCAGGGCAATACCCTGGGCAGCACCCAGGATTCGGTGATGACCCGTGGCTTCGGCGACAACCGCAACGGCTCGATCATGCGCGACGGCATGCCGCTGGTGCAGGGCCGTGGGATGAACGCCACGGTGGACCGGGTCGAAGTGCTCAAGGGGCCGGCCTCGCTGCTGTACGGGATTCAGGATCCGGGCGGGGTGGTCAACCTGGTCAGCAAGAAACCGGAGCTGACGCCGTACAACGCCCTGACCCTGCGCGGCTCCACCTACGGCGACGGCAAGAACGGCAGCGGCGGCGGCTTCGACAGCACCGGCGCGCTGGGTGAGTCGGGCCTGGCCTACCGCATGGTGCTGGACCATGAGGACGAAGACTACTGGCGCAACTTCGGCGCCCACCGCGAAACCCTCATCGCGCCGTCGCTGGCTTGGTTCGGCGAGCGCACCAAGCTGCTGTTCGCCTACGAGCACCGGGAATTCCTCACCCCGTTCGACCGCGGCACGCTGATCGACCCGCGCACCAACCACCCGCTGGACATCTCGCGCAACGAGCGTCTGGACGAGCCGTTCAACAACATGGAAGGCCGCTCCGATCTCTACCACTTCGAGGCCGACCACGAGCTCAACGACGACTGGAAAGCCCACTTCGGCTACAGCTGGAACCGCGAGACCTACGACGCCAGCCAAGTGCGCGTGACCGCCATCGACACCAGGAAAGGCACGCTGACCCGCAGCATGGACGGCACCCAGAACGCGATCAGCACCGACCGCTTCGCCACCGCCAGCCTCGAAGGCAAGGTCAACGTGCTGGGCCTGCAGCACGACCTGGTGTTCGGCGTCGACGACGAGTACCGCAAGATCTACCGCGAAGACCTGATCCGCCAGAAAAGCCGGAGCACCTTCAGCTACGTCGACCCGGTGTACGGTCGCGAGGTCGCGGGCACCACCGTCAGCCCGGCGGACTCGGCCCAGACCGACCTGCTGCGCAGCGATTCGGCGTTCGTGCAGGACTCGATCCACCTCGACGACCAGTGGATCCTGGTGGCCGGCGGGCGTTTCCAGACCTACGACCAGTACGCCGGCAAAGGCGTGCCGTTCAAGGCCAACACCGACAGCAACGGCCAGAAATGGGTGCCGCGCGCCGGGCTGGTGTACCGCTACACCGACGCGCTGTCGTTCTACGGCAGCTACACCGAATCGTTCAAGCCCAACTCGACCATCGCCCCGTTGAGCGGCAGCAGCACCGTGCTCGACGGCAGCATCGCGCCGGAAGAGGCCAAGTCCTGGGAGCTGGGCGCGCGCCTCGACATGCCGGGCCGCATCACCGGCAACGTCGCGCTGTTCGACATCAAGAAACGCAACGTGCTGGTGGCCAACGCCGAAGGCCCGACCACGATCTACAGCGCCGCCGGCGAAGTGCGCTCCCGGGGGCTGGAAGTGGACCTGACCGGTCAGCTGAACGACCGCTGGAGCCTGATCGGCAGCTATGCCTACACCGACGCCGAGGTCACCAAGGACCCGGACTACCAGGGCAACCGCCTGCAGAATGTGGCGAAGAACACAGGGTCGCTGTCGGCGGTGTACGACTTCGGCAGCGTGATCGGCGGCGACCAGCTGCGGGTCGGCGCCGGGGCGCGGTACGTCGGGGAGCGGGCGGGCAACGCGGTGAACGACTTCGAACTGCCGAGCTACACCGTGGCCGATGCCTTCGCCACCTACGACACGCAACTGGACGGGCAGAAGGTCAAGTTCCAGCTCAACGTGAAGAACCTGTTCGATCGCACCTACTACACCTCGGCGGCGAGCCGGTTCTTTGTGTCGATGGGGGATTCGCGGCAGATCTCGCTGTCGAGCACCCTGGAGTTCTGATCCGCGACCGCGTCATCGTTCATCGCGAGCAGGCTCGCTCAGGCAACGGCCCTCCACCGCCTAACGCAAGAACGCCTGACGGTACTCACCCGGCGTTGCGCCGATCACCTGGCGGAACCGGTTGGTGAAGTGGCTGGCGCTGGCGAAACCGCACGCCAGCGCGATCTCGCCCAGCGGCAACCCTGTCCCCCGCAGCAGTTCCCGTGCCCGGCCCAGGCGCCGCGCCAGCACGTACTGGTGCGGCGGCAGGCCGAAGCTGGTGCGGAACATCCGCGCAAAGTGGTATTCGGACAAGGCGCACAGCCCCGCCAGTTGCCCGAGGCTGATGGGGTCGCCCAGGTGGCTGTCGATGAAGCCCACCAGCATCCGGCGCTGATGCGGCGCCAGCCCGCCCTTGAGCCGCAGCCCAGAACGCGCGCCGACCTGGCTGAGCAAGGTGTGGCTGATCAGTTCGTGGGCCAGGCTGCTGGTCAGCAGGCGCTCGCCGGGCTCGTCCCAGTCGAGGGTGAGCAATTGCCGAAAGCGCAGGGCCTGTTGCGGGTCGTCCAGGAAGGTCTGCTCGCGCAGTTGCATCTCCCGTGGCTCGCGGTCGAGCAGGGTGACGCAACCCAACGCGAACTGCTCGGCGCTGAAATACAGGTGGGCCAGGCGGATGTCGCCGTTGATCACCCAGCCGGACTCGTGGTCGGCGGGCAGGATGCACAGCTTGTCCGGTGCGCCCTTGTTGCCGGGCTGGCCGCGGCGGAAGGTGCCGGTGCCGCCGGCGATGTAGCAGGACAGGGTGTGGTGGCTGGGCGCCTCGTATTCCTGGGCGTCGTGGTGATTGCTCCACAGCGCGGCGGACAAGCCGTCCCCGAGCTCGGCGCTGTGCTCCAGGCGAGCGTTCGGCGAGCGGCTGAGGGCTTTGAAGACTTGCAGGGTATCGAGTGCGGCCATGTTCGGTTCTCTCCAACGCCTTGCATCCTACTCCGTGGCGCCGGCGCTGCCAGCCCGTCGCCGGACAAAAGCGCAAGTTTATGCAAGCGCCGGTCAAGGGCGGGGTGGACACTGAACGCCCACCGAGGAGAGTCCGTCATGAACCTTTCGCTGTACCTGCTCACCGTGCTGATCTGGGGCACCACCTGGATTGCCTTGAAATGGCAATTGGGCGTGGTGGCGATCCCGGTGTCGATCGTCTATCGCTTCGGCCTGGCGGCACTGGTGCTGTTCGTCCTGCTGCTGCTCAGCCGCCGCCTTCAACCGATGA
Organism: Pseudomonas sp. B3(2017); assembly: GCF_002113595.1. Classification (NCBI taxonomy): domain Bacteria; kingdom Pseudomonadati; phylum Pseudomonadota; class Gammaproteobacteria; order Pseudomonadales; family Pseudomonadaceae; genus Pseudomonas; species Pseudomonas sp. B3(2017). Next base: position 256,382 of record NZ_NEIU01000006.1, read on the forward strand.
ACCGGCGCGGGCATCTGATCTGCGTGGCGCAGGGCCTGTGCCTGTTCTGCGTCAACTTCATGTGCTTTTTGACGGCCAGCCAATGGATCCCCAGCGGCCTGGTCGCCGTGGTGTTCTCCACCGCGACCCTGTGGAACGCCCTCAACGCCCGGGTGTTCTTCGGCCAGCGGATCGCCCGCAACGTGCTGATGGGCGGCGGGCTCGGCCTGTTCGGGCTGGGGCTGCTGTTCTGGCCGGAACTGGCCGGCCACCACGCCAGCCCGCAGACCTTGCTCGGGCTGGGGCTGGCCCTGTGCGGCACCTTGTGCTTCTCGGCGGGCAACATGCTGTCGAGCCTGCAGCAGAAGGCCGGCCTCAAGCCGCTGACCACCAACGCCTGGGGCATGGCCTATGGCGCGGCGATGCTGTCGCTGTGGTGTCTGGTCAAGGGCATCCCGTTCGACATGGAATGGACGCCGCGCTACATCGGCGCGCTGCTGTACCTGGTGATCCCGGGCTCGGTGATCGGCTTCACCGCTTACCTGACGCTGGTCGGCCGCATGGGCCCGGAACGCGCCGCCTATTGCACGGTGCTGTTCCCGGTGGTGGCGCTGAACGTCTCGGCGTTTGCCGAAGGCTACCAGTGGACGGCGCCGGCGCTGGCCGGCCTGGTGCTGGTGATGCTGGGCAACGTGCTGGTGTTTCGCAAACCCAAGCCTGTGAGTGTCGGGTTCGCCAAGCCTGCGCATTGAAACAGCCGCTTCAACTGTCGACTTTCAATACCAGATAGATCAACGCCGGTATCAGAAAGTCGACAATGCTTTGCGCCCACATCATGGCGTTCCAATCATTGGACTGATCCATGTCGAACCACTCGTTGCCAACTACCTGAAGGCAAAAGTAATAAACGAACAGTGCCACGAGGAAACCGAGCACGGCGTATTTCTTGGCTTCGTGAAACTGTTCCGGCGAGGCGTTCAACTGTCGGAAAAGTTGATAGCAGCCCAGCAGGCAGGACGACGTGAATATGGTCTCCAGCGTCATGATCATCCAGTAGATCCGGTGGTGCATCATGTCCGAGGTGATGGCCCGGTAGGTCAGGTGGCTGCCGGTGGTGTCCATGCTGAGGATATGGCCGAGGAAGATGTAGTTGGACTGGTAGTCGGTCAAGTTGCTGAAGACGATCAGCACGCCAAAGGCACCGACCATGAAGACAATGGCAACTTTGCTTCTTCTGATGATTTGCGAGGTTGTAAGGGTTCCCACTTTTTTATTCTCCGTTCATTGTGCCTTTCATAAGTAAGGCTGATGGGCGGAAGTCTATCGGGGCGCAAATCGCAAAGGGGAAGGAGTGATTTTCAAGTTGTGTGGGTCATTGTTCGGTTCAAATCGATAGTTGCCCATCCGATGAGCCGGTGATGCCAGGGCGTGACGCTTGCGCGCAGGCCCTGGCGGCGGCCGTCAGCCTTTCCAGACCTGCGGATTCACCAGATCCTGCGGTCGTTCGCCCATAAGCGCACTGCGCAGGTTGGCCAGCGCACGGTTGGCCATCGCCTCGCGGGTTTCGTGGGTGGCCGAGCCGATGTGCGGCAGTGTCACGGCGTTTTTCAGCTGGAACAGCGGGGATTCGGCCAGCGGTTCCTTTTCGTAGACGTCCAGCCCCGCACCGCGGATGCGGTTGTTCTGCAGCGCCTCGATCAGCGCCGGCTCGTCCACCACCGGGCCTCGGGAAATGTTGACCAGTATCGCGCCCGGCTTCATCAGCGCCAGTTCGCGGTGGCTGATCAAGTGGCGGGTCTGGTCGCTGAGCGGCACCACCAGGCAGACGAAATCGGCTTCGGCGAGCAGTTGATCCAGGCGGCGGAACTGCGCGCCCAGCTCTTGTTCCAGCGCGGTCTTGCGGCTGTTGCCGCTGTAGAGGATCGGCATGTTGAAGCCCAGGCGTGCGCGCCGGGCCACGGCGGCGCCGATGTTGCCCATGCCGACGATGCCCAGGGTCTTGCCGTGCACGTCGCAGCCGAACAGCGGGGCGCCGACGCTGGCCTGCCACTGGCCGGCCTTGGTCCAGGCGTCGAGTTCGGCGACGCGGCGGGCGCTGGCCATGATCAGGGCGAAGGCCAGGTCGGCGGTGCTTTCGGTGAGCACGTCCGGGGTGTTGGTGAGCATGATCCCGCGTTCGTTGAAGTAGGCCAGGTCATAGTTGTCGTAGCCGACCGACACGCTGGAGACCACTTCGAGCTTCGCCGCGTTTTCCAGTTGGGCCTTGCCGAGCTTGCGGCCGACGCCGATCAGGCCGTGGGCGTGGGGCAGGGCTTCGTTGAATTGGGCGGCGATCTCGCCGTTCTTCGGGTTGGGCACGATGACGTCGAAGTCCTGTTGCAGGCGTTCGATCATGGGCGGGGTGATGCGGCTGAAGGCCAGGACGGTTTTTTTCATTGCTTTGGGCTCGGCGGGGCGGGATTGCTGAGCACGCTAACATTTCTGTTTTGGGTTGTCTTGGAGGGCTCTGGGGGGTGGGCGTTTGGGGTTTTGGGTTTGGGTGAATATCCGTTTCTGCGGGTGTTGCCGCTGGCGGTTCCGCCCTTACGGCGGGTCACTTTTGGCAAACGCCCGGAATGCCGGCCCAGCCAAAAGTAACCAAAAGGTCTGGGCCCCGGCGTTCGGCCCCTCGCTGAGGCTCGGGGTTCCTTCGCTCCGGGATTCATCCGGGGGCATCGGCTACGGTTTGCTTCGCTGCACCTCCTTCCGATGTGTTTGGCTGCGCCAAACGGCGCTGCGCGCCCACCCCCGGATGAACCCCTCCGCTCAGCCTTCCGAAGGGGCCGGCAGATCAAGATCAAAAGCGAGGCGAGCTGACACTCGGCCTTTTGAGAGGCGCGTGATGGCGGCCTGACAGCCGACCTGTTTCTGACTGCCCAACCCAATTCCCTGTGGGAGCTGCGGTGCGACGACTCGACTTGCCAGCGATGGGGCCGGCACTGCCGACATCTGTGGTGACTGACCCACCGCCATCGCCGGCAAGCCGGCTCCCACAGGTTTTTGTGGTGTGCCTGGATTTTGTGGGCACCGGGATACTTGTGGGAGCCAGCCTGCTGGCGATGGCGGCCTGACAGCCGACCAATCCCTCCCAGCTCACCTCAATCCCTGTGGGAGCTGGCTTGCCAGCGATGGGGCCGGCACTGCCGGCATCTGTGGTGACTGACCCACCGCCATCGCCGGCAAGCCGGCTCCCACAGGTTTTTGTGGTGTGCCTGGATTTTGTGGGCACCGGGATATTTGTGGGAGCTGCGGTGCGACGATTCGACTTGCCAGCGATGGCGGCCTGACAGCCGTCCAATTCCTCCCAGACCACCTCAATCCCCTGTGGGAGCCTGCCTGCTGGCGATGACGGCCTGCCAACCAACCAATCTCTACCTGATGTGCACAGCCCGCTCCCACAAAGGGGAATCAACTGTGCCCCGGCTGAACCTTCACATTGTCCAGCACCCGGTTCACCGACAGCCCGGCCAGCATGATCACCTGCTGGATCGCCAGGATCGTGTCGCGCTGCGCCGTGCCCAGTTGCTCGGCCAGTTGGCTGGTCAGGGTGCCCGCCGAGGCCAGGGAGGCGCTGGCGTGCACCAGCAGGCTTTCGTCGTCCATGGCCGGGTCGACCATGAACATCCGGCCCGGACGGCGGGCGGAAGGCTGGGTGGGGTTGAGGTAGTGGTCGAGCGCACGTTCGGCGGCGTCGTGGAGTTTTCGCGAATCGGTGGATTCGTAGGGGGAGGTGCTGTCGGCGGCAGGTGGGTTCGGTGTGGGTTTGAACATGGTGAAGCTCCATTCGGGATGTGGAGTCCGCCACGCACCGCGACCAAGCAGTGGGGTGGCGAACCGTACGCGGGTTGGTCGACCAGGGAATGGAAACCCGGCAGGGCCGTTAGCCCTCCCACGCACAGCTCGCCATTAAGCAGGCTGAAAAGCGCGCCATTCTAAACCCGGACGACCAAGCCCGGTCACTGAATCTGTCAGCGACCCCCAAAGCCTATCCAGCGCATTTCCGACCGACAACCGTCAAAACCTGTCGGAAACATCCGCCAAAAACACCCCGTCTGTAGGACGCCGAACTCAGTTCGCCAACCGCACGCCGCCCAGGCTGCCGCTCATTTCATAGGCCGCCAGTTCCGCCTGGTGCGCCGAGAGGATTTCCGGCAGCGAGCCGCGCAGGTACTCGACCCAGGTCTTGATCTTCGCGTCCAGGTACTGGCGCGACGGGTAGATGGCGTAGAGGTTCAGCTCCTGGGAGCGGTAGTTGGGCATCACCCGCACCAGCGAGCCGTTGCGCAGCGCTTCGATGGCGGCGTACACCGGCAGCACGCCGATGCCCATGCCGCTGATGATCGCGGTTTTCATCGCGTCGGCCGAGTTCACCAGGAACGGCGAGCTGTTGATGGTCACCATCTCCTGGCCTTCCGGGCCGTCGAAGGCCCATTTCTCCAGGGGGATGACCGGGCTCACCAGGCGCAGGCAGGCGTGGTTGAGCAGGTCGCTGGGCTTCTGCGGGCAGCCGTTGGCTTTCACGTAGGCAGGCGAGGCGCAGACGATGCTGTAGGTGATGCCCAGGCGCTGGGAAACGAAGCCGGAGTCCGGCAGTTCGCTGGCCAGCACCAGGGACACGTCGTAGCCCTCGTCGAGCAGGTCCGGCACGCGGTTGGCCAGGGTCAGGTCGAAGGTCACGTCCGGGTGGGTCTTGCGGTAGCGGGCGATGGCGTCGATGACGAAGTGCTGGCCGATGCCGGTCATGGTGTGGACCTTGAGCTGCCCGGCCGGGCGCGAGTGGGCGTCGCTGGCCTCGGCTTCCGCCTCTTCCACGTAGGCCAGGATCTGCTCGCAGCGCAGCAGGTAGCGCTTGCCGGCCTCGGTCAGGGCGATGCGCCGGGTGGTGCGGTTGAGCAGGCGGGTTTGCAGGTGGGCCTCAAGGTTGGAGACCGCGCGCGAGACGTTGGCCGTGGTGGTGTCGAGCTGCACGGCGGCGGCGGTGAAACTGCCGGCCTCGGCCACGCAACTGAAGGCACGCATGTTTTGCAATGTGTCCATGGGGTGCTCTCAAGGGAGATGGCAAATTGTGACATGAAGTTTCAAAGGCGAGACCCCCGACTTAGGGATTATCTCGTTAACGGTAACAAAGATTCACAGGAATCCCAGCTTATCGCGGTCCGGGCGCCCTCATAGAATTGCGCCGAAGTGGGAATGGGGCGTGCTTGCGCATGCGCCAGGTCAACGGATCCGGCGCTCGGGTGTGCTACCGCACCGGCAGGCGACCGCTCCGTCGCCGCTCCCACAGGTTCCCCGCTTTTCCCCTCTTTCAGGAAGTCGCAGCAGTGCCGCGTCGCATCAACAGAGCGCTTTTGCCGCTCAGTGTTCTGGCTTTTACCCTGGGTCTTGGCGGCTGCATCGGAACCGGCGGGATCGCCCCGCAGGGCAAGGCGCTGGAGGCCAACGCACTGGCCACCGACGACGCCATCGCCCACGCCGCCCGTGACGCAAACTGGCCCGCCGCGCAATGGTGGCAAGCCTTCGGCGACCCGCAACTGAACCGCTGGATCGACCTCGCCGTGCAAGGCAGCCCGAGCCTGGCCATGGCCGCCGCGCGGGTGCGCCAGGCCAAGGCCATGGCCGGTGCGGCCGAAGCCGCCGAGTCGCTGCAGGTCAACGGCCAGTCCACGCTCAAGCGCCATAACTGGCCGACCGATCCGTTCTACGGCCCGGGCGATTTGGCCAACACCACCACCTGGGACAACAACGCCGCGCTGGGCTTCAGCTACGACCTGGACCTCTGGGGCCGCGACCGCAACAGCACGGAACGGGCGGTGGACTTGGCGCACATGACGGCGGCCGAGGCGCAGCAGGCCCGGCTCGAACTGCAGAACAACCTGGTGCTGGCCTACATCGAGCTGTCGCTGCACTACGCCCAGCGCGACATCGTCGCCGCGACGCTGGCCCAGCAACAGCAGATTCTGGACTTGGCGCAAAAACGCCTGAACGGCGGGATCGGCACCCATTTCGAAGTCAGCCAGGCCGAAACGCCGTTGCCGGAAACCCACCGGCAACTGGATGCGCTGGACGAAGCCATCGCCCTGAGCCGCAACCAGATCGCCGCGCTGGCCGGCAAGGGGCCGGGGGAGGGCGCGCAGTTGCAGCGGCCGACCCTGTCCCTGGGCACGGCGCTGAAGCTGCCGTCGGCGCTGCCCGCCGAACTGCTCGGCCAGCGTCCGGACGTGGTCGCCAGCCGCTGGCAGGTGGCGGCGCAGGCCCGGGGCATCGACGTGGCGCACGCCGGGTTCTATCCCAACGTCGACCTGGTCGGCAGCCTCGGCTACATGGCCACCGGCGGCGGGGCGCTGGAGTTCCTGACCGGCAAGAAGCTCAACTACACCGTGGGGCCGGCGATCTCGCTGCCGATCTTCGACGGCGGGCGGCTGCGGGCGGAACTGGGTGAGGCGTCCGCCGGCTACGACATCGCCGTGGCGCACTACAACCAGACCCTGGTCAACGCGCTGAAGAACCTCTCCGACCAGTTGATCCGCCGTGAGTCGATGGACAAGCAGCAGACCTTCGCCGCCGAGTCCGTGGCCGCCGCGCAGAAGACCTACGACATCGCGATGGTCGCCTATCGGCGGGGGCTCACCGACTACCTCAACGTGCTCAACGCCCAGACCCTGCTGTTCAAGCAGCAACAGGTGCAGCAGCAGGTGCAGGCGGCGCGCCTGAGCGCCCATGCGCAATTGGTGACGGCGTTGGGCGGCGGGCTCGGTGCGGGCAACGATGTGCCGACGGCTGCGCAGACCCAGGCCCCGAAAACCCCGGCGCTGCTGCGGTGAACACACCTCGGTGCGGGAGCGGGCTTGCCCGCGAAGGTGGTGGATCAGGCGACCTCACTGTTGAACGTGACGCCGTCTTCGCTGGCAAGCCAGCGCCCACAGGTTTTGAGTCCAGACTGATTTCTTGAGCGTATTCGAATGACTCCCATGCCCGCCCCCCTGCGCTGGCTGCATTCCCTGGAATGGCGCCGGGGCTTCTTCGACTGGGCACGCAGCGACGGCGTGACCTGGGTCTACATCTTCAAGGTGCTGATTGCCGCGTTCCTCACCCTGTGGCTGGCGATGCGCCTGGAACTGCCGCAGCCGCGCACGGCGATGATCACCGTGTTCATCGTCATGCAGCCGCAGAGCGGCCAGGTGTTCGCCAAGAGTTTCTACCGGTTCCTCGGCACGTTGGCCGGGTCGGCGATGATGGTCACGCTGATCGCGCTGTTCGCCCAGAACACCGAACTGTTCCTGGGTTCGCTGGCGATCTGGGTCGGCATCTGCTCGGCCGGCGCCGCCCGTTGCCGCAACTTCCGCGCCTACGGTTTCGTGCTGGCCGGGTACACGGCGGCGATGGTCGGCCTGCCGGCGCTGGCGCACCCGGACGGCGCGTTCATGGCGGCGGTGTGGCGGGTGCTGGAAATCTCCCTGGGGATTCTCTGCTCCACCCTGGTCAGCGCCGCGATCCTGCCGCAGACCGCCAGCGCCGCCATGCGCAACGCGCTGTACCAGCGCTTCGGCGTGTTCGCCCTGTTCGTCACCGACGGCCTGCGCGGGCGCAGCAAGCCTGAGTCGTTCGAGGCCAGCAACGTGCGCTTCATCGCCGAGGCCGTGGGCCTGGAAGGCCTGCGCAGCGTGACCGTGTTCGAAGACCCGCACATGCGCCGGCGCAACGGCCGGCTGAGCCGCCTGAACAGCGAATTCATGGGCATCACCACCCGCTTCAACGCCTTGCATCAGTTGCTTGAGCGCTTGCGCGGCAACGGCGAGGAACACGTCGTGGCGGCGATCAGGCCGGGCCTGCAGGACCTGGCCGAAGTGCTCGACGGCTTCAGCGGCAGGTCCCTGACCAGCCCCGATGCGGCGCGCCTGGCGACGGCGCTCGCAGCCTACAAGGAAGGCTTGCCGACACGGGTGCGCAGCCTGCGGGCGGCGTTCCAGAAGACCGGCCCGAGCGAGGCCGAGCTGCTGGATTTCCACACTGCGTACGAATTGCTCTACCGCTTCGTCGACGACCTGCACAGTTATGCACAGACCCACGCGTCCCTGGCCGACCACCGCCACGAACGCGAGCGCTGGGACGAGCCGTTCACCCCGCAGACCAGTTGGTGGGCGGCGGCCGCTTCGGGGATCCGCGCCTCGTTCATCCTGATCGTGCTGGGCAGCTACTGGGTGGCCACCGCGTGGCCGAGCGGCGCGACCATGACCCTGATCGCCGCCGCCACCGTGGGCTTGTCCGCCGCCACGCCGAACCCCAAGCGCATGGCGTTCCAGATGGCCTGCGGCACGTTCCTCGGGGCGCTGATCGGCTTCGTCGAGATGTTCTTCATCTTCCCGTGGATCGACGGTTTCCCGCTCTTGTGCGTGATGCTGGCGCCGGTGATCGTGCTCGGCTCGTTCCTGACCTCGCGCCCGCAGTACGCCGGGGTCGGCCTCGGGCTGCTGATCTTTTTCAGCACCGGTTCGGTGCCGGACAACCTGACCATCTACAACCCGTACACCTTCATCAACGATTACATCGCCATGGTCATGGGCATGCTGGTGTGCGCCGCTGCCGGGGCGATCATCCTGCCGCCCAACAGCCGTTGGCTGTGGAAGCGCCTGGAGCAGGACCTGCGCGGCCAAGTGGTGTACGCGATCAGCGGCAAGCTCAAGGGCCTGGCCTCGGGCTTCGAAAGCCGCACCCGCGACCTGATGCACCAGGCCTACGGCCTGGCGACCGGCCAGCCGCTGGTGCAGAAAAAACTGCTGCGCTGGATGTTCGTGGTGCTGGAGGTCGGCCACGCGATCATCGAGCTGCGCAAGGAGCAGGCGATCCTGCCGGTGCACCCGGCGTACGCCGAGTCCCAGCCGTGGCGCCAGTCGATCCGCGTGATGGGTCGGGCGCTGGTGCGGCTGTTCCTGCAACCCAACGCCAGTAACCTGGAGCGGGCGCTGGTGGCGGTCGATCACGCGATTGGCCGTGTCGCCGCCACCGACGAGCCGTTCGCGCCGCACTTCGACACCTCGGCGCTGCGCCGGGTGAAAAGCTACCTGCACTTCATCCGCACCTCGTTGCTCGACCCGCAATCACCGCTCGCCGCCTACGCGGCCGCCAAGCCCGAAGGACTTGCCCATGCCCCGTGAAATCGCCTTCCACGGCGTGTACATGCCGACCATGACCCTGATGTTCTTCGTCGCCGCGGCACTGGCCTGGGCGCTGGACCGCTTCCTGTCGGGGTTCGACCTGTACCGCTTCTTCTGGCACCCGGCGCTGCTGCGCCTGAGCCTGTTCACTTGTCTGTTCGGCGCGATGGCGCTGACCGTCTACCGCTGACTCTCCAACTCTGAAGAAGGTCTTGATGAAAAAGTTTTTCAGCCTGCTCGCGACCCTGCTGGTGCTGGCTCTGGCGCTGTGGATCGGCCGCACCTTGTGGGAGCACTACATGAACACCCCGTGGACCCGCGACGGCCGGGTGCGGGCGGACATCATCAACGTCGCCGCCGACGTCACGGGTGAGGTGGTCGATGTGCCGGTGCGCGACAACCAGTTGGTGAAGAAGGGCGACCTGCTGATGCAGATCGACCCCGAGCACTACCGGTTGGCGGTCAAGCAGGCGCAGGCCCTGGTGGCCTCGCGCAAGGCGACGTGGGAGATGCGCAAGGTCAACGCCCACCGCCGCGCCGACCTGGACAACCTGGTGATCTCCAAGGAAAACCGCGACGACGCCAGCAACATCGCCGACTCGGCCCTGGCCGACTACCAGCACGCCCAGGCGCAGCTGGAGGCCGCCGAGCTCAACCTCAAGCGCACCGAAGTGCGGGCGGCGGTGGACGGCTACGTGACCAACCTCAACGTTCACCGCGGCGACTACGCACGCATCGGCGAAGCGAAGATGGCCGTGGTCGACATGAACTCGTTCTGGGTCTACGGCTTCTTCGAAGAGACCAAGCTGCCCCACGTGCGCGTGGGCGACCGGGCCGACATGCAACTGATGAGCGGTGAAGTCCTCAAGGGCCATGTAGAGAGCATTTCCCGCGGCATCTACGACCGCGACAACCCGGAAAGCCGCGAGCTCATCGCCGACGTCAACCCGACGTTCAACTGGGTGCGCCTGGCCCAACGGGTGCCGGTGCGGATTCACATCGACGAGGTGCCGGAAGGGGTGCTGCTGGCGGCGGGCATTACCTGCACGGTGGTGGTGAAGCAGACCGACGGCCGTTGATCCGTTGTGTGGCGAGGGTGCTTGCTTCCGCTAGGGCGCGCAGCGGCCCTAAAAACGGGTCTGCTGCGCAGCCCGGCGGGAGCAAGCGCCCTCGCCACAGGGGACAGTAAGATGTGTTGATGAGCGCCAGGGCCGGGTCGACGGTCTGGGCCGGCCGGTTCGGCCATTTCGCCGGCCGCCGTCAGAGGCTTGCGCGCAACCCGAACCGCTTCATCAGCGTCGATTCCAGCAGACCCTTGGGCAGCCAGGTCGCCAGCAACGGCAACGCCCGGCTGCCGTTGCCGATGCGGATCAGCCGGGGCGGCTTGGCCTGCTGCACGGCCTTGAGCAGTTCGGCGGCGAAGTCCCGGGCCGGGGTCGGCTTGTCCTGGGATGCCTTGGCCCGCGCCCGGATCCCTTCGCGCAGCGGAAACCACGGCGACTGTTCGGTGATCAGTTGCTCGGCCTCATGCCCGGCGTTCTTGGCGAAGCTGGATTCGATGGCGCCCGGCTGAACCTCCATCACCCGCACGCCGAACGGCGCCAGCTCCATGCGCAGCGCGTCGCTCAGGGCGTGCACCGCTGCTTTCGAGGCGCAGTAGGCGCCGGCGAACGGCGTGACCAGCACACCCGACACGCTGCCGACGTTCACCACCAGCCCCTTGGCCCGGCGCAGCACCGGGAACAGTGCGCGGGTGACGCCGACGATGGAGAACACGTTGGTCTCGAACTGGCGCTGCATGGCCGCCACGCCGCCGTCGAGCAGCGGGCCCATGGCGCCGTAGCCGGCGTTGTTGATCAGCACGTCGAGGCCGCCGCGCTCGTGGTTGAGCCGCTCGCTCAACTGCTCCAGCGCCGCGCCGTCGTTGACGTCCAGCTGCACGGCGGTGAAGCCGGCGGCGCTCAGCGCGGCGACGTCCTCGGCCTTGCGCGCGCTGGCCCAGACGTCATAGCCGGCGGCCTTGAAGGCGTCGGCGAGGGCGCGGCCGATGCCGCTGGAACAACCGGTGATCAGTGCAACGGGCATGGCGCATTCCTTATGCAGAGGTGAAGGAGGCAGACGTGAAGGGGATCAGTCGGAGAAACTACCCTGCAACCGCTCGGCGCGAAACTCCAGGGTCTGCGGGCGGTAGCCGGGACGCAGCGGCGGCAGCGGCAGGCAGTCTTCCCAGTTGCCGCCGGGCTGCAGTTCGCCGGGGCCGCGGTAGCGCGGGGCGGTGTACTGGTTGTCGGCCAGGTTGACCGTGTCGCCCGGCGCATACGCGGCGATGCGCCAACGCAGCTCGGTCAGCGGCACGTCGTTGCCGTTGTTCATCTTGAGCTGCAACGGACGGTCGGCGGGACACTGTTCGGGGGCATAGGCGATGCGCAGCTCCAGGCGCGCCAGTTGCTTGACCTCGCGGTTGTCCAGCCACACCACCCACATCGCCACCAGCCCCAGGCCGACGGCCGCCGCCGCCGACACCGGCAAGGCCTTGGCGGGATAGCGCAGCAGCAGGATCAGCCAGGTGATGACCAGCAGGACGCCGATGAACATGTCGCGCAACCTCGCAGGGATGGAAGGCCATCCTACCTAAGCGTAGAGGGGGTTGGCGATTGGCAAGTGGTGTGCGGCGCCAGGTCCGGCCCCTTCGCGGGCAGGCCAAGGAGGCGGCATTCGGCCGAGATTCCCGGTGGGAGCCTGCCTGCTGGCGATGGCGCCGGTCAAGGCTGCGCAGGACCTGACCAGGAACGTTTCTCCGGGCATCGACCCGACGAAGAGGCTGGAACGACACCCCTTTCGGATCGACAACGGGAGCGCCACCGGTCGGGACTGTAATTTCTGACAGTGGCCGTCGCGGCGGAGCCGGTGTTGGATAGCGTACACGGCCGGTACCGGAGGACGTATGGGACGCTATCTTATCTGTTGGGCCTGTCTGCTGCTGGCAGCCTGCCAGTCCTCGACGCTCGACGGACTGTCTTCCGACCCTCGCTCGGCTTTCCAGAAGCAGGGCGAGGCCGTGGCAACGGCGCTGGCCGACCGGTACGCCGACACCCGAAAGGATTGCGGCAGCGCCTCGAAACCGGCGTTCCTGTGCGCCGGCATTCTGTTCCGGGGCACGATCCATTCCACCCAATACCACTTCTGGAACCCCAGCCCGATTGCCGTGGAGAAGGGGGGGCTGTCGTTTTCGTACCTGCGGCGCGACTCGCAGTACCGGCAGATCGATTCCACCTACGACCACGGTTTCGTTTTCCACCCGATCCTGGATACGCCGGTCGGCAAGCGTCACATCGAAGTGCTTTGCGTGTTTCCCATCGACGGCGCCACGTTCGACCGCGAAAACCCCGGCTGCGGTGCCCACCGCGCCTACCCGCAGCAGAGCCGGCGCTGCCAGTCGCAGGGCATCACCACCGCCGAGCAATGGATGGCCCACACGGTGCGGCCCGGCGTCGCGCAGGGCCACTACCAGTGCAGTTTCGATGTGCGCGACCAAATGAACGACGCGGCGGCGGACGCGTTCTACCAGGCCTTGCGCGTGATGACCCTGCACCAGGATGTGGCCTTCCACAGCCGCAACGAGCTGATGCTGGCGACCTGGCCGCAGGACATCCCCGGGGAGTTGCCGATCCAGGCGCTGTACTACACCGGCGGCGGCTTGACGTCGGCTCAGTACGACCAGCAGGACTTCTATGACCGCAGCGGACTGAGGCTGCCGATCATCCGCATCGAGCTGCCGCAGACGCCGGCGCACCAGGCGCGGTTCGTGTTCGATCCCGCCGATCAGGTGTTCGATCCGCAGAGCAAGGTCTTGCGGGTCGCTTCACTCACCGCCTCGCCTCAGGCCGATGCCTTCACCTTCGCGGCGGACAGCGGGTTTCCCCGCACCGGCTTCAGCGGTGCGCGCTACAGGCTGAACATGGCCGGCGGGACGCCCCCGTTCGCGTTCAGCAGCGCCGAGCCGGGCCGGGCCGAGATCGGCGCCGGCACCGGCGAGGTCACGCTCAGGGGGCATGGCCCGGTGACGTTCACCATCAAGGATGCCGGGGGCCAGAGCGTGCAGTACACGCAGCCCCAGGCGACGCTCTGGTTCACCGCGTTGGCGTGCCATATGGATTGGGCTTCGGCGGAGCGCTATGCGAACGGTCACGGCGTGGCGCTGCCCAGGCCGCCGGAACTCAACGGTGGCTACCTGCTGCGGTATCCGGGGGCGCTGTACCCGGAATGGGGCGACTTGGTGCGCGGGTACGGTTGGCCGACCGGGGCGTTCGACGCCGCCCACAACTACGACCGTTCGATCCCCGAGTACTGGACGGCTCAGGCTGCCTCGGCGGGAGACTACGCCACGGCGGCGGTCACCCTGGGCTACGCCCATCGGCGGCCTGCGGCCTGGCGGCTCTGTTCGGTGGCGGTGTCACGCAGCCCTTGAGCCCGCGGGGGGGCAGACGAAAAGCCCCCGCCTGGCCTGCCGCGGATAGGGGACGCAGCAGGTCGGACGGGGGCTTTTTGTCACAGGAAGGTCACTGTGCGATGGTCTTCACCGACACGCCGCGCTCGACCGGGGTGGAGCGGCCGTAGATGTCTTCGAAGCGTTCGATGTCGTCCTCGCCCAGGTACGAGCCCGATTGCACTTCGATGATCTCCAGCGGGATCTTGCCCGGGTTGCGCAGGCGGTGCACCGAGGCGATCGGGATGTAGGTGGACTGGTTCTCGGTGAGCAGGAACACGTTCTCGTCGCAGGTGACTTCGGCGGTGCCGCTGACCACGATCCAGTGCTCGGCGCGGTGGTGGTGCATCTGCAGCGACAGGCACGCGCCCGGCTTGACCGAGATGTGCTTGACCTGGAACCGGCCGCCCATGTCCACCGAGTCGTAGGAACCCCACGGACGGTAGACCTCGCAGTGGTTCTGGGTCTCGCTGCGGCCCTGTTCGTTGAGGGTGTTGACCATCTGCTTGACGCCTTGGACCTTGTCCTTGTGGGCGATCATCATGGCGTCCTTGGTTTCCACCACGACGATGTTCTCCAGGCCGATCACCGACACCAGCTTGCCGTTGCCGTGGATCATGCAGTTCTTGCTGTCCTGGATCACCACGTCGCCCTTGCTGACGTTGCCGTTGGCGTCCTTCTCGTTGACCTCCCACAGCGACGACCAGCAGCCGACGTCGCTCCAGCCGGCGGTCAGCGGCACCACGCAGGCGCGCTGGGTCTTTTCCATCACCGAGTAGTCGATGGAGTTGTCCGGGCAGCAGGCGAAGGTGGCTTCGTCGAAGGTGATGGTGTCCGGATCCTGGACGCTGCGCTCCAGGGTCAGCAGGCAGGTGTCGTAGATGTCCGGGTCGTGCTTTTTCAGCTCTTCGAGGAAGCGGCTGGCGCGGAACAGGAACATGCCGCTGTTCCAGTAGTAGCCGCCGGACTCGACGTATTCGGTGGCGCGCTTGACGTCGGGTTTCTCCACGAAGTGCGAGACGCGGCTGACGCCTTCGGGCAGCAGCGAATCGCTGACCGACTTGATGTAGCCGTAGCCGGTCTCCGGTTTGGTGGCCGGCACGCCGAACAGCACCATCTCACCGTTTTCCGCCGCCACCGTGGCCAGGGCCAGGGCGCGCTGCAGGGCTTTGCGGTCTTCCAGCACGTGGTCGGCGGGCAGCACCAGCATCAGCTCGTCGCGGCCCTCGTTGACCAGCATCATCGCGGTCAGCGCCACCGCCGGCGCGGTGTTGCGGCCGAACGGCTCCATCAGGATGCGCTGGGCCTCCAGGCTGCGGTTGGCCAACTGCTCGTTGACGATGAAACGGTGCTCCTTGTTGCAGACCACGATGGGGGTGTCCATGCCGTCGAACACCAGGCGCTCGACGGTCTGCTGGAACAGGGTGTGTTCGCCGGTCAGGGCGAGGAACTGCTTGGGGAACTGCTTGCGCGAAAGCGGCCAGAGACGGGAACCGCTACCACCTGACAAGATCACCGGAATCATAATGTTTACTCCATAAAATCAATTGGGTTAGAGCCACGAACCTGCGTCGTTTCACTCTTGTTGTTGTCTCGTGTCCGAATGCCCGCCTCGGTTCCTGTGGGAGCTGGCTCGCCAGCGATCGCATCACCTCGGTGTATCTGCGCAACCGAGTTGTCCGCATCGCCGGCAAGCCGGCTTCCACAGGGATTCGGGTCAGTTCGGGAAATGTGTCAGCGGGTCGACACCGGGCGCTTCACCCACACCGGCGACAGGCTGCTGCCCGTGCCGGTGACGTACAGCACCGCCGCTTCGCCGCGCTCCAGGGCGACCGGCTTCACGTCGCCGACCTTCTTGTCGCCTTCGTACAGCGCCAGGCTGACCTTCACCGGGTTGATCTCGCGTTCGCCGCGGCCCTTGGCGGCCACGTTCGGCACCACCTCGGTCTTGCCGTCGGCGGTTTTGAGGGTCAGCGGCTTGTCGCTGAGGTTCTGCACGCGCACCAGGGATTTCTGCTTGTTCTTGAACGGCGGCTCTTCGATCAGTTGCGGCGCACCGGAGGCGTTGTTGACCAGGGTGTAGTAGTGGTCGCCGGCCAGTTTCACCGGCAGGGTCTGGCTGCCGACCTTGGCGCTGTAGTCGCCGCCGGGCATGAAGCTGAAGTCGCTGCTGGCCAGCGGGGCGACGTCGCTCAGGCTGGTGCTGCCGACGGTGGCGCTGACTTCGGCGTTGCTGGCGTTGTAGACGCGCACGAAGGTCGAGCCTTTGGGCGCGGTCGGGCCGTAGAGCGCGGCGTCGCCGCCGGCGAATGCCTGCACCGACAGCACGCTCAGGCCGGCGACCAGGGCAAGGCGTTGGGCGAGACGACGCGGAGTTGGAGTGAAAGTCATGGTGTACCTCTCTTTCAGTTTTGCGCCCGGTCGGGCGTCTCGGATGAAGTGTTCACAGCTACGTTCTGTTGGCGCGCGCCGGCTTGTTTGAGCTCTGCGACCCACTGCGGGTCGGCGTCGCCGATTTCGTTGTTCACAGGCAGATATCGTTCAGGGAACTCCCAGATCAGCACCTGGGGCGGGCTGTTCTTGAAGTCGTCGCTTTTCAGGTAACTGAGCATCGGCAGGATCGGGCCGTGGCCGTCTTCGGCGTAACTGACCACGTCGCTGTTGAGCGCCTGCTTGAGCGCGCCGACGAAGTTCCAGTTGGGGTTGGCGCTGTAGCTGGTGCCGATCAGCGCCACCGGCACTTCGCGGCTGGCGAACAGGGCGTCGTCGCCGGCCGGCTGCGCGTCGGCGGCCACGGTGTTGCGCTTCTGCAGCGGCTCCTTGGCCGGCATCAGGTTCTCGAACAGCGGATCCAGCGGCAGGAACAGGCGCAGGTCGCCCTTGTGCGTGACCTGCTCGGCCGGCGTGGTGACGAAGCGCTGCGGCTCACCGCTGAGCGGGAACTTGTCGGCGATGGTCTTGGCCAGGGTGTCGGCGGCGATCTCGGCGCCTTCAGGGGTCCAGTGGGTGTCGGTGCGCAGGAACACTTGCTGACCGTTCTGCTTGGCCTTCTGCAGCGGGCCGAGCAGGTCGGGGGCGAGGATCTTGTCCGCGGCGACGCGGGCGTGGAAGTCCTGATACAGGTTGGCGTGGATGCTTGCCGGCTTCACTTCGCCCAGGTGTTCCGGGTACAGGCGCACCTTGGCCGGCACGATGGCCATCACCAGTTTCACGCCTTTGGCTTTCAGGGTCTGGCGCACGCCTTCGACCAGCGCGTAGTTGCCTTGCAGGTTCAGCTCTTCGTTGACGATCGGGTTGAATTCCTCGTCGCTGTACAGCCACTGGTCACGGCCGAGCACCACGCCCGGACGGCCTTCGTTGAACAGTTTGAAGTCCAGCGCGGCCCACAGGTTGGTGCCCAGGCGCTTGATCGGAAACGCGTCGTCGTAGTGGGTTTCCACGGCTTTGGTCCAGCGGCCGTTGAGCACCGTGGCGTCGGCGTTGGTGCTGAAGCCGAAGAAGCTGCGCAGCGACCACAGGCCGAGCACCAGCAGGGTCAGCAGAAACAGGGCGATGTAGAACATGCGTAATGAGCGGGTCATGGCAGATCCCTCAGAACTGGAAGTAAAGGAACGGCGAGAAGCTCTGCGCCGAGAGTTTGAGAATCGAGGCGATGAACAGCAGCAGCACCAGGGCGCGCATCGCGTAGCGTGGCCAGTCGGCGCTCCAGTAGGCCGGCTGCACTTGGGCGGGCGCGCCGACGGTGTAGCCGGGCTCGCGGATGGCCGCCGGGTTTTCGCCGGGGGCGGCCTTGATCAGGCCGGGCTGCGCGCCGGCCGGGCCGTCTTGCCCGGCGTCGGCGGCAGGTTTGGTCTTGACCGGTGGCGTGCTGGTGTACAGGTCGCGCAGGCCGAAGAACGCCAGGGTTGCGTACGCCACCACCAGGGTCGCCACTTGCAGGCCGGTGAGGCTGGCGCGGTTGAGTTCCGACAGCGACCAGTCGCCGAAGCTGAACATTGCGCCGTACATGCGCCCGGCCACGTGCAGGTTCTCGGCGCGGAAGATCACCCAGCCCATGACCACGAGCAGGAAGGTCAGGGCCCAGCGGACCGGATTGAGGCGGCGCGGCGAGGTGTTGATGCCGAGCATTTTCTCGATCGCCAGCCACATGCCGTGCCAGGCGCCCCAGACGATGTAGGTGATGTTCGCGCCGTGCCACAGGCCGCCCAGCAGCATGGTGAGGAACAGGTTGCGATAAGTCATCAGCGTGCCGCGGCGGTTGCCGCCCAGGGTGATGTACAGGTAGTCGCGCAGCCAGGTGGACAGGCTGATGTGCCAGCGCCGCCAGAACTCGGTGATCGACTGGCTGACGTAGGGCTGCTTGAAGTTCTCCATGAAGCGAAAGCCCATCATCAAGCCCAGGCCGATGGCCATGTCGCTGTAGCCGGAGAAGTCGAAGTACAGCTGCGCGGTGTAGGCCAGCGCACCGAGCCAGGCGTCGCCGGTGGTCGGGTGCTGCAGGGCGAAGCAATGGTCGGCGACCACCGCCAGGGTGTCGGCGATGAACACCTTCTTGATGAAGCCCTGCATGAACCGGGTGCAGCCCTCGGAGAACTTGTCGAGGGTGTGGGTGCGGTGGTTGAACTGGTCGGCCAGGTCACGGAAGCGCAGCACGGGGCCTGCGATCAGGTGCGGGAAGATCGCCACGAACGCCGCGAAGTCGA
Source organism: Pseudomonas sp. B3(2017) (assembly GCF_002113595.1). Classification (NCBI taxonomy): domain Bacteria; kingdom Pseudomonadati; phylum Pseudomonadota; class Gammaproteobacteria; order Pseudomonadales; family Pseudomonadaceae; genus Pseudomonas; species Pseudomonas sp. B3(2017). The sequence goes on from NZ_NEIU01000006.1 coordinate 274,741, forward strand.
TCAGGTTGCGGGTGGCCGGGGTGTCGCCGCGGTACACGTCGATGATGTAGCTGATGGACTCGAAGATGTAGAACGAGATGCCGATCGGCAACAGCACGTGGGTGAGGATGAACGGCTCCAGGCCGAACGACGTCATGATCGCGTTGAGGCTGTCGACGCCGAAGTTGGCGTACTTGAAGTAGCCCAGGATGCACAGGTCCACTGCCACGCCGAGCAGCAGCCAGCGCTGGGCCGGCTTGCTCCTCACGCCGGCGGCGCCGACCTTCAGGCCGATCCAGTAGTTCCACAGGGTGACACCGGCGAACAGCGCCAGGAAGTCCACCCGCCACCAGGCGTAGAACACGTAGCTGGCGATCAGCAGCAGCAGGTTGCGGTAGCGTTGCCCGCTCAGGTAGTACAGGCCGAGGAAGATCGGCAAGAACAGGAACAGGAACACGTTGGATGAAAAGACCATCCCGGTTTCTCCATGTTTGAAGCCACAGTCAAGGGCCAAGGCCCCCCCAAACCCCCCACGAAAAGTCCGGGGGATGTATTGCATCCAGATTCACCGCAACCCTTGTGGGCGCTGGCTTGTCGGGTCGCCGCACCGCAGCGATAGCGTCGGGTCAGTCGACATCAGTGTTGAATGTCAGATTGCAATCGCTGGCAAGCCAGCTCCCACAGGGGTTCGTGTTCTGCCTTACGAACCCTTGTTGCCCTTCTCGTGCGACGGGTCGTAGACCTTGGTCAGGTCGCCGCCCAGGCGGAAGGTCTTGAACGGCTGCATGCCGTGTTTCTTCTCCAGCACATCCGGCGCACAGGCGTAGAGGCTGCAGAACGGTTCGAGCCAGGCGAATTTCATGTCCTCCTTCAGGTCGGTCATGTCCTGCTTCTTGCCGTTCTTCGCCTCGAAGGCGTCGGGATCCTTCACGCCGGCCAGCACCCGGTCGCCCAGGCGCTTGAGGGCGCCGTTGTTCTCCTGGCGCAGATCCACGCCGTTGACCTGGGCGAAGCTGGCGATCATCGCCAGCGGCGGCAGGGCGTAGTTGTGGTACGCCAGGGCGCGCTGCTGGCGCTTGAGTTCGTTGGGCAGGTAGCCGTCGGCGTCGACTTGGCCGGCGCCGACCTTGTATTCCTTCACCGCCCAGTCGAACAGGTCGCGGCGGTCGGTGGCGATGGCCGTCGCCATCACCGACCACGCGGCCCAATAGGAGTGGTTGTTGGTCTGCGCCAGCGGCAGGTTGTCCCAGTCGCTCACCACCTGGTCGGCCAGTTTGCCGAACCAGGCCTCGATCTCCCGGGCCTCCTGCTGATGCTGGGCCAGCGGGTGCGAGTCGGAGAACTTCAGGCGGATGTACGAGGACGCCATGCTGCCCAGTGCCCATTTGCGCATCGACTTGCCGGTGTGGTTGAAGTCCTTGGACATCAACGCATCCGCCCGTGCCCAGGACGTCAGCCAGTTGAGCGTGCAGTCGAGCTGCTCCGGGCGACCGTCGCGCATGAACTGCATCACCCGCTTGGCGGTGCCGCGCTCAAGCTTGGTGATGTCGGCGGTGCTGTCGCGGAAGGCTTTCTCCGACTGCACGTTGAGGGTGGCGCGGGCCTTGTCCGAGCCTTCGTACTTGCTGCGAAACTGCAGCGGGCCGGTGTAGGGCGCCGGCATGGCGTCGCAGCCTTCGCTCTTGTCGCCGGTCTTGAACTTGTCCACAGGTGCGAAGTAGCCCTGGGGCGGACGCAGCGGCGCGGCGGCCTGGGTGGCCCCGGCGAACATCGCCAGGGTCAGCAGGGACGGCGCAAGCAGGTGTTTGATCGTTCGGTTTCGCATGGCAGACCTCATTGCCCGAGCTGGGCGGTTTGCGGCCCAGCGCCCGGGAATACGTTGCGTTTGCAGATTTTCGCTTCGACCTTCTGCGGCTCGGCGCCCGCGTCCGGGCCCTGGACTTCGACGGCCAGCAGGTTCTGCGTGGCCCAGTCCTCGTCCGTGCGCAATTCGAAGGCGAAGCGCCCGTCGGTGTCGGAGGTTTCCGGTTTCTCGATCTTGATGTCCTCGTGGCGGCCGTTCATGTACCAGAGGGTGGCGTGCAGGGTCTTCACCGAAGTGTCGGCGAATCGGATGTCGACCTGATGGCCGTTGTTCTGCAGGTTCAGGTTCTTGCTGTTGACCAGCAGTTCGTTCTTGCCCGGCTTGAGCGTCGCGCTGGCGCTCATCTGCGCGTCCTTGCCCTCGCAGCCGTTGTCCAGCAGCGCCATCATCTGGCGGTAGATGGTCTCCTGGTCGAGGCGGTACAGCGGCGAGAACTCCCAGATGAGGATCTTGGGCGGCGACTTCTGGAACTCGTCGCTGCCCAGGTACTGCAGCATCGAGCCTTCCAGGCCGCCGCCGGGGAACGCGACGTTGAGGATGTCGGCGCCGATGGCCTCTTCGAGGAAGCCGGCGAAGTTGTAGTTCTTGCCGCTGTGGGAGGTGCCCACCAGGGTGATCTGCGGGTTGCCGCTGTCGCCGAACAGGTCGCCGTCGCCGGCCTCGCCCTTGGGCTCGGTGGTGAACTGGTCCATGTACTGGATCGCGTAGCTGGTGCCGCACAGTTGCCCGGCCATGTTGTGCAGGGTGCCGGTCTTGCCCATGCGCCCGGAGCGCTTGGTCTCGAACTCGCGCTTGGGGATGTCGGCGAAGGCCGGGATCCGCTTGACCTGCTCGGCGACGATCTTCGCCGTGCGCTGGGCGCCGTAGGGCGTCCAGTGCTGGTCGCCGCGGAAGTAGAAGTCGTGGGCCGGCAGGGTCTCGGGCAGCGATTCGTTGGTGAGCGGCGACAGGTCCGGCACCACGTAGCCCATCTTGGCGAAGCGGCCGAGCATGGTCTTGTAGTTGCCCAGCGCCTTCTCGTAGTCGAAGGCGGCCTTGTCCTGCGGGTTGAGCTTGTTGCGGTTCACCAGGCCACGGGTCGGCTGGTAGACGATCACCAGTTCCACGCCCTTGCTCTTGAACGCATCGTGCAGTTGCTGCAGGCGGCGGTAGCCGGCGGGGGTGGTGTCGAACTCGGTGCGCAGGTCTTCCCGGGTGCGGAACAGCCAGTCGCCCTGGGCCTGCACCAGGGTGGTGAAGTTCTGCTGGTAGCGGGTGGTGTAGTTCTTCGGGTCGTGGGCGGCGGGGCACAGGCTGCAGCACGGCTCGGCGGTGAACGCGGGGGCTTGGGCCTGGTCCGCGCCGGCGCCGTCGCTGGCCGCCAGGATGCCCACGGTCAGGGCCGACAGGCTGAGCAGTTTGATCAGGTGTGGGTGCATAAAGAGGTCCTCAGTCCCGCAGTTCGGTCTGGCGTTCGACGGGGTCGATCAGCACGGCTTTCTGCTGGCGCACCAGCAGGTCGAGAATTTCGTCCTGGCGCTCGCCCAGGACGCCGTTGAAGCTGATGCCGCTGGATTTGGTCGGCGCCAGCATCGAGACGCGGTACAGCTCTACGCTCAGCGGCGAGTCGATGGCCATCGGGCCGCTGCCGTTGGCCGCCAGTTCGCCGCCGACCACGATCAGCGAGACCTGGGCGTCAAACGGGTCGAGCTTGATGTCGCGGTCGGTGTCGGTCAGATCCTTGATGTGGCCGTAGACGCCGGTCAGGCCGTTGGCCATGGCGACGTTCTCGTACAGGCGGATGTTCACGCTGTTGCGGATGCGGATGCCGTGGCGCTTGTTGCTGATGACCTTGTTGCCCCACAAAAGGTTGTCGGCGGACTCGTAGAGGGTGATGCCGTCGGTGTGGTTGCGGTAGATCTCGTTGTGGGCGATCACGTTGTTCACGCTGTTGCGGTCGATCACCAGCCCCGAGAGGTGGTTGTCGAAGCTCTTGTTGTTGAAGATGAAGCTGTCGTTCACCTCGCGGGAGATGATGATCCCGTGCTTCTTCTTCGTCCCGTGGACGGTGTTCTCGGCGATGACCAGGCCGTGGGAGCGGTCGTGGGGGTCGATGCCGTAGACGATGTTGTCCTTGTAGGTGTTGCCCTTGACCACGAAGTCGCGGGTCTCGTAGCAGTAGAAGCCGTACCACATGTCCGAGAACTCGGAGCCGACGATCCAGCCGGTCGGCTCGGGGCGCTTGAGCACCTTGGCCATGTTCGGCGTGTACTGGGAAATGCTCACGCCGTAGGACTTGCTGTTGGCGTAGCCGAAGCTGGCCATCTTGCTGTTGACGATGTAGGTCTCGGTGCCGCCCCAGGCGAGCAGGAACGGACGGAATTCCTTGGGCGAACGGAAGGTCGCCGGACCGTTGTCCTTCTCGCGCCAGCCGGTGACCTTGGTGTCACGCACGAACAGCTGGCCGTCGTTGACCAGGAACGAGCCGGCCTCCTGGGACAGGCGCAGCTCCTGGGTCTGGCCGTCGATCTCGAGGATGCCTTTGCGGCCGACGACGATCGGCAGCTTGGCCAGGTACACGCCGGGCGCGGTTTCGCTGAAGTACTGCTTGGGCAGCTTCTGCGCCAGCTCCTTGAGGTTCAGGTAGCCGTCGTCGACGAAGATCGCCTGGGGGATGCCGTGCTGGCGCACCACCCATTCGGCCATCTTGTTGTCGCCGCCGATGAAGTCCTTCAGGGCGTCTTCCTGCATCATCCGGCGCACGCTGACCTTGCCCGGCTTGCTGCGCACGATCTTCGCGGCGGCGGCCTCGGCGGTGTAGCCGGAGAGGTCGGGCAGCTTCGGTTCGGCCAGCTCCAGCGCCTCGGTCGGGGCGCTGCTGACGGTGTAGGTCTTGGCCTGCTGCAGCCCTTTGGCCAGGGTCACCGGCTTCGCCGGCTCGACCGTGGCGAAGGCGCCGGCGCTGGCCAGCAGCAGGGCGCCGGCCAACAGGCTGAGCGAGCCTTTCCTTGAGTTGTTCATGTCGGGCACTCCCTTGGCGGTCCGCATCAGAAGCGCCAGATCACGTCGATGAACGCGCGGTGCATGTACGAATCGACCTGGCTGCCGTAGGCATCGCCGGGCTTGAACACGCCGCCGCGAAAGCGCACCAGCGCCGACGGCTCGTCGATGGACTGGCTCAGCGCCGCCGGCAGCAGGCCTTGCTTGAAGTACTTGGTGACCACCAGATCCATCTCCTGGCCCATGTCCTTCTTGCCGTCGTCCAGCGGCAGGGAGGTGCTGGACAGGATCGCGCCGGTCACGTCGTCGGTGTTGTTCTCGACGGCGTTGATGCCGTTGCTGCCCACCGGCTTGTTGCCGTCCACGCGCCAGAACTTGTGGTAGATCAAGCTGGCGTCGTACTGGTCGTTGAGCATCCAGGAGCCGAACAGGGTGGCGGTCTGCAAGTTGTTCATCTCGCCGCGGAACGCTTCGCCGAAACGGTGCACCCGCGAGCGGGTGCCGGTGAAGTTCGAGCGGTTGCTTTCCAGGCCGTTCTGTTCGTAGTCGGCGCTGGCGCGGGCATAGGCGGCGCCGACCTGCCATTGCGGGTCGAGGCGCAGGCGCACGCCAAGGTCGGTGGCCCAGCCGTTGACGCTGTCGCTGCGCTTGGCCTCGGCCGGGCGGCTGCCGTCGGCGTTGAGCGGGTTGACCTTGTCGCGGTCACCGCTCATGCCGGTGATGCTGCCCCAGTAGTTGACCGTGTTGGTGTTGCGCCAGTTGTAGGCGTCGCTGTCGGCGGTCAGGCCGAGCCAGCTGATGTCGCCGTTCTCGGTCTTGTCCAGGGTGTCGCGGGGCACGCCCGGCTCGGCGTAGTCGAGCTTGCCGTTGTCGTGGGTGTGGTGGCCGCGGATGCCGACCCACTGGCCCGGCGTCCACTGGTAGGCGGCGTCGGCGTAGGCGTGCAGGCGGTCCTTGTCCTTGGGCGCCAGTTCCTTGAGGTCGGTGCGGTATTCGCTGAAGCGTTCGGCGACGCCGGCGTTGGCCCGCAGCAGGGTGGTGTCGAACGTCCAGTTCAGCGCCTCGATGTTGGTGTCGCGCCATTGGCCGTCGTCGTTGCGCAGGCGCTGGCGGCCGAACTTGAGGATCTCGCCGGGGTAGGGCGTGAAGCCGCTGTAGCCGACCCAGAACTCGCGCATGGCCAGGTAGTTCTTCTTGGTCTGGCGGTCGCCGCTGTCGGTGGCCTGGGCGCCGTCGGACTGCTGCAGGGTGTCGGTCTCGATGATGTCGGTGGAGGTCACGGCCTGGCCCATGGCGTAGGCGCTCCACGCGCCGCTCTCGCCGTAGACCCAGGGGCGCAGGTCGAGGCCGACGCCGTTGACGTCGCCGCCGCGGGCGGTGCCCAGGTCGCGGTCGTCCTCGGACTGGCCGGTGATCTTCACTTCCAGGCCGAAATTCTTGGTTTCGGTGATCGCGGCCAGCGTCGGGCACGACCAGATCAGGGCGAAGGACAGGCCGATGCCGGCCTTCACGAATGGATTCAACTTCATAGGGATTCCTCGCCTTCTTCTTCTGGCAGGGCATGCAGCGGCAGCGCGTTGCGGTTCAGGGCGCCGCGGCTGGCCTGTTCCTGTTGCAGCAGGCGTTGGGCCTGGGCCAGGCGTTCGGGGGGCAGCTGCGCGGCGAGGGTGGTCGCCAGCTCATCGGCCTGCGGGGTGTTCTGGGCCTTGGCCAACTGACTGAACACGTAGGCGTTGACCGGGTCGGGCCGGGTGCCCTTGCCTTGGGAGAACAGTTGGGCGATGGCGAAGTCGGCGCTGTTCTGGCCGTTGCGCGCGGCGGTCAGCAGGTGGTCGAGGGCCTTCTGCGGATAGACCTTGCCCAGGTAGCCGCGGCGGTAGATCTGGCCGAGGTAGTAGTCGGCGGCCACTTCGCGGCCGACGGCCTTCTCGAAGTGCTGCTCGGCGACCTTCGCGTCGGCCGGCACCAGCTTCCCTTCGTAGTAGAGCTTGCCCAGCAGCAGTTCGGCGCGGGGTTGGTCGGCGGCACGGCCGTTGTCCAGGTACTTCATCATCTGGTCGGTGTCGCCCAGTTCCGGGAAGTCGTAGAGCAATTGCGCCAACGTGACCCACGATGCCGGATAGCCCGGCGCGATGGGTTCGAGCAGCGCTTGCGCGGTCTTCTCGTCGGTCTTGCCCAGGGTCGGGTCGGCCAGCACCCGGGCGACAGAATCGACCCGTTGCGCGCTGACGGTGCCGCGGCCGTGGCCGGCCTGCAGTTGTTTGATCAGTTCGGCCTGTTGCTCTGGCTGTGCACGTTTCTGATAGACCGTGGCCAGTTCGACGTAGCAGATGTCGGTGGTGTGGAGCGCGGCCTTGCAGATCTTTTCCACGTCATCCAGGTGCTGGTCGTAGGTGCCTTGGGTGCGGTACAGCAGCACTTGGGCCAGGCCCGCTTCCGGGTAGCCGGACTGGCGCCATTGATCGATCTGCTGCTGGGCGTCGATGTTCGGGAAACTGTGTGGGTATTGCAGATACAGCATCGCCAGCGGGATCAAGGTATTGCCTTCGCCTTGGGCGGCGGCTTTCTTCAGCAGGCTTTCGGCCTCCTGGTGCTCGGCTTCGGTGGCGCCGGGCTTGGCCACCAGCAAGCGGCCGAGGCGCGCCTGGGCCCGCGGCGAAACGCTGGCCGCGGCGCGGTAGGTGGCTTCGGCCTGTTTCATCTGCTCGGGGTCGCGGCTGTCGACCTGAATGTCGGCAAGGCCCACTTGCGCCTCGCTGTAGCCCAGGTCCGCCAGCGCCCGGTAGTTCTGCGCGGCGGTCGCGGTGTCACCGCGCTTGAGGGCTTCGTTGGCCAGGCGCTGGTCGGGCAGGCCGGCGCAACCGGCCAGGGAGACCGCCAGCGCCAGCGAGCACACCATCAGGCCCTTGTGGGAGCCAGCCTGCTGGCGATGCGGGCGGCTCGGTGCATCAGGCAGACCGCGTTGATGCAATCGCTGGCAAGCCAGCTCCCACAGGGACTGCGGCGTGTTCGGGAGAGTTGGAGTGGTCACAGGCGTGTCCTCGACTTAAAGGCCGTGGGCCATGGCTTTGTCGATCAGCCAGTTCAGGTTCGGGCCGCGGTCGCTGTTCACTTCCACCGGGCGGCCGGCGAAGGTGCTGTCCAGCGGCTCGTCCGGCTGGATCTGCACGCGGATGTCCGAGGACAGGTCTTCGCTCTTGAGGCTGGCGCTGCGCACGATCTTGCCGCTGCGGACCTTGTCGTCGCCGGCGATCTGGAAGCTCACCGGGGTGCCCGGACGCACGTCGCCGAACTGGCGGTAGGAGAAGCGCGCATCGACGGTGGCCTGGGTGTTGCGCGGCACCAGTTCGAAGATCACGTCGCCTTTGCTGGCGTACTGACCGTCGGCCACCAGTTGCCGCGCCACGGTGCAGTCGCACGGCGAGGTGAGGGTGCCGGTCATCTGCTTGCCGAACAGTTCTTCCACCTTGGCCGGCTGCAGTTGGTCTTCGTCCAGGTGGCCTTTGAGCACGTCGAGCATGCTGGTGCTGAAGGTCGCCAGCGGCGCGCCCTTGGCGGCGACGCCGTCGGATTTCACCAGGCTCTGCACGGTGCCGTCGCGGGGCATGGTGATGTTCATGGCCGGCACGCTGACCAGGCCGGCCTGGGCGTGGCTGACGAAGTACATGCCGTACACTGATTTGGCGACGAAGCCGAACGCGGCCAGGCCGACGACGAACACGCCGAGGCTGAAGGTCACCGCCTTCAGGCGCCCGAACGGGGTCATGCCGTGGCCGCCGTCCTTGGTCTTGCGCGCCTTGGTGAAGTTGTCGCGCTGCAGGGTCGCCAGCACTTCGCCGATGCTGACGATGTCGCCGGCCAGGTGCGAGGTGATCAGGTGGCGCAGGGTGGCGATGTCCCGCGGCTCCAGGTTCTGGAACTGGCAGCCGGTGCGGCCGGTCTGGCGGTCGTGGGAGCGCACCTGCATCTCGACGTCCATCGCCAGGCCGAGGTTGTCGATGACGAACTGCAGGCGCGCCTTGTGCACGTCGCCGACCTTGAGCGGCAACTGACCGGCGTTGAACGCCAGGCCGCCGGCCGACAGGTCGATGACCCGCGCCTCGACCGGTGTGCGGTCGGGGCCGAAGAAGCGCAGCTTGGCCGGGATCTTCACCCGCGCATGCTGGCGCTGGGCTTCGGATTCATGGACTACGTTGACGTTGACGGCAGTATTCATGGGAGCGGTTTCCTTGTTAATCCAAGAGAGGCGGGTCAGACCATCATCAGCAGCACGGCGACGAAAATGCTGCCGGCGGAGAAGGTCATGGTCCGAGACGACCAGGTGTTGAACCAACGTTGAAAGCTGGCGAGGTCACGGGACAGCGAAGTGGGTTGGCGGGTCCAGGACTGTTGGTCGAGGCGGAAGAACACGTAGATCTTCACCAGCGCGCCGACGATCTGGTTGTAATAGAGGATCGCGGGGTAGGCCGGGCCGATCCGGTGGCCGGAGCACGACAGCAGCAGGGTCAGGATCAGGCGGGTGATGCCGATCCACAGCAGGTACACGAGGATGAACGCGGTGCCGTACTTGACGCTGGCGATGACCGCCACGGTCAGGCCCAGCAGGGATGTCCACATCGACACGCGCTGGTCGAACAGCACCACCGAGGTGAACAGCCCGAGGCGGCGGATGCCCAGGCCGAGGGCGCGGGAGTTCTGCCGCAGGTTGTTGCCGTACCAGCGGAACATCAGTTTGCGGCTGGCCTTGATGAAGCTCTTCTCCGGCGGATGCTCGACGGTGTTGATCGCCGCGTCCGGCACGTAGAAGGTGTCGTAGCCCAGGCGCATCAGGCTGAACCAGCTCGACTTGTCGTCGCCGGTGAGGAACTTGAAGCGGCCCAGGCGCCAGTGCTGCAGCGAGTCGCTCTCGACGTCGGCGATGAACTCCGGGTTGGTGACCACGCTGGCGCGGAACACCGACATGCGCCCGGTCATGGTCAGCACGCGCTTGGACAGGGCCATCGAGCACATGTTGATGTGGCGTTGGGCGAAGCGCAGCTTGTGCCATTCGCTCATGATGTAGCCGCCGCGCACTTCGCAGAATTCGTTGGTGGTCAGGCCGCCGACGTTGCCGAACAGCTGGAACCACGGCACGGTCTTGCGCACCACGCCTTCGCCCAGCACGGTGTCGCCGTCGATCACGGCCACCACGGCGCGGTCGTCCGGCAGGTGGCGGGAGATCGCACGGAAACCGTAGGCCAGGCCGTCGCGCTTGCCGGTGCCGGGGATACGCACGAAGTCGAGCTTGACCCGCTCCGGCGGGTTCATCCGCGCCCACAGGCTCTTGACCAGCAGTTCATCGGACATCTCGACGATGGAGCAGACCACGGTGGTCGGCAGGCCGCAGTCGATGGCCTCGCGGATCACCGAGCCGTAGACCTGGGCGGTGGTCAGCGCGTCGATGCGGAAGCTGGTGACCATCAGGAACACGTGGGACGGATCGGCCGCCTCGCCCAGCTTGCGCACCTTGCGCCGCAGGTGCGGGTAGACGATGTACAGGAAAATCATGCCGCGCACGAAGTGGGTGGCGCCCATCGAATAGCGCCAGATGCCCACGGCGCCGATCAGGAAAATGAAGTCCTTCGACTCGGCGTCGAACGTGGACACGGGCAGCATCAGGGCCAGGCCCATCAGCAGGCCCAGAAACAAAAGCCAACCGGCCGCTTGCAGAAAAAAATGATTGAGCTTGGACATGACCGTCATTCATCCGAAGGTGAAGGAGGCTCCGGGCCGCAGGCGGCCCGGAGCTTGGGGCTGCCTTACCAGCAGATGCCTTCGGTGCGGCTGCCGGCGCGGGTGGCCCGGGACATGAAGCCCACCAGGTCGATGACCTGCTTGCCGTCCGGCACCTGTTGGGCCAGGGAACGGAATTTCTCGTCGCGGTTGCCCAGGATGATCACGTCGGAGTTGTCGATCACCGAGTCGAAGTCCGCGTTGAGCAGGGACGACACATGGGGGATCTTCGACTCGATGTAGTCCTTGTTCGCGCCGTGGACGCGGGCGTACTCGACGTTGCTGTCGTAGATGCTCAGGTCGTAGCCCTTGCCGATCAGCATCTCGGCCAGCTCCACCAGCGGGCTTTCGCGCAGGTCGTCGGTGCCGGCCTTGAAGCTCAGGCCGAGCAGGGCGACCTTGCGCTTGTCGTGGCTTTCGACGATGTCGAAGGCGTTCTGCACCTGGGATTCGTTGCTGCGCATCAGCGAGTTGAGCAGCGGCGCCTCCACGTCCAGGGAGCCGGCGCGGTAGGTCAGGGCGCGCACGTCCTTGGGCAGGCACGAGCCGCCGAAGGCGAAGCCCGGACGCATGTAGTACTGGGACAGGTTGAGGGTCTTGTCCTGGCAGACCACGTCCATCACCTCACGGCCGTCGACGCCGACGGCCTTGGCGATGTTGCCGATCTCGTTGGCGAAGGTCACCTTGGTGGCGTGCCAGACGTTGCAGGTGTACTTGATCATCTCGGCGACGGCGATGTCCTTGCGGATGATCGGCGCGTCGAGCTCTTCGTACAACGATTGCAGGACGTCGCCCGACGCGGCGTCGAACTCGCCGATGACGGTCATCGGCGGGAAGTCGTAGTCCTTGATCGCGGTGCTCTCGCGCAGGAACTCGGGGTTGACCGCCACGCCGAAATCGACGCCGGCCTTCTTGCCGGAGCAGTCTTCGAGGATCGGGATCACCACGTTGGCGACGGTGCCCGGCAGCACGGTGCTGCGCACCACGATGGTGTGGCGGGTGGACTTCTCGCGCAGCACGAAACCGATTTCGCGGCACACCGCCTCGATGTAGTTCAGTTCCAGGTCGCCGTTCTTCTTGCTCGGCGTGCCGACGCAGATCATCGACAGGTCGGTGGCGCGGATCGCCTCGGCGAAGTCGGTGGTGCCGCGCAGGCGGCCGGTCTGGATGCCCTGCGCCAGCAGTTCGCCCAGGCCCGGTTCGACGATGGGGGATTTGCCGGCGTTGATCATGTCGATCTTGTCTTTGGCGACATCGACGCCCACCACGTCGTGGCCCCGTGCAGACAGGCAACCGGCACATACGGCGCCGACGTAACCCAAACCAAAAATGCTGATGCGCATCGCAATTACCTCTGTGTTTTATCAAGCCATTAGATGGCCGGAGTTAATGGTTCCAGCGGTCATGGTGCACTCGAAAGTGCGTCTTGCAGGCACGACAATGCCGTGTTCCGGCAATGTAAGTTTCGAGTGGCTAAATAAGTGCACTCAAGTTGTGCGCAACTAGGCCTTATTGTTGTGACTTGCCCCGACAGGCGGCATGACCTTCGTCCGAAGGAGGGCCGCTCAGTCGACATGCCTGCACGATGTCAGGCCAACTGCCCGCAATCCGGGCGGTTCAGCGCTCTGGTGAGCGCGGTGGCAGGGGCGCAGCCTCGGCCTTGCAGGGAATGTTCAGGGTGCGTATTTCCCGTCTTTGATCTTTGCCTAAACAAGTGAAGTCGCTGTGAAAGTTACTGTGGCAACTTGGTTACAGCGATCGTTCATCTGCGTAAGTTATCTCGTACAGAATCGGCGAGAATCGTTACCGGTGGTATGAGCTACGCATCAGGACGAAGTTCCGGCCCGTTCATCCCGAAATCTGAAATTTCTTGAAATATTGAAAAAGATGGCACTGCTTTCATATTGATAGCACTTTCCATTTCGCCCTTTATATATAGGCGGATAATCGCGGGGGATGGTTTTGTGCCATTACTTTGAAAAAAAGTGCGTGCCACTACTGAAAAAAATGACACCTGTCGAGTGAAACAAACGTTAGGGAGAGGGGCGATGTTTTTATGGCGCCAATGAAATGGCGAAAAAGGGCGGGGGATTTTTGACGTCGTGCGCGGTGCACGACGTCTTCAATAAAGAGTCGTGCACCGCGCATGCTTCATTCGGGGGCGTGGTCGCGCAGGAACACCAGATTGTCCGGTTTCGACTGTTCGGCGCTGTAGCGGTAACCCTGGACATCGAACTGCTTCAGGGCACCGGGATCGTTGATGCGTTCCTGGATCACGAAGCGGCTCATCAGGCCTCGGGCCTTCTTGGCGTAGAAGCTGATGATCTTGTACTGGCCGTTCTTCAGGTCCTTGAACTCGGTGTTGATGATCCGCGCGTTCAGGGCAGAGCGCTTGACCGCCGAGAAGTACTCGTTGGACGCCAGGTTGAGCAGCACGTCGTCGCCCTGGTCGGCCAGCGCTTCGTTGAGCCACTCGCTGATGCGCGTGCCCCAGAAGGCGTAAAGGTCCTTGCCCCGGGCGTTGGCCAGCTTGGTGCCCATCTCCAGCCGGTACGGCTGCATAAGGTCCAGCGGGCGCAGCAGGCCGTAGAGGCCGGACAGCATGCGCAGGTGCCGTTGCGCATAGTCGAAATCGGCTTCGCTGAAGGTCTGGGCGTCGAGCCCGGTGTAGACGTCACCCTTGAACGCCAGCAGCGCCTGCTTGGCGTTGTCCGGGGTGAAGGCCGGCGTCCAGCTGCCGAAGCGCGCGGCGTTGAGGCCGCCGATCTTGTCGGAGACGTGCATCAGCTCGCTGATCTGCGCCGGACTGAGTTCGCGCAGTTGCTGGATCAGCGCCTGGGAATGGTCGAGGTATTGCGGCTGGGTGAAGCGCGAGGTCGCCGGCGGCGTTTCGTAGTCGAGGGTCTTGGCGGGGGAAATCACCATCAGCATGCAGTCGTCTCCTTTGATCGTGGCGGCGATTCTAGGGGGTTGGCCGGGTTGACTCCAGCTATGAGTCCGATAGTTGATCGATGGTTGCCCGCCATCCCACGGGGAACCGCCGCTACCGCCTTATCGGCTATAGTGCCGCGCGGGTTTTGTTATGGAGACATCCCTTTGCGTATCGTTCTATTCCTTTGGGCGTGGCTGTTGAGCCTCGGGGCCCTGGCGGCGCCCGGCGATCCGGCGACACTGGACCGCAGCACCTGGCCGGAGCAACTGAAGAATCCGACCCTGTTCGACGTGGCCTCGCGGGCGGAGATCCTGACCTTCGCCCGGGGCCTTTTGGCCAGCGAAGCGCTGGACGAGGCCGCGCTGGCCCAGCGCCTGGGGCTGCGCACGGTCAACATGGACGCCGTCAACCGCCTGCGCGAGCGGCTCTGGCAACGGTTGTTCAACGGCTACGACCACGCCCAGCAGAGCTGCGACCAGGACGCCTCGTTCTGCTTCCTGGTCGAAGACGTGCCGACCCTGCGCGAGCAGGCCGGCAAGTTCCAGCTCGGCGAGGAGAGCTACTACATCAAGTGGGCCGAGCCGAGCCGCGCTTTCCATGCCCAGTACCTGGACGAGCTGCTGCGCAAAGCTGCGCTGTTTCCGCAGACCGGCAGCGAGATCGACCGTTTCGGCGACTACGAACGCAACGGCGACGAGATGAACGACCGGCTGTTCCTGCTGAGCTTCGACAGCGCCGCCAACCTGCAGCCGGACAACACCGACTGGCTGGCCGAATACCTGCGCAAGTCGAACCTGAGCGGCACGTTCTTCGTGCTGGGCAAGGATGTCCAGGCGCGGCTGGCGGAGCGTTCGGTCGCCAGCCTGCAAGCGACGTTCTCGCAGCAGTGCGTCGGCGTGCAGGGCTGGGAGTTCCGCTCCCACAGCCACTGGCAGGACTGGCAGGACTCGGTGCGCCGCAGCGCCGACCTGGTCAAAGGCAAGCTGCCGGAAAACTACGTGCCGCTGTTCCGCCCGCCGGACGGTCAGCGGCGCAGCGATGCGCAGGCGTTCTTCAACGCCCAGGGCCTGCAAGTGGCGCTGTGGGACATCGACGCCCAGGACGGCGCCGGCAAGCTCAAGGGCAGCCAGAGCGCGCAGCGGGTGCTGACCCTGATGCTGCTGTGGCGTCACGGGGTGATCAATTTCAACATGAAGCAGGATGCGGTGAAGACGGCGTTGCCGTGGCTCATCACCCAGACCGCGCAAAGTGGCATCGGCTGGGAAGACTGTCAGGACGCGTTTCGCTGACAAGGCACGAAAGCCCCGTAAACATTGGGCGCGGGGAAGAAATTCGAAGGATTTTGCAGCAGGCGGACTTCCGACTCTAACGGGGGCAGGGCGGTCCGCCAAGGGCTTTTCGTCACTTTGCAAAATAAACTTCAAAAAATCGTCAAAGTGCTTTTTTCTGTCACAGGTTTTGGAGTATTACGAACTCAGACCGCCGAAACCTGCGACACAGGTGGCGTCTCCCAAGACCCATTTGTGTGCAGTTCGTCCGGCCTTCCGATCAAGGGGCGCGCGGACGGGCTCGGCAGTCACTTCGAGGCGCAGCACCGCCCAGGTATTGCGTCGAATGGCTCCCACAAAGGTGACCGAGTATGGATGATCACGGACGTAGCCCTTCTTCCAACCAGCCAATCCTTTATGTACTCGATACCAACGTATTGATTCACGATCCAAACGCCCTCCTGAATTTCGAAGAACACCACGTCGCGATCCCGATGACCGTGCTTGAAGAGCTGGACAAGCTCAAGAGCGGGCATCACAGCGTGGCCGCCGAATGCCGTCAGGCCATCCGGCTGATCGACAAGACCCTGGGGGACGCTTCACCGGAGGACGTTGAACAGGGAGTGCCGATCCAGCGCGGCAAGAGCGGACCCAAGGGCTTGCTGTCGATTCTGATGAGCAAACATGCCGAGCCGAACCTGATTCTGCCGGAGCACCTGAACGACAACAAAATCATCAACCAGTTGATCGACCTGCACACCCGCGACCCGAAGAAACCGGTCGTGCTGGTCACCAAGGACATCAACATGCGCCTCAAGGCGCGGGCCTGCGGGATCGCGGCCGAAGACTACAGCACCGACCAGCTGGTCGACGACGTGTCGCTGCTGCCCAACGGCTACCACAACATGACCGGCTCCTTCTGGGACCGCGTGAGCAAGGTCGAGACCCGCCAGGACCACGGCCGCACCTGGCATCAGGTGCAACTGATCGACAACCTGCCGGCGGTGCACGTCAACGAGTTCATCATCGACGAGCAGGGGTTCGTCGGCTGGATCAAGGAGATCGACGAGGACAAGCTGCTGATCCTCGACCTGCACCAGGAACCGCTGCTGCATCAGGAAGCCTGGGGCCTCAAGCCACGGGACATCTACCAGAGCCTGGCGCTGTACGCGTTGCTCGATCCGGACATCCACCTGGTCAACCTGTCCGGCGCCGCCGGTTCCGGCAAGACCATCCTGGCGCTGGCGGCCGCCATCGAGCAGACCATGGTCAGCAAGCGCTACCGGCGCATCATCGCCACCCGCAGCGTGCAGGGGCTGGACCAGGAGATCGGCTTTCTGCCGGGCACCGAAGCGGAAAAGATGGAGCCTTGGCTGGGCGCCATCACCGACAACCTCGAAGCCTTGCACATGGATGACGAAAGCACCCACGGCAGCGTCGACTACATCCTCAGCAAGGTGCCGCTGCAGTTCAAGTCGCTCAACTACATCCGGGGGCGCAGCTTCCAGCAGAGCCTGATCCTGATCGACGAATGCCAGAACCTCACGCCGCACCAGATGAAGACCATCATCACCCGGGCCGGCGCCGGCTCCAAAGTGGTGTGCCTGGGCAACCTGGCGCAGATCGACACCCCTTACCTGTCCGCGACCAGCTCCGGGCTGACCTACCTGACCGAACGCTTCAAGGACTTCCCCAACGGTGTGCACATCACCCTGCAAGGGGTGCCTCGCTCGATACTGGCCGAATACGCCGAATCGCATCTGTAACCTTCCCCCGCAGCGGGCGGCCTCCGGGCCGTCCGCTTCTTCATGGCTCGGCGGGGTCTTCGCGAAGGCCATCGCCAGCAGGCTGGCTCCCACAGTGTTTGCCCGCTGGAATGCCGTCTCGTCGACCGCTGCAGAACCCTGTGGGAGCGGGCTTGCCCGCGAAGGCGTCAGGTCAGGCGACATCGAGTTTGACTGAGCCGGCGTCTTCGCAGGCAAATCGCACCGCCGCTCCCACAGTGATTTGTGCGAGGGCTGTCATCGCGCTCGCGGAAAATTGACCCTCAGGTTTACAATCGACGCTCCTGATCAGGAGTATTCCCGTGCTGACCCATCTCGATTCCCAAGGCCGCGCCAACATGGTCGACGTCACCGACAAGGCCGTGACGTTCCGCGAGGCGACGGCCCAAGCGCTGGTGCGCATGCTGCCCGACACGCTGCGGATGATCGTCAGCGGCGGCCACCCCAAGGGCGACGTGTTCGCCGTGGCGCGCATCGCCGGCATCCAGGCGGCGAAGAAGACCAGCGATCTGATCCCGCTGTGCCATCCGCTGATGCTGACCGGCGTGAAGGTCGAACTCAGCGCCGAAGGCGACGATACCGTGCGCATCGAAGCCCGCTGCAAGCTGTCGGGCCAGACCGGCGTCGAGATGGAGGCGCTGACCGCCGCCAGCGTCGCCGCGCTGACGATCTACGACATGTGCAAGGCCGTGGACCGCGGCATGACCATCGAAAGCGTGCGCCTGCTGGAAAAGCTCGGCGGCAAGAGCGGCCACTACCGGGCGGAGCAGCCATGAACCTGACCGTGAAGTTTTTTGCCCGCTACCGCGAAGCGGTCGGCGAGGACTCGATCAGGGTCGAGGGCGACTTCGGCACCGTCGATGACGTGCGGGCACTGCTGGCCCGGCGCGACGGCTTCGAGGTGCTGGGCGAACAGAACCTGATGTGCGCGCGCAACGAAGACCTCTGCCAGCTCGACGAGCCGGTGGCCGAGGGCGACGAAGTGGCGTTCTTCCCTACCGTGACCGGAGGCTGAGCCATGGGCATCCGTGTGCAGTGCGAACCGTTCGACCCGGGCGCCGAAGTCAACGCGATGCATGCAGCCAACGTCGGCGTCGGTGCGGTGGTGAGCTTCGTCGGCTACGTGCGTGACTTCAACGACGGGCTCGACGTGGCCGGGATGTTCCTGGAGCACTATCCGGGCATGACCGAAAAGGCCCTGGCCAAGATCGCCGACGAGGCCGCGCAGCGCTGGCCGCTGCTGAAGCTTGAGGTGCTGCACCGCATCGGCGCGCTGGAGCCGGGCGAGCCGATCGTGTTCGTCGGCGCCGCCAGCGCCCATCGCCAGGCGGCGTTCGACGCCTGCGCCTTCGTCATGGACTACCTCAAGACCCGCGCCCCGTTCTGGAAGAAGGAAAACACCGCCGAAGGCCCGCGCTGGGTCGAAGGTCGCGCCAGCGACCATGCGGCGGCCGAGCGCTGGAAAAAGTAGCTCCGGCGCCGCTTGTCCCTCCGCCCTCGCCAGCAGGCTCTGGAATGTGTTCCCCCTGTGGGAGTCAGCCTGCTGGCGATGGCGCCCTGTGCAGCACCGCCATCCCCCCTGATTCATCACCCGACCGCCGGCCGGATGCGACCCCTTCTGCCCGATTGACGCTCTGTACATAAAAGTCCAGTATGGATTCATAAGTACAAAAAAGGCGTTCCCCCTGTTTCAGCTCTTTCTCCTGTCTTGCCAAACCAACAACAACCGCGAGAGAACGAACATGAAGAAACTCCCCCTCATCACCGGTCTGGCGCTGAGCCTGTTGGCGTGCACCAGCGCGTTCGCCGCCGAGAAGACCTTGCGCATCGGCATCGAGGCCGCCTACCCGCCGTTCGCCTCCAAGACCGACAAGGGCGAGATCGTCGGTTTCGACTACGACATCGGCAATGCGCTGTGCGCGCAGATGCAGGTCAAGTGCGTGTGGGTCGAGGGCGAATTCGACGGCCTGATCCCTTCGCTGAAAGTGAAGAAGATCGACATGGCGCTGTCGTCCATGACCATCAACGAAGACCGCAAGAAGTCGGTGGACTTCACCCACAAGTACTACTTCACCTCCTCGCGGCTGGTGATGAAGGAAGGCGCGGTCGTCGATGACCAGTACGCCAGCCTCAAGGGCAAGACCGTCGGCGTGCAGCGCGCGACCACCACCGACCGCTACGCCACCGAGGTGTTCGAGCCCAAGGGCATCACCGTCAAGCGCTACGGCAACAACGAAGAGATCTACATGGACCTGGCGGCCGGACGCCTCGACGCGATCTTCGCCGACACCATCCCGCTGACCGACTTCCTGTCGATGCCGCGCGGCAAGGGCTATGCGTTCGTCGGGCCGGAGCTCAAGGATCCGAAATACGTGGGCGAGGGCGCGGGGATCGCGGTGCGCAAGGGCAATGCCGAACTGGTCAGTCAGCTGAACAGCGCCATCGACGGCATCCGCGCCAGCGGCGAGTACCAGAAGATTTCCGAGAAGTACTTCAAGTCCGACATCTACGGCGACTGACCGTCCACCATCGCCAGCAGGCTGGCTCCCACAGGGGATCTGCGGTGTTCGCAGAATCTGGGCTCACCGCAAAACCCTGTGGGAGCTTGCCCGCAAGCGATGAGGCGGCACAGCCGCCGCAGGTCTTCAGCCCTTCAGTTCCTTCAGGTGCTTGTACACCGTCGCCCGCCCCATGTTCAGCACATTGGCCACGTAGTTCGAGGCGCTCTTGCCCTTGAACGCGCCTTCGGCGTGCAGGGCCAGCACCAGCTCGCGCTTGTGGTCGCGGGTCAGCACGTTCAGGCTCAGTTGCCGCTCGCGCAGCCAGCTGTGCAGGAAAGTGTTGATCCGCTCCTGCCAGTCGTCGCGAAACAGCGAGTCCGGCTGCGGGATCAGCTTGCTCGGCGACAGGAACAGGTCCAGCGCCGCCTTGGCGTTCTCGAACAGGGAAATGTTCAGGTTGATGCACAGCACCGCCAGCGGCTGGCCCTGGCCGTCCCGCAGCACCGTGCTCAGGCTGCGGATCTTCTGGCCGTCCCAGTTGAGCTTCTCGTACGGGCCGATGTTCCGCTCGCCGGCGTCGTCGCCGAGCATGTCCTCCAGCGCCGAATCGTCGCCGATGTCCCGCTTCGACAGGTTGTTGGCGATGTAGTCGACCTTCTGCGTGCGCAGGTCGTGCAGCACCACTTCGGCGTGGGGGAAGAACAGCGTGGCGATGGCGTCGGCGATGGCGCGGTAGTTGTCCATCGCGGCGTCGTTCGGCACAGGTGAAGGTTCGGGGGCGGTCATGTCAGTGGAGCTCCAGGCAACGTCAACGCCCCCGTGGGCAGGGGGCGCTGCGAGTGTGCCGCAATCCGTCGGGCGCGTCATCCGCACGGCCGGTCAGGCGAGGCGGGCGGGGGACAGCATGGCGGCGGTCAGGCCGAACCGGCCCAGTTGCTCAGGCAACGGCAGGCCGCGCACCAGCGCCGCGCTGGCCTGGCCCATGGCCGGCGAGGTCTGGATGCCGTAGCCGCCCTGGGCCGCGACCCAGAACAACCCCGGCACCTGCGGGTCGAAACCGGCCAGCAGGTCGCCGTCGGCCACGAAGCTGCGCAGGCCGGCCCAGGTGCGGGTCGGGCGGCGGATGGTCAGGGTGGTGGCTTCCTCGATCTGGTAGATGCCCATGGCGATGTCCAGCTCTTCGGGCTGCACGTCGTGGGGTTCGACGGGGTCGGCGTTGGCCGGCGAGCCGAGGAACATGCCGGCGTCGGGCTTCATGTAGAACGACTCGTCGAGGCTGACCAGCATCGGCCAGTGGTGGATGTCCACGCCTTCGGGGCCGGCGAAGATGAACGCGGCCCGGCGTTTGGGCTGCAGGCCCAGCGGCGCGGCGCCGGCCAGAGCGCCGATCTTGTCGGCCCAGGCCCCGGCGGCGTTGATCACCACGGGGGCGCTGAAGGTTTCGCCTGGGGTCTGCACCTGCCACAGGCCGTCGGCGCCACGGGTGAGGCCCAGCACCTCGCAGTCTGTGTGCACCTGGCCGTTGTTGCGGCGGATGCCGCGCAGGTAGCCCTGGTGCAGGGCGTCGGTGTCGATGTCGCTGGCGGTGGGGTCGTAGAGCGCGCCGTGGACTTTCTCCCGGCGCAGGATCGGCAGCCGCGTGCAGGCCTCGTCGGCGCTGAGCAGTTGCATCTGCGGCACCGTGGCCTTGGCGCTGAGGTATTGGTTGTTCAGTTCGGCGGGGTCGCCGGTGAAGTCCACGGTCATTTCGCCGCGCGGGGTCAGCAGCGGATGCTCGCAGAAGCCGCTTGGCGGGGTGTCGAAGAAGTCACGGCTGGCCAGGGTCAGCGCCCGCACCTGCGGAGTGCCATAGGCGGCGGTGAACAGGGCGGCGGAGCGGCCGGTGGAGTGATAGGCCGGATGCGACTCACGCTCCAGCACGACCACCTTGGCGTGGGGCGACAGCCAGAAACCGGTGGACGCGCCGGCGATGCCGCCGCCGATGATGATGAAGTCTGCCTGGCTCATGAAAGTCTCCAGTATTGACGCAATTATTGAAGGATGCCGAGAGCCCTGTGGGAGCCAGCCTGCTGGCGATGGCGGCGCAACCGCCGCATCGAAGCACAGGGATTGCGGTGTCAGGGATGCAGGCGATAAATCGCATTGGCCACGGCGATGTCCTCCAGCCCCAGGCCGATGGAGCGGAAGAACACGTGGCGCCCATAGTCGGGACGCTGCGCCTGGCCGCTGAGCAGGTCGGCCAGGTCGCCGACGATCCGGGTGCGGTCCCAGCCGTGCCGTTCGGCGGCGATCAGCATTTCGCCCGCCGAACCCGGTGTGGTCTGGCGATAGTCGCAGAACACCTGCATGTCGTTGAGGCTGTGCGGCGGCACCTCGTGGGCGCGGGGCGCGTTGGTGCTGATCGAGGTGATCAGCGCCGGCTTGCTCAGGCTGGCCGGATCGATCACAGGTCCCGCAGACGAGGTGCAGAGCAGGATCACGTCGGCCCCGGCGACGGCGGCTTCGCGGCTGTCGGCCACGGTCAGGCGCGGTTCCAGGGCCTTGAAGCGGGCGACGGTGTCTGGCTCTTCGGCGAGGCTCGGCGCGTACAGGCTGATGTGCTGCCAGTCGCGCAGCGCCTTGACGTATTCCAGATGCGCCTGGGCCACCTTGCCGCTGCCGATGATCGCCAGGCGCCGGGCGTCCACCGGGGCCAGGGCGTCGACCGCCACGGCGGTGGTGGCGGCGGTGCGGGCGGTGGTCAGCTCACCGGCGTCGCACAGCAGCAGGGGCTGGCCGGTCTGCATCGACATCAGCAACGTCCAGGCCGTCACCAGCGGGCCTTGTTCGCGGACGATGTACGGCGAGGTCTTGACCCCGTACACGCCGTCCTCGGCCAATACGCCCAGGTAGTTGATGAAATCCCCCGCGCCCTGGGGAAACTCCACCAGTTGCTGGGCCGGCTGCACCGCCTGCCCGGCGGCGAGGTCGCGGAACAGCTTGCGCATGATCTGCGGCACGTCGAGCCGGGCCAGCAGCGCGCGGGCCTGGGTTTGGTCGATCACATGGGGCGTGCAGGTCATGTCGGGCTCCGGGGATTGTTATTAAACTAATTTGTCCATTATGGACTTTTATATCTTGTCGGCAATCTCCGGGCGAAAAAAAAGGCGCAGTCCGTCGCCGGCTGCGCCTTTCTCATGGGGTCGCTCAGTGCGGCCGCTTGCGCTCGACCGCCCGCAGCAGGTGGGTCGGCGGCATTTCGCAGCTGATCTTGCGGCCCAGCAGCGCCTCGATGGACGGCAACTGGTAGGAGTCGTCCTCGCCGGCGAAGCTGATCGACACGCCGTCGGCGCCGGCCCGGCCGGTGCGGCCGATGCGGTGCACGTAGTCGTCCGGCACTTCCGGCAGGGTGAAGTTGATCACGTGGCTGATGCCGTCGATGTGGATGCCGCGGCCGGCCACGTCGGTGGCCACCAGCACGCGGATCTTGCCTTCGCGAAAGCCTTCCAGGGTCTTGATGCGCTTGTGCTGCGGCACGTCGCCGGACAGCTGGGCGGCGTTGACGCCGTCGCGCACCAGGCGTTCCTCGATGCGTCGCACTTCGTCCTTGCGGTTGGCGAACACCATCACCCGCTCCCAGCCGTTGTCGTTGACCAGGTTGTACAGCAGCTTGTACTTGTCGGCGCTGGCGACCGCATAGATGTGCTGTTCGACGTTGGCGTTGGCCACGTTCTCGGCTTCGATCTCGACGATGGCCGGGTCGGTGGTCCACTGCTTGGCCAGGTTCATCACGTCGTCGGTGAAGGTGGCGGAGAACAGCAGGGTCTGGCGCTCGCTCTTGGGCGGGGTCTGGCGGATGATCTGGCGCACCTGCGGGATGAAGCCCATGTCGAGCATGCGGTCGGCCTCGTCCAGCACCAGCACTTCGACCATGTCCAGGTGCACGTCGCCGCGCTGGTTGAAGTCCAGCAGGCGGCCCGGCGTGGCGACCAGGATGTCGCAGTGGCGCGCCTCGAGCTGCTTGAGCTGCTTGTCGAAGTCCATGCCGCCGACGAAGCTCATCACGTTCAGGCCGGTGTACTTGGTCAGGTCCTGGGCGTCCTTGGCGATCTGCACCACCAGTTCGCGGGTCGGGGCGATGATCAGCGCCCGCGGCTCGCCCATGTAGCGCTCTTTCGGCGGCGGGGTCTGCAGCAGCTGGGTGATGGTCGAGATCAGGAACGCGGCGGTCTTGCCGGTGCCGGTCTGGGCGCGGCCGATGGCGTCCTTGCCGGCGAGGGTGAAACCCAGCACCTGGGCCTGGATCGGCGTGCAGTAAGGGAAGCCCAGGTCCTGGATGGCGTGCATCAGTTCCGGGGCGAGCCTGAAGTCGTGGAAGCGGGTCTTGCCTTCCTGGGGTTCGACGACGAAGTCCTCGAGTTTCCAGGGGATCACCGGCGCCTTGGGCTTGGGTTCGCGGCGGGGCCTGGCCGGTTTAGGCTCAGGGCTTGGGGCCGGTTCGCCGGCCTTGGCCGCAGGGGCCTCAGGTTTCGGTTCGGGTTTGGCGGCCGCGGCGGGAGCGGGGCGGTCGGCCGGGCGGAGGTCGCCGCGGGGGCCGGAGGCGGGCGACGGTGCGCCGGCGGCAGGCGCGAGCTGCTCAGCCTCGCTTTTGCCGAACATTTTCTTGAGTGCTTTGAGCACGGTCGTCTCATCAATTGGTTAAGGAATGTACGCCGGCCAGTGTAATGCAAGAATCGGGCGCGGCGTAGTGGGGCGATCAAAGGGCCGCGGCGTGCGGCCGAAGTCGCGGAATCGATCAGCGCAGGCGTTCGCCCAGCCAGGTGCCGATGTCGCGGATTTCCTCGGGTAACACTTCGTGCTCCATTGGGTATTCCTGCCATGTCACGGTGACACCATGGGCCTTCAGGTACTCGTACGCCGTGCGTCCCATCGCGTTCTGCACCACGTTGTCGAACTGGCCGTGCAGCGCCAGCACGGGCACGCGCTGCTGGCTGGCGGACAGCTCCAGTTCACCGCTGAAGGTCGGTGCGTACGTCGAAAGCGCCAGCACGCCGCCCAACGGTCCCTGCCATTTCAGGAACGCGGTGTGATAGACCACCGCGCCCCCTTGGGAAAACCCGGCGAGGAAGATCCGCGAGGCGTCTATTCCGGAGGCCTTCTGCGATTCGATCAGTTCGATGACATGGTCGGCGGACGCTTCCAGCTGGTCGCGGTCGATGGCCCGGGCCGGGGTCATTGCCTTGATGTCGTACCAGCTGGGCATGGCATATCCGCCATTGATCGTCACGGCGCGGGTGGGCGCCTGGGGCAGGACGAAACGGGTGGTCAGCAGGGTTTCCTGCAGGGCCTCGGCCACCGGCAGGAAGTCGTAGCGGTCGGCGCCCAGGCCGTGCAGCCAGATCACGCAGGCGTCCGCGGTCTTTTCGGGCTGAAGAATCAAGGGCTCGGTCATGGCTGCTCCAATTGGGTGCGGGCGCGCTCATCGGGTGCGTGATCCGTGTGCGCGCCAGGGTTATCCGTTAAGAAGATGTCGCAAGGTTACAAGTTTTGCTATTGACCTGTCGCTCCATCGCCTCAATGGGCGGTGTGGTACGGGCTTTGCTATGAGCTAGACGTGCAATCGTTCTCGGGCCCGGCGGTAACACTATCAGTGAACGCAAGGGGACGGGGACAGTAAAGAATCCGGTGATGGATGTTCGCCAGAGGCCGCTACGGGCTTAGCGAACGTGAAAGGGCTACAGCCCGTTCGGCCGACTGGTGAGACGTGAGGTTGTCCATTATGTGGATTTTCTCCTACTAGACTCATAGCTAAGGTCCTACGTCGGTTGACCCCACAAAAAGCCAACACGGGTCAACAACGCCTCAAAAGGGTGCGACAAGACTCAAGCTCCGACACAACAAGAGCAAAACTGGAGGTTTGAATGAAGATGTTGAAAACCACTCTGGCGGTCGTGACTGCTGCGACAGTCCTCGGCGTCAGCGGGTTCGCTCAGGCGGGTGCAACCCTGGATGCGGTGCAGAAGAAAGGCTTCGTGCAGTGCGGCGTCAGCGACGGCCTGCCGGGCTTCTCCGTACCGGACTCCACCGGCAAGATCATCGGCATCGACGCCGACGTCTGCCGCGCGGTGGCCGCGGCCGTGTTCGGCGATGCGAACAAGGTCAAGTTCAGCCAGTTGAACGCCAAGGAACGCTTCACTGCGCTGCAGTCTGGCGAAATCGACATCCTGTCGCGCAACACCACCATGACCAGCTCCCGTGACGCGGGCATGGGCCTGAAATTCCCGGGCTTCATCACCTACTACGACGGCGTGGGCTTCCTGGCCAACAACAAGCTGGGCGTGAAGAGCGCCAAGGAACTGGACGGCGCCACCATCTGCATCCAGGCGGGCACCACCACCGAGCTGAACGTGTCCGACTACTTCCGCGCCAACGGCCTGAAGTACACCCCGATCACCTTCGACACCTCCGACGAAAGCGCCAAGTCGCTGGAATCCGGCCGTTGCGACGTGCTGACCTCCGACAAGTCCCAGCTGTTCGCCCAGCGCAGCAAGCTGGCTTCGCCGAAGGACTACGTGGTGCTGCCGGAAACCATCTCCAAGGAGCCTCTGGGCCCGGTCGTGCGCAACGGCGACGACGAGTGGCTGGCGATCGTGCGTTGGGTCGGCTATGCGCTGCTCAACACCGAAGAGGCCGGCGTCACTTCGAAAAACGTGCTGGAAGAAGCCAAGTCCACCAAGAACCCGGACGTCGCCCGCCTGCTGGGTGCCGACGGCGAGTACGGCAAGGACCTGAAGCTGCCTAAGGATTGGGTCGTCAAGATCGTTTCCCAGGTCGGCAACTACGGTGAGATCTTCGAGAAAAACCTCGGCAAGAGCACCCCGCTGGAAATCGACCGTGGCCTGAATGCGCTGTGGAACGCCGGCGGCATTCAGTACGCACCACCGGTGCGCTAATGGTTCTGTCACCCGGCGGGCCAAACGCCGGGTGACGTTCTGTTTCAGTTTTTTCCGGGGCACTTCATGCAAAATTCAATCGGCGCACCAAAGCAGAGGCTCAGCCTCAGCGATCCACGAGTGCGTGCGTGGCTGTTTCAGATCATCACCGTAGTGGCGGTGGTCTCGATGGGCTGGTACCTGTTCGACAACACCCAGACCAACCTTCAACACCGGGGCATCACCTCCGGTTTCGACTTTCTCGAGCGCAGCGCCGGTTTCGGCATCGCTCAGCACCTGATCTCCTACACCGAAGCGGACAGTTACGCACGGGTGTTCGTGATCGGCCTGCTCAACACCCTGCTGGTGACCTTCATCGGCGTGATCCTGGCGACGCTGCTGGGCTTCATCATCGGTGTGGCGCGGCTGTCGCCGAACTGGATCATCAGCAAACTGGCGACCGTGTATGTGGAAACCTTCCGCAACATCCCGCCGCTGCTGCAGATCCTGTTCTGGTACTTCGCGGTGTTCCTGACCATGCCGGGGCCGCGCAACAGCCACAACTTCGGCGACACCTTCTTCGTCAGCAGCCGGGGCCTGAACATGCCGGCGGCGCAGATCGCCGACGGATTCTGGCCGTTCGCGGTCAGCATCGTGGTGGCCATCGTCGCCATCGTGTTCATGAGCCGCTGGGCCACCAAGCGCTTCGAGGAAACCGGCGAGCCGTTCCACAAGTTCTGGGTCGGCCTGGCCCTGTTCCTGGTGATCCCTGCGCTGTGCACGCTGGTCTTCGGCGCTCCGCTGCACTGGGAGATGCCGCAGCTCAAGGGCTTCAACTTCGTCGGCGGCTGGGTGCTGATCCCTGAACTGCTGGCGCTGACCCTGGCCCTGACCGTGTACACCGCGGCGTTCATCGCCGAGATCGTGCGCTCGGGGATCAAGTCGGTCAGCCACGGCCAGACCGAAGCGGCCCGTTCGCTGGGCCTGCGCAACGGCCCGACCCTGCGCAAGGTGATCATTCCCCAGGCGCTGCGGGTGATCATCCCGCCGCTGACCAGCCAATACCTGAACCTGGCGAAGAACTCGTCCCTGGCGGCCGGCATCGGCTACCCGGAAATGGTTTCGCTGTTCGCCGGCACCGTCCTCAACCAGACCGGCCAGGCCATCGAGGTGATCGCCATCACCATGAGCGTGTACCTGGCGATCAGCATCAGCATTTCCCTGCTGATGAACTGGTACAACAAGCGCATTGCGCTGATCGAGCGGTAAGGAAAAGCGCATGAGCACTCATACCTTCAAACCTGACATGCCCCCGCCGAGCAGCAGCATCGGCGTGGTGGCGTGGATGCGCGCCAACATGTTCTCCAGCTGGCTCAACACCCTGCTGACCCTGTTCGCGTTCTACCTGATCTACCTCGTGGTGCCGCCGCTGATCAACTGGGCGATCCTGGACGCCAACTGGGTCGGCACCACCCGCGCCGACTGCACCAAGGAAGGCGCCTGCTGGGTGTTCATCCAGCAGCGCTTCGGCCAGTTCATGTACGGCTACTACCCGGCCGACCTGCGCTGGCGCGTGGACCTGACCGTGTGGCTGGCGGTCATCGGCGTGGCGCCGCTGTTCATCTCGCGCTTCCCGCGCAAGGCGATCTACGGCCTGAGCTTCCTGGTCGTCTACCCGATCATCGCCTGGTGCCTGCTGCACGGCGGCGTGTTCGGCCTGACCACCGTCGCCACCAGCCAGTGGGGCGGCCTGATGCTGACCCTGGTGATCGCCACCGTCGGCATCGCCGGCGCGCTGCCGCTGGGGATCCTCCTGGCGCTGGGCCGGCGTTCCAACTTGCCGGCGATCCGTGTGGTCTGCGTGACCTTCATCGAGTTCTGGCGCGGCGTGCCGCTGATCACGGTGCTGTTCATGTCCTCGGTGATGCTGCCGCTGTTCCTGCCTGAAGGCATGAACTTCGACAAGCTGCTGCGGGCGCTGATCGGCGTGATCCTGTTCCAGTCGGCCTACGTGGCCGAGGTGGTGCGGGGCGGCCTGCAGGCGATCCCCAAGGGCCAGTACGAAGCCGCGGCCGCGATGGGCCTGGGCTACTGGCGCGCGATGGGCCTGGTGATCCTGCCGCAGGCCCTGAAGCTGGTGATCCCCGGCATCGTCAACACCTTCATCGCTTTGTTCAAGGACACCAGCCTTGTGATCATCATCGGCCTCTTCGACCTGCTCAACAGCGTCAAGCAGGCCGCCGCCGATCCGAAATGGCTGGGCATGGCCACCGAAGGCTACGTGTTCGCCGCCCTGGTGTTCTGGATTTTCTGTTTTGGCATGTCGCGCTATTCCATGCATTTGGAACGCAAGCTCGACACCGGCCACAAGCGTTAGGAGTTCTGTGTAAATGAGCGAAGCAATCAAGAAGCCTGCGGGCGCCGAAGGCATCATCCAGATGCAGGGCGTGAACAAGTGGTACGGCCAGTTCCACGTGCTCAAGGACATCAACCTCAACGTGCGGCAGGGCGAGCGCATCGTGCTGTGCGGCCCGTCCGGTTCGGGCAAGTCCACCACCATCCGCTGCCTCAACCGTCTGGAAGAGCACCAGCAGGGCCGCATCGTCGTCGACGGCACGGAACTGACCAACGACCTCAAGCAGATCGAAGCGATCCGCCGCGAAGTCGGCATGGTGTTCCAGCACTTCAACCTGTTCCCGCACCTGACCATCCTGCAGAACTGCACGCTGGCGCCGATGTGGGTGCGCAAGATGCCCAAGCGCAAGGCCGAGGAAATCGCCATGCACTACCTGGAGCGCGTGCGCATTCCGGAGCAGGCGAACAAGTACCCGGGGCAGCTGTCCGGCGGCCAGCAGCAGCGTGTGGCGATCGCCCGCGCCCTGTGCATGAAGCCGAAGATCATGCTGTTCGACGAACCGACCTCGGCCCTCGACCCGGAAATGGTCAAGGAAGTGCTCGACACCATGATCGGCCTGGCCGAAGACGGCATGACCATGCTCTGCGTGACCCACGAAATGGGCTTCGCCCGCACCGTGGCCAACCGGGTGATCTTCATGGACAAGGGCGAAATCGTCGAACAGGCCGCGCCGAACGACTTCTTCGACAACCCGCAGAATGACCGCACCAAGCTGTTCCTCAGCCAGATCCTGCACTGATCGACGGCTGGCGGTGAAATGAACCCGGACATGTTCCGGGTTTATTTTTGCCCGGTGTTTGTGGAAGCCAGCCTGCTGGCGATGGCAGTGGGGCAGGCGCCGGGGTGTCGGATGTACCGGCCTCATTGTGGGCAAGCCCGCTCCCACAGGGAATTGCGGTGCTGGCAGACTCTCTGTTCACCGTAAAAAACTGTGGGAGCCAGCCTGCTGGCGATGGCGTCGGTGAGGGCACCACCGGGCTGGATCAAGGGTTGTCCTCTCGGAGACGGTTCATTACCATGTCCGAAAAATTCATCCGATGATTGGATGACAGGGCGAATTCCATGTCAGACACCTCTCCATTGATCAAGCGTTCCCTGGTCGACCAGGCCGTGGATCAATTGCGCCAGCGCATCAACGACGGCGTGTGGACGGTGGGCCAGCGCCTGCCGACCGAACCTGAGCTGTGCGCCGAGCTGGGCATCAGCCGCAACACGGTGCGCGAGGCCATGCGCGTGCTGGCGTTCTCCGGGCTGATCGAGATCCGCCAAGGCGACGGCAGCTACCTGCGGGCGGCGGTCGATCCGCTGGACGCGCTCAAGGCGCTGTCGCGCTGCTCCCTGGATCAGGCCCGGGAAACCCGGCACATCCTGGAAGTCGAGGCCATCGGCCTGGCGGCCCTGCGCCGCACCGACGAAGACCTCACGGCCCTGCGCGAGGCGCTCGGCGTCAGCGGCTGCCACTACCACGGCGACCTGGACACCTACATCGCCTGCGACCTGGTGTTCCACCGCCGTCTGGTGGACGCCGCGCACAACCCCACCCTCAGCGAGCTGTACCGCTATTTCTCCAGCATTGTCGGCGCGCAGCTGCGCCAGACCCTGAACATCGTCCCGCGCCGCCAGGAAGTGTTCGACCTGCACATCGCCTTGCTCGATGCCGTCGAACAGCGCGACCCGGAACGGGCCAAAGCCTTGTCGAGGCAGTTGATCAATGAACCTTGAAACCGAGAAGCCCATGTCCCGCAGCGAGTTGTCCACACCCTCCAAACGCACGGCCGAGCTCGAAGAGCTGCTGATCGACGCCGAAGCCGATGACGCGCAGGTGCAGCAGAGCCATCCGCTGGTGCGTCGTCCGTGGCTGTTGCTGCTGGGGCTGATCCTGGTGGCGCTGAACCTGCGCCCGGCGCTGTCGAGCATGGCGCCGCTGCTGGGCGAGGTGTCGAAAAGCCTCGGCCTGTCAGCGGCCCAGGCCGGGCTGCTGACCACCTTGCCGGTGCTGTGCCTGGGGCTGTTCGCCCCGCTG
Source organism: Pseudomonas sp. B3(2017) (assembly GCF_002113595.1). Classification (NCBI taxonomy): domain Bacteria; kingdom Pseudomonadati; phylum Pseudomonadota; class Gammaproteobacteria; order Pseudomonadales; family Pseudomonadaceae; genus Pseudomonas; species Pseudomonas sp. B3(2017). The sequence continues at coordinate 305,170 of NZ_NEIU01000006.1, forward strand.
GCGCCGGTGCTGGCCCGGAGGTTCGGCGCCGAGCGGGTGGTGCTGGGGATCCTGCTGACCCTGGCCTGCGGCATCATCCTGCGGAGCAACTTCGGTGCCGTCGGCCTGTTCACCGGCAGCGTGCTGGGCGGCGCCAGCATCGGCATCATCGGCGTGCTGCTGCCGGGCATCGTCAAGCGCGACTTCGCCAAGCACGCCGGCACCATGACCGGCGTGTACACCATGGCGCTGTGCCTGGGGGCGGCGATGGCGGCGGGCTCGACCGTGCCGCTGAGCCAGCACTTCGGCGACAGCTGGGCGCTGGGGCTGGGCATCTGGGTGGTGCCGGCGCTGGCGGCGGCGCTGTTCTGGCTGCCGCAGGTGGGGCAGAAGCAGGGGGCGCACCACGTCGCCTACCGGGTGCGCGGCCTGCTGCGCGATCCGCTGGCCTGGCAGGTGACCCTCTACATGGGCCTGCAATCGTCGCTGGCCTACATCGTGTTCGGCTGGCTGCCGTCGATCCTGATCGGCCGCGGCCTGACGCCGACCCAGGCCGGCCTGGTGCTGTCCGGTTCGGTGATCATCCAGCTCGCCAGCTCCCTGGCCGCGCCGTGGCTGGCCACCCGCGGCAAGGATCAGCGCCTGGCGATCGTGGTGGTGATGGCGCTGACCCTCGGCGGCCTGTTCGGCTGCCTCTATGCGCCGATCGAAGGCCTGTGGGGCTGGGCGATCCTGCTGGGCCTGGGGCAGGGCGGCACGTTCAGCCTGGCGTTGACGCTGATCGTGCTGCGCTCGCGCGATTCCCACGTGGCGGCCAACCTGTCGAGCATGTCCCAGGGCTTCGGCTACACCCTGGCGTCGATGGGGCCGTTCGCGGTCGGCGTGGTGCATGACTGGACCGGTGGCTGGAACGCGGTGGGCTGGATCTTCGGCATCGTCGGCGCGGGCGCCATCCTCGCCGGCCTCGGTGCCGGGCGGGCGCTGTATGTGCAGGTGCAGAGCGAGAAGGTCTGAACCCTGGGGCCGGCGGCGTCTTCACGGACGCCATCGCCAGCAGGCTGGCTCCCACCGTTCCCGCCGCGCCGCAAGTCCATGTGGAAGGGCGTCAGCAGGTGTTTTGCCGGTATTCGGCGTGCGAATGCCGATAGTGTTTCGACCGTTTGCGGATTATCGTGCTGGCATTGTGTCCTTAAGCATGGAGTTTGCCCGTGAGTGAAGCCAACAGCGCCGTGATCACCCGTTTCTACCAGGCCTTCCAGCGCCTCGACGCCGAGGCCATGGCCGCCTGCTACACCGACGACGTGGTGTTCAGCGATCCGGCCTTCGGCGAACTGCGCGGGCGCGACGCCGGCGACATGTGGCGCATGCTCACCACCCGCGCCAAGGATTTCTCCCTGACCTTCGACAACGTCCGCGCCGACGAGCGCAGCGGCGGCGCCCACTGGGTGGCGACCTACCTGTTCAGCCAGACCGGCAACACGGTGGTCAACGACATCCAGGCGCGTTTCGTGTTCCGCGACGGCAAGATCTGCGAGCACCACGACCGTTTCGACCTGTGGCGCTGGTCGCGCCAGGCCTTGGGCTTCAAGGGCCTGCTGCTGGGCTGGACGCCGCTGGTGGCCAACGCCGTGCGCGCGCAGGCGCTCAAAGGGCTGAAGGCATTCCAGGCCGGCCGCTGATAAGATCGCGGGCTGTTTCCCACACGCCTGCGACCGCCCCGTGACCACCTTGAGCGAAAACCCTGTCGACACCGATGCGCCTGCGGCCAAGGCCTGGTTCGTCTACCTCGTCCGCGCGGCCAACGGTTCGCTGTACTGCGGGATCAGCGACGATCCCGTGCGCCGCTTCGCCAAGCACCAGAGCGGCAAGGGCGCGCGGTTCTTCCTGTCCAGCCCGGCGATGGCGCTGGTCTACACCGAGCGCTGCCGGGACAAGGGCGATGCGCTGCGCCAGGAGCGGCTGATCAAGAAACTCAGGAAAAGCGCCAAGGAATGCCTGGTGGCGTCTTATCAATCTGACTGATCGGTTCCCGTCGCCCGCATCCGTAGGCTGCCATCCAAATGCAGGCTAAGCTGCGGATTCACCTACTGTGCGGCGGAGCCGAGCATGTCCGAGTTGATCCTTCACCATTACCCCGCGTCCCCATTCGCCGAAAAGGCCCGGCTGCTCTTGGGTTTCAAGGGATTGTCCTGGCGTTCGGTGCACATCTCGCCGGTGATGCCCAAGCCGGACCTGACCGCGCTCACCGGCGGCTACCGCAAGACGCCGGTGCTGCAGGTCGGTGCGGACATCTATTGCGACACCGCCCTGATCGCCCGGCGCCTGGAGCAGGAAAAGGCCTTGCCGGCGTTTTTCCCCGAGGGGCAGGAAATGGTCGTCGCCGGGTTCGCCGCGTGGGCCGATTCGGTGGTGTTTCCGCATGCGGTCAGCCTGGTGTTCCAGCCGGAGTCGGTGGCGGCGCGCTTCGGCAAGTTGCCGCCGGAGGCGATCAAGGCGTTCATGGCCGACCGGGCCGGGCTGTTCAGCGGCGGCAGCGCGGCGAGGCTGCCTGCCGAGCAGGCCAAGCATCAGTGGCCGACCCTCATGGCGCGCCTGGAGCAGCAATTGCAGCGCGAGCAGGGCGACTTCCTGTTCGGCGAACCGTCGGTAGCGGACTTCGCCCTGGCGCATCCGCTGTGGTTCCTCAAGGCTACGCATGTGACGGCGCCGCTGGTGGACGCCTATCCGGCTGTGGCCGCATGGTTGGGGCGGGTGCTGGGCTTCGGTCACGGCGCGGCGAGCGAGATGAGCGCCGACGAGGCGCTGGAGGTCGCGCGCAATGCGACGCCGGCTGCGTTGCCGGATGAGGCGTTCGCCGATCCGAACGGATTCGTGGCCGGACAGCGGGTGGCGATTGCCGCGACGGATTACGGGGTGGATCCGGTGGAAGGGGAGTTGGTGTCCGCCGGCCTCGAAGAACTGATCCTGCGCCGCGAAGACGCACGGGCCGGGGTGGTGCATGTGCACTTTCCGCGGTTGGGGTTCCGCATCGAGGCCCGCTGAGGTTCCCGGTGCGGGAGCGGCTGCCTTGACCGCCCTGAGGCGCCTCGGCTGACGTCATCGCCAGCAGGCTGGCTCCCACCTGTCTGTCTACTTCAGGGCGGCGAGGATTTCGTCCGGGTCGAAGCCGCGGATCAGCGTGCCGTTGACGTCGATCAGCGGAATCCCGCGCCCGCCCAAGGCTTCATAGGCCTTGCGCGCCTCGGCGTCCTTCTCGATGTCGAACTCCGTGAACGCAATGCCCTTGCCGTCGAGAAAACGTTTGGTCTGCTTGCAGTAGCCGCACCAGTCGGTGGAATAGAGCACGACCCGGGCGTTGGCGCGAACCTGCTCCGGGAGCATCTGCGACGGGTTGAACACCCGCTCGATCTTGCCCCAGTTCTGGTAGGCCACGACCACCAGCAGCACCAGCAGGACTTTCTTCAGCACATTGCCGAGCATCAGTTGCGCCGCTTCAACTGATCGGTGAGCGAGGTCGGCAGGCCCTTGATCACCAGGGTGCCCGCTTCTTCGTCGTACTCGATCTTGGAGCCCAGCAGGTGAGCCTCGAAGCTGATCGACAGGCCTTCGGCGCGGCCGGTGAAGCGGCGGAACTGGTTGAGGGTGCGCTTGTCCGCCGGGATCTCCGGCGACAGGCCGTAGTCCTTGTTGCGGATGTGGTCGTAGAACGCCTTCGGACGGTCTTCGTCGATCAGCTCCGAGAGTTCCTCAAGGCCCACCGGCTCGCCGAGCTTGGCCTGGCTGCTGGCGTAGTCCACCAGGGCCTTGGTCTTCTCGCGGGCGGAGTCTTCGGGCAGGTCTTCGCTTTCGACGAAGTCGCTGAAGGCCTTGAGCAGGGTGCGGGTCTCGCCCGGACCGTCGACGCCTTCCTGGCAGCCGATGAAGTCGCGGAAGTATTCCGACACCTTCTTGCCGTTCTTGCCCTTGATGAACGAGATGTACTGCTTGGACTGCTTGTTGTTTTGCCACTCGGAGACGTTGATCCGCGCCGCCAGGTGCAATTGGCCCAGGTCGAGGTGGCGCGAGGGGGTCACGTCCAGCTCGTCGGTCACCGCCACGCCTTCGCTGTGGTGCAGCAGGGCGATGGCCAGGTAGTCGGTCATGCCTTGCTGGTAGTGGGCGAACAGCACGTGGCCGCCCATCGACAGGTTGGATTCTTCCATCAGCTTCTGCAGGTGCTCCACCGCCACCCGGCTGAATGCGGTGAAGTCCTGGCCGCCGTCGAGGTACTCCTTCAGCCAGCCGCTGAACGGAAACGCCCCGGACTCCGGATGGAACAGACCCCAGGCCTTGCCTTGCTTGGCGTTGTAGCTTTCGTTGAGGTCGGCGAGCATGTTCTCGATGGCCGCGGACTCCGCCAGTTCGGAGTCGCGGGCATGCAGGACCGCGGGGGGGCCGTCGGGTTTTTTGTCGATCAGGTGGACGATGCAGTGACGGATCGGCATGGGCTTCTCGGCTGTTGGAGGGGAGGCGGGCGGGCGCCCCCGAAAAAGCGCCCAGTGTACCCCAACCGCCGCTTTTGGCGCGGGGTGCAGGGTAAATCCGGGCCATCGGACGGCCCTTATGCATTTTTTTACCGATTTAGCGCAATAAACCTGACCATTTGGCTAGCTAGAGGCGGATATTTCCTTGTCTCTGTGCTAGTTTTGCCCGGTCTTTCGCGAAGTCACCGCGACAAGCATGCATTCAGCTTTTGTCAGGTCGAACCAAACCTTGATTTCGGCATCTATAACCCCGACTCGTCGTGGTTATCGCCGAGGGTGCCGGATCCAGAAGATCGGGCTCGATGGCTGACACTGCACTCTGCAATCCATATGAATTTGATAGGGAAGGAACACCAAATGGCTCTTACTAAAGACCAACTGATCGCCGACATCGCCGAAGCTATCGACGCGCCGAAAACCACCGCGCGCAACGCTCTGGACCAGCTGGGCCAAATCGTTGCCGATCAGCTGGAAAACGGCGGCGAAATCACCTTGCCAGGCATCGGCAAGCTGAAAGTGACCGAGCGTCCTGCCCGTACCGGCCGTAACCCGTCGACTGGCGCAGCCATCGAAATCCCTGCCAAGAAAGTGATCAAGCTGGTTGTGGCCAAAGGCCTGACCGACGCTGTGAACAAGTAAGACGCAGCGATAAAAAAAACCGTGCGCCGGAGCGATCCGGGCACGGTTTTTTTGTGGGCGGCGCAAAAGCGCTAGTGCGCCGGGGCCTGGCTCCAGCGCGCCCGGCGCCAGGCCTGATGCTGCTCATGGGTCAGGAACGTCCAGGCGACGAAGCGGCTCTGCTTCTGCCCCTGGCCCATTTCCACCACCCGGCTTTGCAGGGCGCCGGCCTTGTTCAGCGCCGCTTGCACCGCCGGCAGGTTCGACGCCTTCGACACCAGCGTGCTGAACCACAGGACCTGCTGCGCCACCTGGGCGCTCTCGCTGATCAGTTGGGTGACGAAACGCGCCTCACCGCCCTCGCACCACAGTTCCGCCGCCTGGCCGCCGAAGTTCAGCACCGGCAGTTTGCGCTTCGGATCGGCCTTGCCCAGCGCCCGCCATTTGCGCGAGCTGCCGCGGGTGGCTTCCTCGATGGAGGCGTGGAAGGGCGGGTTGCACATCGTCAGCTCGAAGCGTTCGTCGGCCGCCAGCAGGCCCGCCAGGATGTGCTTCGCGTTGGCCTGCGGGCGGACCTGGATCGCCTTGGCCAGGCCATTGGCCTGGATGATCGCCCGGGCAGCGCCGAGGGCGGTGGCGTTGATGTCCGAGCCGGTGAAGTGCCAGCGATAGTCGCTGTGGCCGATCAGCGGATAAATGCAGTTGGCGCCCACGCCCACGTCCAGCACCTTCACCGAGGCGCCGCGGGGGATGGTGCCGTCATTGCCTTCGGCCAGCAGGTCGGCGAGGAAATGCACGTAGTCGGCGCGCCCCGGCACCGGCGGGCAGAGGAAATCGGCGGGAATGTCCCAATGGGCGATGCCGTAGAACGACTTGAGCAGCGCCCGGTTGAACACCCGCACCGCGTCGGGGCTGGCGAAGTCGATGCTTTCCTTGCCGTACGGGTTGATGATCACGAACTTCGCCAGCTCCGGCGTGCTTTTGATCAGCGCCGGAAAGTCGTAGCGGCCCTGATGGCGGTTGCGCGGGTGCAGGCTGGCCTTTTCCTTGGGCGCGCCGTTGGCGGCCGGTGGCTTGGCTTCAGGCTTCTTGCGCGCTGGCTTGGGTGGACGTGGAGCGGTCATGGGCGAAATCGATTCGGATAAGGCTGAAAGTGGTGGGCATTGTCCCATATCCGGAGGGTGTGAACCCAATCCCGAGGCAACACAAATCCTCTGTGGGAGCGGGCTTGCCCGCGAAGAGGGAGTGTCAGTCACGCAGTTGATGGCTGACACACCGCATTCGCGGGCAAGCCCGCTCCCACAGGGATATTCATTGGCAGTCAGATAACGAGCAGGCGAAAAAAAGGGAGGCCGTTGCGGGCCTCCCTTTTTCGGTGCGGTCTGCCGTTACAGGCTGGCGATCCGCGCGTGCTGCTCGGCCAGCTTGCCCAGGGCCTGTTCGGCCTCGGCCAGCTTGGCGCGTTCCTTCTCGATGACTTCGGCCGGGGCCTTGTCGACGAAACCGGCGTTGGACAGCTTGCCGCCCACGCGCTGGACTTCGCCTTGCAGGCGCAGGATTTCCTTGTCCAGGCGCGCCAGTTCAGCGTCCTTGTCGATCAGGCCGGCCATCGGCACCAGCACTTCCATCTCGCCCACCAGCGCGGTGGCGGACAGCGGCGCCTCTTCGCCTTCGGCCAGCACGGTGATCGATTCCAGGCGCGCCAGCTTCTTGAGCAGCGCTTCGTTCTCGATCAGGCGGCGCCGGTCTTCGGCGCTGACGTTCTTCAGGTAGATCGGCAGCGGCTTGCCCGGGCCGATGTTCATCTCGCCGCGGATGTTGCGGGTGCCGAGCATCAGGCCCTTGAGCCATTCGATGTCGTCTTCGGCCGCCGCATCGATGCGCGCTTCGTTGGCCACCGGCCAAGCCTGCAGCATGATGGTCTTGCCCTGGATGCCGGCCAGCGGCGCGATGCGCTGCCAGATCTCTTCAGTGATGAACGGCATGAACGGGTGGGCCAGGCGCAGGGCCACTTCCAGCACGCGCACCAGGGTGCGACGGGTGCCGCGCTGACGCTCGACCGGCGCGTTCTCGTCCCACAGCACAGGCTTGGACAGCTCCAGGTACCAGTCGCAGTACTGGTTCCAGATGAACTCGTACAGCGCTTGCGCCGCGAGGTCGAAACGGAACTGGTCCAGCTGGCGGGTCACTTCGGCTTCGGTGCGCTGCAGCTGCGAGATGATCCAGCGGTCGGCCAGCGACAGTTCGTAGGCTTCGCCGTTCTGGCCGCAGTCTTCGCCCTTGTCCAGCACGTAGCGTGCGGCGTTCCAGATCTTGTTGCAGAAGTTGCGGTAGCCTTCGACGCGGCCCATGTCGAACTTGATGTCGCGGCCGGTGGAGGCCAGCGAGCAGAAGGTGAAGCGCAGGGCGTCGGTGCCGTAGCTGGCGATGCCGTCGGCGAACTCGTCGCGGGTCTGCTTCTCGATCTTCTTGGCGAGCTTGGGCTGCATCATGCCGGAGGTGCGCTTCTGCACCAGGGCTTCGAGCTCGATGCCGTCGATGATGTCCAGAGGATCCAGGACGTTGCCCTTGGACTTGGACATCTTCTGGCCCTGGCCGTCACGCACCAGGCCGTGCACGTACACGGTCTTGAACGGGACCTGCGGCGTGCCGTCCTCGTTCTTGATCAGGTGCATCGTCAGCATGATCATCCGGGCGACCCAGAAGAAGATGATGTCGAAGCCGGTGACCAGCACGTCGGTGGAGTGGAATTTCTTCAGGAACTCGGTCTTCTCCGGCCAGCCCAGGGTGGAGAACGTCCACAGGCCCGAGCTGAACCAGGTGTCCAGCACGTCGTTGTCCTGCTGCAGCGCGACGTCGGCGCCCAGGTTGTGCTTGGCGCGGACCTCGGCTTCGTCGCGGCCCACGTAGACCTTGCCCGACTCGTCGTACCAGGCCGGGATCCGGTGGCCCCACCACAGCTGACGGCTGATGCACCAGTCCTGGATGTCGCGCATCCACGAGAAGTACATGTTTTCGTACTGCTTGGGCACGAACTGGATGCGGCCGTCTTCCACGGCGGCGATCGCCGGCTCGGCCAGAGGCTTGGTGGAGACGTACCACTGGTCGGTCAGCCACGGCTCGATGACGGTGCCGGAGCGGTCGCCCTTCGGCACTTTCAGGTTGTGGTCGTCGACGCTGACCAGCAGGCCGGCGGCGTCGAACGCGGCGACGATCTGCTTGCGCGCCTCGAAGCGCTCGAGGCCGGCGTATTCGGCCGGGATCTTGCCGTCGACGGTCTCGTTCAGGGTGCCGTCGAGGTTGAACGCCTGGGCTGCCGGCAGCACGTGGGCGTTCTTGTCGAAGATGTTGAGCAGCGGCAGGTTGTGGCGCTTGCCGACTTCGTAGTCGTTGAAGTCGTGGGCCGGGGTGATCTTCACGCAGCCGGTGCCGAACTCGGGGTCGCAGTAGTCGTCGGCGATGATCGGGATGCGGCGGCCGACCAGCGGCAGCTCGACGAACTTGCCGATCAGGGCCTTGTAGCGCTCGTCGTTCGGGTTCACGGCCACGGCGGAGTCGCCGAGCATGGTTTCCGGACGGGTGGTGGCGACGATCAGGAAGTCATTGCCTTCAGCGGTCTTCGCGCCGTCGGCCAGCGGGTATTTCAGGTTCCACAGGAAGCCTTTCTCGTCGTGGTTCTCCACTTCGAGGTCGGAGATCGCCGTGTGCAGCTTGGTGTCCCAGTTGACCAGGCGCTTGCCGCGGTAGATCAGGCCGTCTTCGTGCAGGCGCACGAACGCTTCCTTGACCGCTTCCGAGAGGCCGTCGTCCATGGTGAAGCGCTCGCGGCTCCAGTCCACGGACGAGCCCAGGCGGCGGATCTGCCGGCTGATGTTGCCGCCGGACTGCTCCTTCCATTCCCAGACCTTCTCCAGGAATTTCTCGCGGCCCAGGTCGTGGCGGTTCTGGCCGGTGGCTTCGAGCTGGCGCTCCACCAGCATCTGGGTGGCGATGCCGGCGTGGTCGGTGCCCGGTTGCCACAGGGTGTTGCGGCCCTGCATGCGGCGGAAACGGATCAGGGCGTCCATGATCGCGTTGTTGAAGCCATGACCCATGTGCAGGCTGCCGGTGACGTTCGGCGGCGGGATCATGATGGTGTAGGAGTCGCCCGCGCCTTGCGGGGCGAAGTAGTTCTCGGACTCCCAGGTGTTGTACCAGGAAGTTTCAATGGCGTGCGGCTGGTAGGTCTTATCCATGCGCGGCGGGACCCTATTGGCATTTATTCAGGAAAAGCCGGGAAGTATAGCGGGGCGAGGGGCGCAGGGCGAGCGGGGCCGGGGAGCGGCGGGGCAAAATGTAGGAGCGGGTCTGCCGGCGATGCTGGCGCCGAGGTTTCGCGGGAGGCCCGAGGCGATGCTATCGCCAGCAGGCTGGCTCCCACAGGGTGGCGGTCATTCGTACTGGTTGAGCAGCCGTTCCATCCGCGCCTCGAGGCGGCGCTTGATTTCGGTTTCGATGTGCGGGGCGAAGTCGTCGATCACGTCCTGCATGATCAGTTGCGCGGCGGCGCGCAGTTCGCTGTCCAGGTGCAGCAGGGCGTCCGGCCCCTTGGCGGCGGGGGCGGCCGGAGCAGCGGGCGCTGGGGTTGGCGCCGGAGCCGGCGTTGGAGCGGGTGGCGGCTCGATGGCTTCAGGCGCAGGGGCCACGGCCTCGAACAGCATCGGAATCTGTTCCTGTGCGCTTTCGGTGACCGTCTCGGTCAGCAGCGGCGGCTGCAGGTTGTCGTCGCCGAGCAACTGACGGATCGACTCCAGGTCGTCCAGCAGGTGCGCAGGCTTTTGCAGCGGTTTTGGAGTGTCCATCGGCGTACTCAGAGTCGCTGTAAACGGTGGTCTTGCAGAGGATAGCCCTGTTCGCGGTAGAAGCGGAAACTCTCCCGCGCGGCCTGGCGGATCGCCGGATCCTCCACCACCACTTCCGCCACGCGGGCGAAGCGGGCGGCGAAGGCCGGGACTTTCAGGTCCAGGTTGACGAGCAAGTCCTGGTGCTGGCCGCAGTCTTCGCCCAGCCCCAGCACGATCGCGCCGTCCGGTTCGCTGTCGGCGGGGCCGTGGGGCACGAAGGTTTCGCCCTTGAACGCCCAGAGGCGCGCGTCGAGGTCATCGCGCTGGGCGGCATCGCTGCAATGCAGGTAGATGCGGTGGCCCATGCGCCAGGCCTTTTCGGTGAGCTTGCAGGCGAAGTCCAGGCGGGCCGAGGGGTCGGCGCTGGGCAGGATATAGAAGTCGACTTTGGTCATTGCGGTTCCTGAGCGCAGGGCGGCGTCCCGGTGCAGGGACGCCGCTTTGCGTCATCGGTTTCAGGCCTTGGCGCGGTCCAGCAGGTACTGGGTCAGCAGAGGCACCGGACGGCCGGTGGCGCCCTTGTCCTTGCCGCCGCTGGTCCAGGCGGTGCCGGCAATGTCCAGGTGCGCCCAGTTCAGGTTCTTGGTGAAGCGCGACAGGAAGCACGCGGCGGTGATGGTGCCGGCCTTCGGCCCGCCGATGTTGGCGATGTCGGCGAACGGGCTGTCCAACTGCTCCTGGTACTCGTCGAACAGCGGCAGTTGCCAGGCGCGGTCGTCGGCGGCCTGGCCGGCGCTCAGCAGTTGCCCGATCAGCTCGTCGTTGTTGCCCAAGAGGCCCGAGGTGTGGGCGCCGAGGGCGACCACGCAGGCGCCGGTCAGGGTGGCGATGTCGATCACCGCCTGCGGCTTGAAGCGCTCGGCGTAGGTGAGGGCGTCGCACAGCACCAGGCGGCCTTCGGCGTCGGTGTTGAGGATCTCCACGGTCTGGCCGCTCATGGTGGTGACGATGTCGCCCGGACGCGAGGCGGTGCCGCTCGGCATGTTCTCGGCGCAGGCCAGGATGCACACCAGGTTGATCGGCAGCTTGAGCTCAAGCACGGCGCGCAGGGTGCCGAACACGCTGGCGGCGCCGCCCATGTCGAACTTCATCTCGTCCATGCCGGCGCCCGGCTTCAGGCTGATGCCGCCGGTGTCGAAGGTGATGCCCTTGCCCACCAGCGCATACGGCTTCTCGGACTTCTTGCCGCCGTTGTACTGCATGACGATCAGGCGCGGCGGCTGGGCGCTGCCCTGGCCGACGGCGTAGAACGAGCCCATGCCCAGCGCCTTGATCTTCTTCTCGTCGAGGACTTCGACTTTCAGGTCCTTGAACTCCTTGCCCAGGCTCTTGGCCTGTTCGCCCATGTACACCGGGTGGCAGACGTTCGGCGGCAGGTTGCCCAGGGTGCGGGTGAACGCCATGCCGTTGGCGATCGCGGTGGCGTGGGTCACGGCGCGCTGCACTTCGGCCTGGGCGGCCTTGATGGTCAGCAGGGTGATTTTCTTGAGTGCGCGCGGCTCGGCCTTCTGGCTCTTGAACTGGTCGAAGGTGTAGCCGCCGTCGATCAGGGTCTCGGCCAGCAGGCGGGTCTTGCCGTAGCTGTCACGGCCCTTGACGATGATTTCGTCCAGCGCCAGCGCGGCGTCGCTGCCGCCCAGGCCCTTGAGGGTGTTGAGGATGCCGGCGACGGTCTTGCGGAACGGGCGGTCGCCCAGTTCTTCGTCCTTGCCCACGCCCACCAGCAGCACGCGCTCGGCCTTCAGGTTCGGCAGGCTGTGCAGCAGCAGGCTCTGGCCGACCTTGCCGGCCAGGTCGCCGCGCTTGAGGACGGCGCTGATGGCGCCGCCGCTCAGTTCGTCGACCTGCCGGGCGGCGACGCCGAGTTTGCGGCCTTCGCCGACGGCAACCACCAGGGTGGCGGTTTTCAACGTTTCCGGGCTAACGCTTTTTACAACCAGTTCCATGTCTGGATCCCTGAATGAATGGTCAACATGCAGGCGTCCGGCGATGTCCGCAGCCGCCTGCCTTTCGGATAGAAAGGGCGCAGGCCTGTGCCTGCGGCGAAGGCGGCAGTTTGAACCTCGCTCCCTTCGCCTGACAACCCTCGGCGGACGCAATCTTCAACCGATTGCGCGCTTGCGTGAGTGCGCGCAGTGACAGGCGCGCCCAATCACAGGATAATGCCGCATCTTTTTTCGGCGGCTCTGCCTGGCGGGCCGCCCGATACGTTCGCTTGTTCGGCCGCCTTAGCCTGACAACCCTGGAGTGTCTGGTTTGATCGTCTTCCGTTATCTGTCCCGCGAAGTCCTGTTGACCCTGAGTGCGGTGAGCGCCGTGCTGCTGGTCATCATCATGAGCGGGCGCTTCATCAAATACCTTGCCCAGGCCGCCGCCGGCCAGCTCGATCCGGGATCGCTGTTCCTGATCATGGGCTTCCGTCTGCCGGGCTTTTTGCAGCTGATCCTGCCGCTGGGCCTGTTCCTGGGGATCCTGCTGGCCTACGGCCGGCTGTACCTGGAAAGCGAAATGACCGTGCTGTCGGCCACCGGCATGAGCCAGCAGCGCCTGCTGCGCATGACCCTGTTCCCGGCGGCGCTGGTGGCGCTGGTGGTCGCATGGCTGAGCCTGAGCCTGGCTCCCCAGGGCGCCAACCAGTTCCAGCTGCTGCTGAACAAGCAGGACGCCCTGACCGAGTTCGACACCCTTGAGCCGGGCCGCTTCCAGGCGCTGCGCGACGGCACCCGGGTGACCTACACCGAAACCCTGAGCGACGACCGGGTCAACCTCGGCAGCGTGTTCATCTCGCAGAAGAACCTCGGCGCCAACCAGAAGGACCGCGGGATTTCCGTGCTGGTGGCCGAAAAGGGCCGTCAGGAAATCCGCCCGGACGGCAACCGCTACCTGATTCTCGACAACGGCTACCGCTACGACGGCAGCCCGGGCCAGGCCGACTACCGCGCCATCCACTACGAAACCTACGGCGTGCTGCTGCCCAAGCCCGACGTCAGCGAAGAGGTCACCGACCGTGACGCGATGCCGACCTCGAGCCTGCTGGGCAGCGACGACATCCGTTCGCGCACCGAACTGCAATGGCGCCTGTCGCTGCCGCTGCTGGTGTTCATCGTCACCCTGATGGCGGTGCCGCTGTCGCGGGTCAACCCGCGTCAAGGGCGTTTCCTCAAGCTGCTGCCGGCGATCCTCCTTTATATGGCTTACCTGACCATCCTGATCGCCGCCCGCGGCGCCCTCGAAAAAGGCAAGATCCCGCCGGCCCTCGGCCTGTGGTGGGTGCATGCCATCTTCCTGATCATCGGCCTCGGCCTGCTGTACTGGGAGCCGCTGCGCCTGAAGCTGGCCAGCCGCCGCGCCGCTGCGCTGGAGGTGGCCCGTGGTTAAGCTCGACCGCTACATCGGCAGCAGCGTGTTCATCGCGATCATCGCGGTGCTGGCGATCATCCTCGGCCTGGCCACCCTGTTCGCGTTCATCGATGAGATGAGCGACGTCACCGACACCTACACCTTGGTCGACGTGCTCAGCTTCGTGCTGCTGACCGCACCGCGCCGGCTCTACGACATGCTGCCGATGGCGGCGCTGATCGGCTGCCTGATCGGTCTGGGCAGCCTGGCCAGCAGCAGCGAGCTGACCGTGATGCGGGCGGCGGGCGTGTCCATCGGGCGCATCGTCTGGGCGGTCATGAAGCCGATGCTGGTGCTGATGCTGGCCGGCGTGCTGATCGGCGAGTACGTCGCGCCGGCCACCGAAAGCATGGCCCAGGCCAACCGTTCCCTGGCCCAGGGCAGCGGCGACGCGCAGAGCGCCAAGCACGGCATGTGGCACCGTCAGGGGGATGAGTTCATCCACATCAACGCCGTGCAGCCGAACGGTCTGCTGTATGGCGTGACGCGCTACCACTTCGACAAGGAGCGCCACCTGCTCAGCTCCAGCTTCGCCAAGCGTGCGGATTTCGACGGCGACCACTGGCAGCTCACCGACGTGACCACCACGCTGTTCCACGAGCGCAGCACCGAAGTCGTCAACACGCCGACCGAACGCTGGGACGTGTCCCTGAGCCCGCAACTGCTGAGCACCGTGGTCATGGCGCCGGAATCGCTGTCGATCTCCGGCCTGTGGGGCTACATCCACTACCTGGCCGAGCAGGGGCTGAGCAACGGCCGTTACTGGCTGGCGTTCTGGGTCAAGGTCTTGCAGCCGCTGGTCACCGCCGCGCTGGTGCTGATGGCGATCTCGTTCATTTTCGGCCCGCTGCGTTCGGTGACCCTCGGTCAGCGGGTGTTCACCGGCGTGCTGGTGGGCTTCACCTTCCGCATCGTGCAGGACCTGCTGGGCCCGTCGAGCCTGGTGTTCGGTTTCTCGCCGCTGTTCGCGGTGCTGGTGCCGGCGGGCGTGTGTGCCCTGGCGGGCGTCTGGCTGCTGCGTCGGGCCGGTTGATGAACGAGGTTTCATCCGCGCTTTAGCCAAGAGGACGCCCCGGTCGACAGACCGGGGCGTTTTTGCATGCAATCGGGGTGACAGGCGAACGTGACGCTTGCGCCGTGTATCAGGTACAATTCCCGGCTATTTTTCGGCGGGCCAAGCCTGCAGCCTTTTTGAGTGTTGATCCGTGAGTGATTTGAGTCATATCCGCAATTTCTCCATCATCGCCCACATTGACCATGGCAAGTCGACGCTGGCCGATCGTTTCATCCAGATGTGCGGCGGCCTGGCCGACCGCGAAATGGAAGCCCAGGTGCTGGATTCCATGGATCTGGAGCGTGAGCGCGGGATCACCATCAAGGCCCACAGCGTCACCCTGTACTACAAGGCCAAAGACGGCGTCACCTATCAGCTGAACTTCATCGACACCCCGGGCCACGTCGACTTCACCTACGAAGTCAGCCGTTCCCTGGCGGCCTGCGAAGGCGCGCTGCTGGTGGTCGACGCCGGCCAAGGCGTCGAGGCCCAGTCCGTGGCCAACTGCTACACCGCCATCGAGCAGGGCCTGGAGGTCATGCCGGTCCTGAACAAGATCGACCTGCCGCAGGCCGAGCCTGAGCGCGTGAAGGACGAGATCGAGAAGATCATCGGCATCGACGCCACCGACGCCGTCACCTGCAGCGCCAAGACCGGCCTGGGCGTCGACGACGTGCTCGAACGCCTGGTGAACACCATCCCTGCGCCGACCGGTGAGATCGACGCGCCGCTGCAGGCGCTGATCATCGACTCCTGGTTCGACAACTACCTGGGCGTCGTCTCCCTGGTGCGCGTGCGTCACGGCCGCGTGAAGAAGGGCGACAAGATCCTGGTGAAATCCACCGGCAAGGTGCACCTGGTCGACAGCGTCGGCGTGTTCAACCCGAAACACACCGCCACCGCGGACCTGAAGGCCGGCGAAGTGGGCTTCATCATCGCCAGCATCAAGGACATCCACGGTGCCCCGGTCGGCGACACCCTGACCCTCAGCTCGACCCCGGACGTCGAAGTGCTGCCGGGCTTCAAGCGCATCCAGCCGCAGGTCTACGCCGGTCTGTTCCCGGTCAGCTCCGACGATTTCGAGGATTTCCGCGAAGCGCTGCAGAAGCTGACCCTCAACGACTCGTCGCTGCAGTACACCCCGGAAAGCTCCGACGCCCTGGGCTTCGGCTTCCGTTGCGGCTTCCTCGGCATGCTGCACATGGAGATCATCCAGGAGCGCCTGGAGCGCGAATACGACCTGGACCTGATCACCACGGCGCCGACGGTGATCTTCGAGCTGGTGCTCAAGACCGGCGAAACGATCTACGTCGACAACCCGTCGAAGCTGCCGGACGTCTCGGCCATCGAAGACATGCGCGAGCCGATCGTGCGGGCCAACATCCTGGTGCCGCAGGAGCACCTGGGCAACGTCATCACCCTGTGCATCGAAAAGCGCGGCGTGCAGGTCGACATGCTGTTCCTCGGCAACCAGGTGCAAGTGACCTACGACCTGCCGATGAACGAAGTGGTGCTCGACTTCTTCGACCGCCTGAAATCCACCAGCCGCGGCTATGCTTCGCTGGACTACCATTTCGATCGTTACCAATCGGCTAATCTGGTGAAGCTGGACGTGCTGATCAACGGCGACAAGGTCGACGCCCTGGCGCTGATCGTGCACCGTGACAATTCGCACTTCAAAGGTCGCCAGTTGACCGAGAAGATGAAAGAGCTGATCCCGCGGCAGATGTTCGACGTGGCCATCCAGGCCGCCATTGGCGGCCAGATCGTTGCCCGGACAACCGTCAAGGCACTCAGGAAGAACGTATTGGCCAAATGCTACGGCGGTGACGTGAGCCGTAAGAAGAAGCTGCTGGAGAAGCAGAAGGCCGGTAAGAAACGCATGAAACAGGTCGGCAACGTGGAGATTCCGCAGGATGCCTTCCTCGCCGTGCTCAGGTTGGAATAATCAGGTCCTATGTCACTAAATTTCCCGCTGTTGCTGGTCATCGCCGTGTTCGTCTGCGGCCTGTTGGCGTTGCTCGATCTGTTGATCCTGGCACCGCGTCGGCGTGCTGCCATCGCTTCCTACCAGGGCAGCGTCAGCCAGCCTGACGGTGTGGTGCTGGAGAAGCTGAACAAGGAGCCGCTGCTGGTCGAGTACGGCAAGTCGTTCTTTCCGGTGCTGTTCATCGTGCTGGTGCTGCGTTCGTTCCTGGTGGAACCGTTCCAGATCCCGTCCGGCTCGATGAAACCGACCCTGGACGTCGGCGACTTCATCCTGGTGAACAAGTTCTCCTACGGCATCCGCCTGCCGGTGATCGACAAGAAGGTCATCGAGGTCGGCGACCCGCAGCGGGGCGATGTGATGGTGTTCCGCTACCCGAGCGACCCGAACGTCAACTACATCAAGCGTGTGGTCGGCCTGCCGGGCGACACGGTGCGCTACACCGCCGACAAGCGCCTGTTCGTCAACGGCGAGTCGGTGGCCGAGCAACTGGTCGGCTCCGAGCCGGGCACCCTGGGCAGCGCCGAGCTGTACAAGGAAAAGCTCGGTGCCGCCGAGCACCTGATCCGCAAGGAAATGAGCCGTTACCGCGCCACGCCGGACCGTTCGTGGACCGTGCCGGCCGGGCACTACTTCATGATGGGCGACAACCGCGACAACTCCAACGACAGCCGCTACTGGGACGATCCGAGCATTCCGAAGGATCTCCTGGGCATGGTCCCCGACCGCAACATCGTCGGCAAGGCCTTCGCGGTCTGGATGAGCTGGCCGGAACCGAAACTCAGCCACCTGCCGAACTTCTCGCGGGTCGGCCTGATCAAGTAATCACACACGGCGCTGTTGACCACAGCGCCGAATGCATTTCTGGCGCCGGCACAATCGGCCCGGGGCATGAAGCCAACGATAGTCAGGACGTTATATTTGAACACAGCGTTAATTGTTCCAGGCCTGCGCCGCAATCCGGCGATGGCGGTGGAGTCCAGCCACGAACTCAGCGTGGGTAAACCGTGAGCGTTTCTTTGAGCCGTCTGGAGCGCAAGCTCGGATACACCTTCAAGGACCAGGAACTGATGGTCCTGGCCCTCACGCACCGCAGCTTTGCCGGACGCAACAACGAGCGTCTGGAATTCCTCGGCGATGCGATCCTCAACTTCGTCGCAGGCGAGGCGCTGTTCGAGCGCTTCCCGCTGGCCCGTGAAGGCCAGCTGTCGCGTCTTCGCGCCCGGCTGGTGAAGGGCGAGACCCTGGCCGTGCTGGCCCGTGGCTTCGACCTGGGCGACTACCTGCGCCTGGGCTCCGGCGAGCTGAAGAGCGGCGGGTTCCGCCGCGAATCGATCCTGGCCGACGCCCTCGAAGCCCTGATCGGCGCGATCTACCTCGACGCCGGCATGGAAACGGCCCGCGAGCGCGTGCTGGCCTGGCTGGCCGGCGAGTTCGAGGGCCTGACGCTGGTGGACACCAACAAGGATCCCAAGACCCGTCTGCAGGAATTCCTGCAGTCGCGCAGCTGCGAACTGCCGCGCTACGAGGTGGTGGACATCCAGGGCGAGCCGCACTGCCGAACCTTCTTCGTCGAGTGCGAAGTTGTCCTGTTGAACGAAAAGAGCCGCGGGCAAGGCGTGAGCCGCCGGATCGCCGAACAGGTGGCCGCCGCCGCCGCACTGATCGCCCTGGGCGTGGAGAATGGCAATGACTGAATCAACCGCAACACGCTGTGGCTATGTCGCCATCGTCGGCCGCCCCAACGTGGGCAAGTCCACGCTGCTCAACCACATCCTCGGCCAGAAGCTGGCGATCACCTCGCGCAAGCCGCAGACCACCCGCCACAACATGCTCGGCATCAAGACCGAGGGTGACGTGCAGGCGATCTACGTCGACACCCCCGGCATGCACAAGGGCGGCGAAAAGGCCCTGAACCGCTACATGAACAAGACCGCCTCGGCGGCGCTGAAAGACGTCGACGTGGTGATCTTCGTGGTCGACCGCACCAAGTGGACCGAAGAGGACCAGATGGTGCTCGAACGCGTGCAGTTCGTGACCGGCCCCCTGATCGTCGCGCTGAACAAGACCGACCGCATCGAGGACAAGGCCGAGCTGATGCCGCACCTGTCCTGGCTGCAGGAACAGCTGCCGAATGCGCAGATCATCCCGATCTCGGCGCAGCACGGGCACAACCTCGACGCGCTGGAAAAGGTCATCGCCGACCACCTGCCGGAAAACGATCACTTCTTCCCGGAAGACCAGATCACCGACCGCAGCAGCCGTTTCCTCGCCGCCGAGCTGATCCGCGAGAAAATCATGCGTCAGCTGGGCGCCGAACTGCCGTACCAGATCACCGTGGAGATCGAAGAGTTCAAGCAGCAGGGCAAGACCCTGCACATCCACGGCCTGATCCTGGTCGAGCGCGACGGCCAGAAGAAAATCATCATCGGCGACAAGGGCGAGCGCATCAAACGCATCGGCACCGAGGCGCGCAAGGACATGGAGCTGCTGTTCGACTCCAAGGTCATGCTCAACCTGTGGGTCAAGGTGAAGGGCGGCTGGTCCGACGACGAGCGCGCACTGCGTTCGCTGGGCTACGGCGACCTGTAAGCCCTGGGCTTGCGCTGCGCCGCAACCCCTTCTGTGGGAGCGGGCTTGCCCGCGGATGCGATGGATCAGTCAAAGCGTCGGTCGACTGATACGCTGCATTTGCGGGCAAGTTCGCTCCCACAGTGATTTTGGCCATGTGAACAACCGCGTTTTCGCATAAGGTCCCCATGTCGCACACTCCGCCTCCCGCCCAGCCTGCCTACGTCCTGCATTCGCGCGCCTACCGCGAAACCAGCGCGCTGGTGGATTTCCTCACGCCGCAAGGCCGGCTGCGGGCGGTGCTGCGCGGTGCGCGGGGCAAGGCCGGCACGCTGGCGCGGCCGTTCGTGCCGCTGGAGGTCGAGTTCCGCGGGCGCGGTGAGCTGAAGAACGTCGGACGCATGGAGAGCGCCGGCACCGCCGTCTGGCTCAACGGCGAGGCGCTGTTCAGCGGCCTCTATCTCAACGAGCTGCTGATCCGTCTGCTGCCCGCCGAAGACCCGCATCCGTCGGTATTCGATCACTACGCCGCCACGCTGCTGGCCCTGGCCGAAGGCCGGCCGCTGGAGCCGCTGCTGCGTTCGTTCGAGTGGCGCCTGCTGGATGACCTGGGCTACGGCTTCGCGCTGAACACCGACATCCACGGCGAGCCTATCGCCCCGGACGGGCTCTACCGCCTGCAGGTGGACGCCGGTCTCGAACAGGTGCACCTGCTGCAGCCGGGGCTGTTCAACGGCACCGAACTGCTGGCCATGGCCGACGCCGACTGGTCGGCGCCTGGTGCGCTGTCGGCCGCCAAGCGCCTGATGCGCCAGGCCCTGGCCGTTCACCTGGGCGGCCGTCCCCTGGTCAGCCGCGAGCTGTTTCGCAAGTCCTGATCAGCCCGTATGCTGTGCGCCGAATCCCTCAATTCAGGAGCGCATCCGTGACCACCAGCAATCGCATTCTTCTCGGCGTGAACATCGACCACGTCGCCACCCTGCGCCAGGCCCGCGGCACGCGTTACCCGGATCCGGTCAAGGCGGCGCTGGACGCGGAAGAGGCGGGCGCCGACGGGATCACCGTGCACCTGCGCGAAGACCGCCGGCACATCCAGGAGCGCGACGTGCTGCTGCTCAAGGACGTGCTGCAGACCCGCATGAACTTCGAAATGGGCGTCACCGAGGAAATGATGGCGTTCGCCGAGCGCATCCGTCCGGCGCACATCTGCCTGGTGCCGGAAACCCGCCAGGAACTGACCACCGAAGGCGGCCTCGATGTGGCCGGGCAAGAGGCGCGGATCAAGGCGGCGGTGGAGCGCCTGTCGAAGATCGGCAGCGAAGTGTCGCTGTTCATCGACGCCGACGAGCGGCAGATCGCCGCCTCCAAGCGGGTGGGCGCACCGGCCATCGAACTGCACACCGGGCGCTATGCCGACGCCGAAACCCCGGCGGATGTGGCCGAGGAGCTCAAGCGCGTGGCCGACGGCGTGGCGTTCGGTCTGGCCCAGGGGCTGATCGTCAACGCCGGCCACGGCCTGCACTACCACAACGTCGAGGCGGTCGCGGCGATCAAGGGCATCAACGAGCTGAACATCGGCCATGCGCTGGTGGCCCATGCGCTGTTCGTCGGCTTCAAGTCCGCCGTGTCCGAAATGAAGGCGCTGATCCTGGCTGCCGCCAAGGCCTGAGCACCGCCGTTCCTGCCTTGTCTTGCGCTGGCCGCAATCGCCAGCAGGCTGGCTCCCACAGGGGGCTAGGGTGGAGGCAGAGTCTGCGGTAGCCGCAAGACAAGGTGGCTGCAATCGCCAGCAGGCTGGCTCCTACAGGGGGGCTAGGGTGGATGCAGAGTCTGCGGTGACAGCAAGACAAGGTGGGAGCCAGCCTGCAGGCGATTGCGTCAGTCGAGGCGCCGCTGTCGCATCAGATTGGGGTCAGAGCGGCGCAGGTTCCTGCGCCGGCTTGGACTTGTCGATGCCCGGCACGTGCAGGTTGCCCTCGGCCACTTGCGTGCCTTCAAGCTGCGGCTGGGTCACCCAGGTGAGGATGTCGTAGTAGCGGCGGATGTTCGCCACGAAGTGCACCGGCTCGCCGCCCCGGGCGTAGCCGTAGCGGGTCTTGCTGTACCACTGCTTCTGCGACAGGCGCGGCAGCATCTTCTTCACGTCCAGCCATTTGTCCGGGCTCAGGCCCTCGCGGGAGGCCAGCTTACGCGCGTCGTCGAGGTGGCCGATGCCGACGTTGTAGGCCGCCAGGGCGAACCAGGTGCGGTCCGGTTCCTGGATCGATTCGTCGAGCTGGTCCTTCATGTAGGCCAGGTACTTGGCGCCGCCCATGATGCTTTGCTTGGGATCCAGGCGGTTGGACACGCCCATGGCCTGGGCCGTGTTCTGGGTCAGCATCATCAGGCCGCGCACGCCGGTCTTGGAGGTGACCGCCGGTTGCCACAGCGATTCCTGATAGCCGATGGCGGCCAGCAGGCGCCAGTCGACCTTCTCTTTCTTGGCGTAGGTCTTGAAGTGCTGTTCGTATTTGGGCAGGCGCTGCTGCAGGTGCTGGGCGAAGGTGGTGGCGCCCATGTAGCCGAGGACGTCGACGTGGCCGTAGTAGCGGTCCTTGAGGCGCTGCAGGGTACCGTTCTTCTGGGCCTTGTCGAGGTAGGCGTTGATCTCGTTGAGCAGGCTGTTGTCTTCGCCGGCCGCCACCGCCCAGCTCTGGCTGCGGGCGTCGCCCAGGTCGAAGGCCACGCGCACGTTGGTGAAGTACACCTGGTTCATCGCCACTTCGTTGGAGTCGACCAGGGTCAGGTCGATCTGGCCTTCGTCGACCATGCGCAGCAGGTCGACCACCTCGACGGCGTCCGACTCTTCGTATTCGATGCCGGGGTACTTGCGCTTCAGCTCGGCCAATTGCTCGGCGTGGGTGCTGCCCTTGAGCACCATGATCTTCCTGCCGACCAGGTCGCCCGGTTCGGTGGGGCGCGACTGGCCGTTGCGGTAGATGACCTGCGGGGTGACTTCGAGATAGGGATGGGAGAACCGCACCTGCTTGGTGCGCTGTTCGCTGCTGACCAGGCCGGCGGCGGCCAGTACCGGCCCGTTGGGCTTGCCGACCTGGTCGAACAGGTCGTCGAGGTTGTCGGCGGTCTCGATCTTCAGCTCGACCCCCAAATCGTCGGCGAAGCGCTTCACCAGCTCGTATTCGAAGCCGGTTTCACCGCTGCGATCCTGAAAGTAGGTGGCGGGGCTGTTACGGGTGATGACCCGCAGCACGCCGTCCTCCTTTACGCGCTCCAGGGTGTTGGGTTTGTCAACACAGCCACTGAGCATCAGGAAGAGTCCGGTGGCGATCAGCCATTTGGCGTATCGCGGACGCAAAGCCGTTGGGAAAAACATGTGCGCAGTATACGCAAAGGACCGTGAGCGCCATATCTCGACAGTCGAAGGGTTGTCTGATAGAGCCCTGAAAACCGCCCGCAGCCCCACGGGAACGGGCTCTTGCGGCAATTTGTTACAGCATGGGTGGGGGCGTGTCCCGCCATGCCGGAATTTGACCTCGAAGGCAGGAACGGCGGGCTTTTCACGGGTGCTACCGTGTGTAGCGTTTCGGGTGATGTTGGAGGCGGTTTTAGGCTAGAATGCACGGCCTCAAAGCACACCCCTTCCCGAGGCTGTCCCGAAGATGTTGATCCTGCGCGGCGCTCCTGCCCTTTCTGCCTTTCGCCACAGCAAACTCCTTGAGCAACTGAGCCAGAAGGTTCCGGCTGTCAGTGGCCTGTATGCTGAATTCGCTCACTTCGCCGAAGTCACCGGCGTCCTGACCGGCGACGAACAGCAGGTGCTTGCGCGCCTTCTGAAATACGGCCCTAGCGTTCCGGTACAAGAGCCGACCGGCCGTCTGTTCCTGGTGCTGCCGCGTTTCGGCACCATCTCGCCCTGGTCGAGCAAGGCCAGCGACATCGCCCGCAACTGCGGCCTGGGCAAGGTCCAGCGCCTGGAGCGCGGCATCGCGTTCTACGTGGCCGGCCAGTTCAACGACGCCGAGGCGCAGCTGATCTCGGACGCCCTGCACGACCGCATGACCCAGATCGTCCTGGGCAACCTGGAGCAGGCTGCCGGTCTGTTCAGCCACGCCGAGCCCAAGCCGCTGAGCGCCGTCGACATCCTCGGCGGCGGCCGCGCCGCGCTGGAGAAAGCCAACACCGAGCTGGGCCTGGCCCTGGCCGAAGACGAGATCGACTACCTGGTCAACGCCTTCGTCGGCCTCAAGCGCAACCCGCACGACATCGAACTGATGATGTTCGCCCAGGCCAACTCCGAGCACTGCCGTCACAAGATCTTCAACGCCAGTTGGGACATCGACGGCGAGAGCCAGGAAAAAAGCCTGTTCGGCATGATCAAGAACACCTACCAGATGCACAGCGAAGGCGTCCTGTCGGCCTACAAGGACAACGCCTCGGTGATCGTCGGCAGCGTGGCCGGCCGCTTCTTCCCCGATCCTGAGACCCGCCGCTACGGCGCGGTGCAGGAGCCGGTGCACATCCTGATGAAGGTCGAGACCCACAACCACCCGACCGCGATCGCCCCGTTCCCGGGCGCGTCCACCGGCTCCGGCGGCGAGATCCGCGACGAAGGCGCCACCGGCCGCGGCGCCAAGCCGAAGGCGGGCCTGACCGGCTTCACCGTGTCGAACCTGCAGATCCCGGGCTTCGAACAGCCGTGGGAAGTGCCGTACGGCAAGCCTGAGCGCATCGTCAACGCCCTGGACATCATGATCGAAGGCCCGCTGGGCGGCGCCGCGTTCAACAACGAATTCGGCCGTCCGGCCCTGACCGGCTACTTCCGTACCTTCGAACAGTCGATCGCCACGCCTCACGGCGACGAAGTGCGCGGCTACCACAAGCCGATCATGCTGGCCGGCGGCATGGGCAACATCCGCGAGCAGCACGTGCAGAAGGGCGAGATCGTGGTCGGCTCCAAGCTGATCGTGCTCGGCGGCCCGGCGATGCTGATCGGCCTGGGCGGCGGCGCGGCCTCTTCCATGGCCACCGGCACCAGCTCGGCGGACCTGGACTTCGCTTCCGTGCAGCGGGAAAACCCGGAAATGGAGCGCCGTTGCCAAGAGGTCATCGACCGCTGCTGGCAGCTGGGCGACAAGAACCCGATCAGCTTCATCCACGACGTCGGCGCGGGCGGCCTGTCGAACGCCTTCCCTGAGCTGGTCAACGACGGCGGCCGCGGCGGCCGCTTCGAACTGCGCAACATCCCGAACGACGAGCCGGGCATGGCCCCGCACGAAATCTGGAGCAACGAGTCCCAGGAGCGTTACGTGCTGGCCGTAGGCCCTGCCGACTTCGATCGCTTCCAGGCGATCTGCGAGCGCGAGCGCTGCCCGTTCGCCGTGGTCGGCGAAGCCACCGCCGAACCGCAACTGACCGTCACCGACAGCCACTTCGGCAACAGCCCTGTGGACATGCCGCTGGAAGTGCTGCTGGGCAAGCCGCCGCGCATGCACCGTTCGGTGGCCCGCGAGGCTGAGCTGGGCGATGACTTCGATCCGTCGACCCTCGACGTCGCCGAGTCCATCGAGCGCGTCCTGCATCACCCGGCCGTGGCCAGCAAGAGCTTCCTGATCACCATCGGCGACCGCACCATCACCGGCCTCGTGGCCCGCGACCAGATGGTCGGCCCATGGCAGGTGCCGGTGGCCGACGTGGCCGTCACCGCCACCAGCTTCGACGTCTACACCGGCGAAGCCATGGCGATGGGCGAGCGCACTCCGCTGGCCCTGCTGGACGCTCCGGCGTCGGGCCGCATGGCCATCGGCGAAACCCTGACCAACCTCGCGGCCTCGCGCATCGGCAAGCTGTCCGACATCAAGCTGTCGGCGAACTGGATGTCCGCCGCCGGCCATCCGGGCGAAGACGCCCGCCTGTACGACACCGTGAAGGCGGTCGGCATGGAGCTGTGCCCTGAGCTGGGCATCACCATCCCGGTGGGCAAGGACTCCATGTCCATGGCCACCCGCTGGAAGGACAACGGCGAAGACAAGACCGTCACCTCGCCGATGTCGCTGATCGTGACCGGTTTCGCCCCGGTGCTCGACGTCCGCCAGACCCTGACCCCGGTGCTGCGTATGGACAAGGGCACCACCGACCTGATCCTGATCGACCTCGGCCGCGGCCAGAACCGCATGGGCGCCTCGATCCTCGCCCAGGTGCACGCCAAGCTCGGCAAGCAGGCGCCGGACGTCGACGACGCCGAAGACCTCAAGGCCTTCTTCGCGGTGATCCAGGGCCTCAACGCCGACGGTCACCTGCTGGCCTACCATGACCGCTCCGACGGCGGCCTGCTGACCACCGTGATGGAAATGGCCTTCGCCGGCCACTGCGGCCTGAACCTGAACCTGGACAGCGTCGCCGAATCCGCGGCGGAAATCCCGGCGATCCTGTTCAACGAAGAGCTGGGCGCCGTGATCCAGGTGCGCCAGGACGCCACCGCCGACATCCTCGCCCAGTTCAGCGCCGCTGGCCTTGGCGACTGCGTGTCGGTGATCGGCCAGCCGATCAACAACGGCCAGGTCAACATCGTGTTCAACGGCCAGACCGTGTTCGAAGGCCAGCGCCGCCTGCTGCAGCGCCAGTGGGCCGAGACCAGCCACCGGATCCAGCGCCTGCGCGACAACGCCGACTGCGCCGACCAGGAATTCGACGCGCTGCTGGAAGAGGACAACCCGGGCCTGAGCGTCAAGCTGAGCTTCGACGTCAACCAGGACATCGCCGCGCCTTACATCAAGAAAGGCATCCGCCCGCAAGTCGCCGTGCTGCGTGAGCAGGGCGTCAACGGTCAGGTGGAGATGGCGGCGGCGTTCGACCGTGCCGGCTTCAGCGCGATCGACGTGCACATGAGCGACATCCTCGCCGGCCGCGTCGACCTGAACGAGTTCAAGGGCCTGGTGGCCTGCGGCGGCTTCTCCTACGGTGACGTGCTGGGCGCCGGCGAAGGCTGGGCCAAGTCGGCGCTGTTCAACAGCCGCGCCCGCGACGCGTTCCAGGGCTTCTTCGAGCGCAACGACAGCTTCACCCTCGGCGTGTGCAACGGTTGCCAGATGATGTCCAACCTGCACGAGCTGATTCCGGGCAGCGAGTTCTGGCCGCACTTCGTGCGCAACCGTTCCGAGCAGTTCGAGGCGCGGGTGGCCATGGTCCAGGTCCAGGAGTCGAACTCGATCTTCCTGCAGGGCATGGCCGGTTCGCGCATGCCGATCGCCATCGCCCACGGCGAAGGCCATGCCGAATTCGAAAGCGAAGAGGCGTTGCTCGAAGCCGACCTGTCCGGTTGCGTGGCCATGCGTTTCGTCGACAACCACGGCAAGGTCACCGAAGCCTACCCGGCCAACCCGAACGGCTCGCCGCGCGGGATCACCGGCCTGACCAGCCGCGACGGCCGCGTGACGATCATGATGCCGCACCCGGAACGCGTGTTCCGCGCCGTGCAGAACTCGTGGCGTTCGGACGACTGGAACGAAGACGCGCCATGGATGCGCATGTTCCGCAACGCCCGCGTCTGGGTGAACTGAGGCCGTGCACAAGCTCGCCTTCTTTGTGCCCGACAGCCATGTGGAAACGGTGAAAACCGCCGTTTTCGCAGCCGGCGGCGGGCGCATCGGCCAGTACGACAGCTGCGCCTGGCAAGTGCTGGGCCGGGGCCAGTTCCGTGCGCTGGACGGCAGCCGGCCGTTCATCGGGCAGGTGGGCCAGGTTGAAACGGTCGAGGAATGGAAAGTCGAGCTGGTGGTGGCGGATGACCTGATCCACGCCGCCGTCGCGGCGCTCAAGGGCAGCCATCCCTACGAGACACCGGCCTATGAGGTGTGGCGGCTGGAGGATTTCTGATCCTCTGGCGGTCGAAACGAAAAACCCGCTGAACGTCCGTTCAGCGGGTTTTTGTTGCTGCGGCAAAGGTCGGATCCCCATGGAGGCTGGCGTAAGGCTGTCAGGCCTCTCGGGTTCAGGTTGCGGGCGCATCGGGCCCTCATGGATCTGTCTGGCGAAGGCGATGTCCAGATTGAAATCGCGACGCGGCGGCCGGCTTCAGCCGGCGACCTGTAATTTCTGACAGTGGCGCATTCGCCGGTTAGCGTGTCTGATGGACGTTCCTCTACGTCGGCCAGAAGGAGCTCTGTGATGGCTTCACATCATTCGGCACCCACCATCACGTCGGTGAAGGACGTCAACGGCAATGAGATCGGGCACGGGGACGCAGTCCTGCGCTCGGTGGTGACCGTCCATGGCACCGGCGCCAGAAGCGAACTCATCAGAATCTTCGACAACCAGGTGCTGGCCGGGAAAGCCTTTGCCGGCATCAACGGGCTGTGGTCGTGCCGTCTGTCCGGGCTCGATGCGGGGCGGCACAGCGTGACCGCGAAAAGCGCGACGGGCGCCTCGCCGGCCAGGCCGTTCGTCGTCAAGGCTTCCCCGTGATGCACCGCACCTGAGCGCCGCCGGTTCAGACCCTTGCGCTGACCTCGCTGCGGCTGACCAGCGCTTCGATCGCCTTGCTCAAGCCCGGCGCCCGTTCCCCGGCCAGCAAATGCCAGACGCCGTCCTCCAACTGGCTGACCCCGAGGCACCCCAGTTCCTTCAGGCGGATCTCGGACAAGCCTTTGCCGTCGGCCAGTTGCAGGCGGATCCGGGTCAGGGCGATGCAGTCCAGCTGCAGCACATTGTCACTGCCGCCCACGGCATCCAGCCATTGCAGGGCTTCAGCGGGGGCCACGGCCACGGGCCTGGGGGCCTCGACGGCCGCTGCCGCAGCGGCCATCCGGCCAGAGCCGGAGGCCGGCATCGCCAGGCGGATCTCATCGGCAATGCTGTCGGCCAGCGGCCCGACCACCACCTGCAGACTGCCGCCCTTGCCCGGACGCACCACGGCCATGGCGCCCAGCGCCTTCAGGTCAGCGTCCGAGGCCTTGTCGCGATCGACCATCTCCAGGCGCAGGCGGGTGGTGCAGGCGCCGACGGTCAGCAGGTTGGCAGCGCCGCCGAGCGCCTTGATGTAGGCCCCGGCCCGCTCGTTCTCGCCGATCGCCGCCTTGTCCGTGGCGACCGCGTCCTCACGGCCCGGCGTCTTCAGGTTGAAGCGGCGGATGCAGAAATCGAACACGGCGTAGTACACCACCGCATACGCCAGCCCTACCGGCACCACGAGCCAGCCGTTGGTTGACTTGCCCCAGCCCAGCACCATGTCGATGAAGCCGCCGGAGAAGGTGAAGCCCAGATGGATGTTCAGCGCGTTGGTGATCGCCATCGACAGCCCGGTCAGCAGCGCATGCAGCAGGTACAGCAGCGGGGCGAGGAACATGAAGGCGAATTCGATGGGCTCGGTGACGCCGGTCAGGAACGAGGTCAGGGCCATCGACAGGAAGATCCCGCCCATCACCTTGCGCCGCTCCGGCAGGGCGTTGCGGTACATGGCCAGGCACGCGGCGGGCAGGCCGAAGATCATCATCGGGAACATGCCGGTCATGAACTGGCCGCCCTTCGGGTCGCCGGCGAAGTAGCGCGACAGGTCGCCCGTGACCAGCGCCCCGGTGGCCGGGTCGGTGAAGTTGCCGAACACGAACCACGCCATGTTGTTGAGGATGTGGTGCAGGCCGGTGACGATCAGCAGGCGGTTGAACACGCCGAACACAAACGCGCCGAAGCTGCCGCTTTCCATCATCAGGCTGCCGAAGGCGTTGATGCCGTGCTGGATCGGCGGCCAGATATAGCCGAACAGCACGCCCAGGCCCACCGCCGCGAACCCGGTGACGATCGGCACGAAGCGCCGTCCGCCGAAGAACGCCAGGTACTCCGGCAGCTTGATGTCCTTGAAGCGGTTGTACAGCGCGCCGGCCATCAGGCCGCTGACGATCCCGGCAAGCATGCCCATGTTGATGCTCGGGTCGAGCACCTTGAGGGTCGAGACCATCACCAGATAGCCGATGACCCCGGCCAGCCCCGCCGTGCCGTTGTTGTCGCGGGCGAAGCCGACGGCGATGCCGATGGCGAAGATCATCGCCAGGTTGGCGAAGATCACTTGGCCGGCGTCGTGGATGATCGCGATGTTCAGCAGGTCAGTGTCGCCCAGGCGCAGCAGCAGGCCGGCGATCGGCAGGATCGCGATCGGCAGCATCAGGGCGCGGCCCAGGCGTTGCAGGCCTTCGATGAAGAGTTGGTACATGGCGTTTGTCCTTTTTGTTGTTGTCAGCGCAGCGGCCAATGTTGATGACAGGCATGGCGCACCGCCGCGGCGCTGCTCAGCTTGAGCAGGTCGTGGGCGAGGCGTCGGCATTCGGTTTCTTGCACCTGACGCACGCGGTCCTTGATCTCGCCGATCTGCACCGGGCTCACCGACAGCTCGCGCACGCCCAGCCCGACCAGCACCGGCGTCGCCAGCGGATCCGACGCCAGCGCGCCGCAGACCCCGACCCAGCGCTTGTGCACCGCCGCGCCTGCGCAGGTCATGGCGACCAGCCGCAGCAGCGCCGGGTGCAGCGCATCGACCCGCGCGGCGAGGCCCGCGTGGTCGCGGTCCATGGCCAGGGTGTACTGCGACAGGTCGTTGGTGCCGATGGAGAGGAAGTCCGCGTGCTCGGCCAGTTGTTCCGCTTGCAGCGCAGCGGCGGGGACTTCGATCATCACGCCGATCTCCGGGCGCCGGGCGATGCCCAGTTCGCCGCACAGGGCATCGACGCGCCGGCGAATGTGCAGCAGCTCGTCGACCTCGGTGACCATCGGCAACAGGATCCGGCAGCGCTCCAGCGGGCGGGTCTGCAGCAGGGCGCGCAATTGCTGGTCGAGGATCTCGGGGCGGGCCTGGGCCAGGCGGATGCCGCGCAGGCCGAGCACCGGGTTGGCTTCCGGCGGCAACGGCAGGTAATCGAGCTGTTTGTCGCCGCCGACGTCGATGGTGCGGATGATCACCGGCTTGTCGCCCATGGCGTCGAGCACGGCTTGATAGGCGGCGCGCTGTTCCTCTTCGGTCGGCGCGGTGTGGCGGTCGACGAACAGGAACTCGGTGCGCAGCAGGCCGACGCCGTCGGCGCCGTTGGCCAGGGCGTCCGCCGCCTCGGCGCTGGAGGCGACATTGGCCGCCACGTCGATGGACACGCCGTCGAAGGTCGCGGCGGGTTGGTGGGCGCGCAGCTGTTGGGCGGCACGGCGCTCTTGGCGCTCCTGGCGGATCTGCCCGACCTGCGCCAGACGCTCAGCGCCCGGCACCAACTCCAGACGGCCGCCGTCGGCATCCAGCACCACCGCTTGGCCTTGCTCCTGATCCAACAGCGCAGCGCCCAGGGCGACGAGGCAGGGCAGGCCTTTGCCCCGGGCAAGGATCGCCACGTGGGAGGTGGCGCCGCCCTCGGCCATGCACAGCCCGGCCACGCCTTGGCCGCTCAGTTGCAGCAGGTCTGAAGGCGTCAGTTCGTGGGCGGCGACGATGGCGCCGGCGGGCACGTCGTAATGCCACGCCTCGCCGAGCAGGGCGCGCAGCACCCGCTGCCGGAGGTCGCGCAGGTCGTTGGCGCGTTCGGCCAGCAGCGCGCTGCCGGTCTGTTGCAGCACCTGGCACTGCGCGTCGATGGACTGGCTCCAGGCATGGGTCGCGGCGCTGCCGCCGTCGATGGCCTGCGCAGCGGCGTCGAGCAGGGCCGGGTCTTCCAGCAGCGCCAGGTGGGCGGCGAAGATCGCTTCTTCGTCGGTGTTGCCGAGCCTTTTGGCCTGGGCGAGGGTGACGTCGATCTCCTGGCGCACCTGGTTCAGGGACGCATCGAAGGCTTGCCGTTGGCCGGCGGGATCATGGCCGCCGGCGTCGGGCGGCAGGCTGATGGCATTGAGTTTGAACAGGGGGCCGTCGACCAGCCCCGGGGCGGCGCATACGCCTTGCAGCACGCCGGCTTCGGCCGGGCGCTTGGGGGCGGAGTGGCTGGCCGGTGCCACGGCGGCGTGTCGGTCCTCCGGCAAGGCAGTGGCCAGCGCGGCGATCAAGGCTTGCAGCGCCGCGTCGGCGTCCGGCCCCTGACAGCTCACCTGCACCTCATCCTGTTCGCCGACGGCCAGCCCCATCAGGCCGATGAGGCTGTTGCACGGCGCCGACTTGCCGGCGAAGTGCAGTTGCGAGCGGCTCTGGAACCCTTGCGCGGTCTGGCGCACCAGCGCCGCCGGGCGCGCATGCAGACCGCCGCGGTGGGCGACCCGCACCTGTGCGCGCACCTCGGGGCCCTCACGCTCCTCGGTGTTCGCCGCCTGAGGCGTGCGGGCGATGATGTGCAGCAGCGGCTCGCCCACCTTCACGTGCTTGAGGGTGATCGGCCGGGCCTGGAAATCCTCGCTGTTGGTCAGGATCAGCAGGCTCACCAGGCTCTTGCAGCGGCGTGCGACCTTGTCCACGTCATAGCGCAACAGCGGCTGGCCTTTGCTCACCCGGGCGCCTTCCTTGACCAGCACGGAAAAACCTTCGCCCTGCAGCTCGACCGTGTCCAGGCCCAGGTGCAGCAGCAGTTCGGCGCCGTTGTCGGCGCGCACGGTGAGCGCATGGCCGGTGCGGGCGACATGGATCACCACGCCTGCGCACGGTGAGTGCAAGGTGTCGTTCAGCGGATCGATGGCGATGCCGTCGCCCATCGCGCCGCCGGCGAACACCGCGTCCGGGACTTTGGCGAGCGTGAGCACCGGGCCGCTGAGCGGGGCGCTTAAGGTCAGCTCTTTATTGTTGTTGTGCATGGCTCGGTCTCATCAGGAAAACGTTCGGTTCGGACTCAGTGGGTGCGCGTGACTTTGCTCAGGTGACGCGGCTGGTCCGGATCCATGCCCCGGGCCACGGCCAGGCCGGCGGCCATCACGTAGAAGCTCTGGATGGCCAGGATCGGGTCCAGGGCCGGGTGCTCGGCGCGGGTCAGGGTCAGGTCGCGTTCGAGCACGTCGTCCGGCGCGGCCAGCAGCACGCGGGCGCCGCGCTGGCGCATGTCGGCGGCCAGGCTCAGCAGGCCGGCCTGCTCGGCGCCGCGGGGGGCGAACACCAGCAACGGGTAGTTCTCGTCGATCAGGGCCATCGGGCCGTGGCGCACTTCGGCGCTGCTGAAGGCTTCGGCCTGGATCGCCGAGGTTTCCTTGAACTTCAGCGCAGCTTCCTGGGCGATGGCGAAACCGGCGCCGCGGCCGATCACCATCAGGCGCTCGCAGTCGCGCAGGGCGTCGACGGCCACGGTCCAATCTTGTTTCGCCGCCTCACGCAGGCCGGCGGGCAGCGCATTGTGGGCGTCCAGCAGTTCCGGATCCTCTTTCCAGTGGCCGATCAGCCGGGCGCTGGCGCTGAGGGTGGCGATGAAGCTCTTGGTGGCGGCGACGCTGCTTTCGGTGCCCGCCAGCAACGGCAGGCTGAACTCGCACGCGGCCTCCAGGGGCGAGGCTTCGGCGTTGACCATGGCGATGCTCAGGGCGCCGCGCTTGCGCAGCAGGCGCAGGCTGTTGACCAGGTCCGGGCTCTGGCCCGACTGGGAAAACGCGAACGCCACCTGGCCGCTGACCTTGAGCGGCGCCTGCTGCATGGTCACCACCGACATCGGCAGCGAGGCCACCGGAATGCCCAGCTGCTGCATGGTCAGGTAGGCGAAGTAGCTGGCCGCATGATCGGAACTGCCGCGGGCCACGGTCATCGCCACCTGCGGCGGCTGACGGCGCAGGCGTCCGGCGATCTCGGTCATCGCTGCGTCGAGCTGATTGAGTTGCGCCTGCACGGCTTCATGCGAGGACAGCGCCTCTTCAAGCATTTTTGAAGTCAATGTCTTCTCCTTCGACCATGACGGCGGTCAGTGTGAGCGAGCGGTCCAGCCGCACGCAGTCGGCCCAGGCCCCCGGTTGCAGGCGCCCGCGTTCGGTGATGCCGAGGTAGTCGGCGGGAAATTGCGACAGGCGCTGCGAGGCTTCGGCGATCGGCAGGCCGATCTTCACCAGGTTGCGCAGGGCCTGATCCATGGTCAGGGTGCTGCCGGCCAGGGTGCCGTCCGGCAGGCGCACGCCGCCCAGGCACTTGGTCACGGTGTGGCTGCCCAGCTTGTACTCGCCGTCGGGCATGCCG
Source organism: Pseudomonas sp. B3(2017) (assembly GCF_002113595.1). NCBI lineage: Bacteria > Pseudomonadati > Pseudomonadota > Gammaproteobacteria > Pseudomonadales > Pseudomonadaceae > Pseudomonas > Pseudomonas sp. B3(2017). The sequence continues at coordinate 338,279 of NZ_NEIU01000006.1, forward strand.
GCGGCGGCGGTGGAGTCGGTGACGCAGTACAGGCACGGGATCGAGCGCAGGGCCACGCGGATCGCACCGGGGTGCACGTGCAGCAGATCCGGGATCAGCTCGGCGAACTTCGCGTGGGCCAGCGCCGCGCCGACGATCCCCGGTTCGCGGTGATGCAGCGGGCTCATGGCGTTGTACAAGTGGGTGAAACTGGTGGCGCCGGCCTCCAGCGCCGCCACGCCTTCCTCGTAGCTGCCCAGGGTATGGCCGATCTGCAGGCGGATGCCCCGGGCGCTCAAGGCGCGGATCAGCGCATCGTGCCCGGCGATCTCCGGGGCGATGGTGATCACCCGGATTGGCGCCAGCGCCAGGTATTGCTCCACCTCGGCCATCAGCGCGGTGTGGGCGAAGTTCGGCTGGGCGCCGAGTTTGCCGGGGTTGATGTAAGGGCCTTCCAGGTGCACGCCAAGCACCCGGGCGGCGTTGTTTGGCCGCTGTTCGCAGAACGTGCCGAGCGCTTTCAGCACGCTGGCGATCTCGGCGCTCGGTGCGGTCATGGTGGTGGCCAGCAGCGACGTGGTGCCGAAGCGCACGTGGGTCTTGGTGATGGTCTCGAAGGCCACGGCGCCTTCCATGATGTCCTTGCCGCCGCCGCCGTGGACGTGCAGGTCGATGAAGCCCGGCAGCAGGTAAGGCAGGTCGTTGTCGGCCGGATCGCAGGGCACGCCCTCGATGGACACGACCTTGCCGTGTGCGTGGATCAGCCGGCCGCGGACCCAGCCGTGGGCGGTGAGGATGTTGTCTTCGGACATGTTCGGATCTCTCGTTTTGCAGCTTTTTATCGACGAAGCTCTGCAACAAAGTCGTAGTAGTCGTTGCGGCAATAGGTGTCGGTGACTTCGATGGGCGTGTTGTCTTCGAGGTAGCCGACCCGGGTCATCAGCAGCATGGCGGTGCCGGGGGCGATGCCGACCAGCGCGGCGAACTCGTCAGAGGCGTTGATCGCCTGGATGTGCTGCAGCGCCCGGACAATCGGCTTGCCGATGCCGTCGAGGTATTCGTAGAGCGAATCGCCCACGGCCTGGGGCTTGGGCATGATCGAGGCGGGCAGGGTGCTCATCTCGATGGCCATCACCGTGTCGTCGGCTTTGCGCAGGCGCTTGAGCCGCGCCACCTTGTCGTTGGGCGACAGGCCGAGGCGGATCAGTTCTTCGTGGGTCGGCAGGGTGATGTCCCGCTCCAGCCACTGCGAGCTGGGCACGAAACCCTTGAGCCTGAGCATTTCGCTGAAGCCCGACAGGCGTGACAGGGGTTGTTCGAGGCGCGGGGTGATGAAAGTGCCGGAGCCTTGCAGCCGGCGGATCAGTCCTTGGTCGAGCAGGACTTCCAGGGCCTTGCGCGCGGTCACCCGGGAAATCCCCAAGGACTCGCTTAAGTTGCGCTCCGACGGCATCGCCTGCTCGGCTTTCCACTGGCCGGCATGGATGGCCGCTTCCAGGTTGCGCGCCAGTTGCAGGTACAGCGGCGTCGGCTGGGCCTCGTCGGGGCGCAGGGCGTGGAGGTCGTTCATGGCGGTGGTTTCCGGCGCGGGTTGGGGTTGTTGTGGTGCGCTTGTGGGGCGGAAGCTAATACCACTTGAATACCATGTCAACGCACCGGATCGGCCATAAATCCAGTGGATTCGGGGTGTTTGGGCGGGGTGGTTTCAAGTGGTATTAGAGGTGGGCTTGCCGGCGCAAAAAATCGCCGTCTGCGGCCGTGTTGCGCCGGCGAGTGGTATCACCCCGGCAGGCGTTGTCGCGAAAGGTGATCGATCAAAAATATTTTTGAAGACGACCAGCGGTGGCAGGACTGAGTCTTTGTGGGAGCCAGCAGGCTGGCGATACCGGTGGGTCAGTCGAATGTGATACCGGCTGATACGTCACCATCGCCAGCAGGCTGGCTCCCACAGGGTTTTGCGTCTGGTCAAAGGGCCGCGTCGGCCTTCAGCTCCAGGCTGTCCAGCACCCGGTTCACCGCCAGTTCGCCGAGCATGATCAGCTGTGCGATGCCTTGCGCCGTATGCCGGTGCTGACCGTCCAGCAGCCCCGCAAAGTTGTTGGCCATGACCTTGGCCGAGGTCAGGGTCTCGCAGGCGTCGGCCAGCAGTTCCTCGTTGTCGGCGGCGGGTGCGATGGCGTAGAGCTTGCTGATCTTCAGCGTAGAGCCGGGGACGGCAATCGGGTTGAGGTAATGGTCGAGGGCGCGCTCGGCGGCTTCGTTGAGCTTGCGCGAGTCGGGGGATTCGTAGGGGGAGGTGGGG